>JAGFJD010000154.1 GCA_024102975.1 Phaeodactylibacter sp. | reverse complement strand
CCAGGAATTATACTGGCGAACGCGTGGTTTTGTCAGGAGCAAAACCAGCGATGCCAGTATATACTGACCCGGCGGGTTTTGTAGTCGACAAAACCTGCCATGCGTCAGTATATATTGCTGTTTTCAGTTGACTTCCCAGGTCATTGGGCCAGCGATCAGGATGATCGCGCCACGATACGCCGTCCTCACTTCTCCCCGTAAATCCCCACTTCCCGCTCCCCCGGCCGGGCATACCCCCGGTACATGCCCGGCGAATTGAACTCCAGCGACACATTGCCCAGCTTATCTACCGCGATCAGCCCGCCGCTGCCGCCGGCCTCAACGAGTTTCTCATGGATCACATGGCGGGTGGCTTCCTCCAGGCTCAGGCCTTTGTATTCCATCAGGGCAGAAATGTCATAGGCGACGGCATAGCGGATGAAGTACTCGCCATGGCCGGTGCAGGACACGCCACATGTGGCGTTGTTGGCATAGGTGCCGGCGCCGATGACCGGCACATCGCCGAAGCGGTTGTAACGTTTGTTGGTCATGCCGCCGGTAGAGGTGCCGGCGGCGATGTTGCCGGCTTTGTCCAGCGCGACGCAGCCGACGGTGCCGAATTTGTGGTCAGGGTTGGAGGATAAAGCGCCGGTGGGTTGCTCTTCGGCAGCTTTGGCGCGCTGCAGGGATTGCCAGCGATCTTCCGTGTAAAAATATTCCGGGTCCACGATCTCCAGGCCCTGTTCTTCGGCAAACTGCTCGGCGCCCTTGCCGGTGAGCAGGACGTGAACGGACTGCTCCATCACCGCCCGCGCTGCCCGGATGGGGTTCTTCACGACCGTCACCCCACCCACCGCGCCGGCATTGCGGGTAGCGCCGTCCATAAAGGAGGCGTCCAGCTCGTTCTTGCCTTCATGGGTGAAAACCGAGCCTTTGCCGGCATTGAATAAAGGGGAATTTTCCAGGAAAACGACCGTTTGTTCTACCGCATCCATGCTGCTGCCACCCTTTTCCAGGATGCCTTCGCCGATATCCAGGGCGGCGTTCAGTGCATCCATATAGGCTTTTTCCCTTTCAGGGGTCATATTTTCCTTCAAAATGGTGCCGGCGCCGCCGTGGATGACGATGGCATACCCGGCCCGCTCGGCAACCGGGTCTTTTTCGCCAGCCGTTTCTGTTGCATCGGCTTGTTGCGGGGTTTGGCCGCAGGCTGCTAAAAAGATAAGAGATCCAAGGACAAGAAAGGGGCGAAGCATCATGGTTTTCTTTTATTTTTTACAAGAAGTGCAAATTACCGAATTAAAGTAGTATGCCCGGAAAATTCTTCCCGGTTGCCGTCGGCGAATTCTACGCCGAGGTGCCAGATGTAAACGCCGCCCGGCGCCGGCTGCCCCCGGAATGATCCGTTCCAGCCGGCATTTTCGTCATTGGGCCCGAATTGGTTTGCCTCGTGGAGCAACTCGCCCCAGCGGTCGAATACCCTGAAATACAGGACCTGCGCATCGAGATTTTCCCGGGCGTGAACCAGGAGGCGGTCATTGTTGCCGTCGCCGTTGGGCGAAAAGCCGGATGGCACAAAAACCGGCCGCTCCTTCCGGGGGTAGACCGTCGCGATGTCCTCGCCGGAACACCCGTTTTCGTCCGTAACGGTTACCTTAATGCTGGCCTGATAAGTAACCACAACCCATGGTTCGCGGCAGTCCAGGCAGCTCAGGAGGCTGGAGTCCGCCGGTTGCCAGGAAAAGGCCAACTCCCCCACCCCGCCGGCGACCGCCGGCTGCAGGCGGATGGATTCGCCATAGGCCGCCGCCCGGGTGTCCCCCAGGCCGACATCGATTGGCGCCGGTTCGCCTACCGTTGCCAGGCCAGCCAGAAATAAACACTCCCTGGCATCCCGAACGCGCACCGGGTAGCTGCCGGGCGCCAGCCCGATAAAGGTATTGTTGCCGGAGAAAAAGCTTCCATCCAGGCTGTAGCGGTAAGGGGGGGTGCCGCCGGAGGGGAGAATTTCCAGGCGCCCGTCCGCCCGTCCAAAGCAACTGGCATCCGCCGGGTTGATTGCCGCGCCCAAAGGAGCATCGGGCTGCCCGACCGCGATTTCTTCCGTCACTTCGCATCCCGCGGCATCGGTGACCGACAGTATATAGGTACCCGCAGGGGCATCGTCCAGGGCCGGGCCGGTTGTTCCGTCCGGCCAACTGAAGGAATAGGGCGGCATCCCTCCGCTGGCGCGGACTGCCGCCGAGCCATTGGCCTGGCCGAAACAACGCGCTTCCTCGGTTTCTGCCGAAATTTCAATGGGGCTGAACTCCACAACCTTCGTTTCCTGGCTGGCCCGGCAGCCGTTGGCGTCCGTCACCGTTACGAAATAGGCGCCCACGCCCAGCCCGGCAGCGGCCGGGGCGGTATCTCCCGTATTCCACAAAATGTTGTAGGGCGGCGTCCCGCCCTCAATGGCAACAGATATGCTCCCGTCGCGGTCGCCGGCACAGGATACCCTCCCTTCCCACGTTTCCAGGGCAAGGGCGGGCGGCTCGCCGATCAGGAGGGAACCCGTAGCAGTACAGCCAATTCCATCCGAAACGGTTACGGCGTATGTTCCCGCAACAAGGCCGACGGCCTGCGCCCCCGAAGAGCCGTTGCTCCAACGGAAGGCGTAGCTGCCCACGCCTCCTTCCACTGCTGTAGCTACCGCTCCGTCGGCGCCACCGTTGCAACTGACATCCCGCCCTTCCAACTGGAGGCTGATCGCCGGAATGCCGCCGACTTCAGCCGTATCTGCCAGGACACAACCGTTGGCGTCGGTAACGGTCAGCGTATAGGCGCCCATCGCCAGGTTTGTGGCGGAGGGTTGGTTCTGTCCGTCACTCCAGGCATAACTATACGGGGGAGTGCCTCCCTGTATTAGTGCTGTAGCCGAACCGCCGGGGGCAGGCTCACAGGTAGCATCAACGGTAGTTATCGTGCCGGACAGCGGCGCGGGCCCCTCCAGCTCCAGGGAAGCCGTAGCCGCACAACCGTTCCCGTCGGTGACCGTAACGGCGTGGGCGCCAGCCCCGAGGCCCGTAGCGGTGGCGGCCGTTTGCCCGTTGCTCCATAGGTACGTGAACGCCCCTGCCCCACCCTGCGCGACCGCCGTGGCGGCCCCGCTGTTGTCGCCATGGCAGAGCGGCTCGCTACTTTCCAATGCTACGTTGATGGCCGGCGCTTCCTCTACCATAGCCGTTCCGTAGGCTTCGCAGCCGTTCATATCCGTCACTGTTACCGGGGCAGCCCCGGCGGCCAGGCCGGCGGCGGTGGGCGTTGACTGCCCGCCCGCCCAGGAATAGGAATAAGGGGGCACCCCGCCGCCGGCGGTTACCGTGGCCTGGCCATCAGCGTTGCCCGGACAGGAGGTGGGCTGAGTAGAAAAGCTGAGGCCAATAGCCGGGGGGCTGCCCACCGCGACCTCTATTTCCAGCGTACAGGCATTCTCATCAGTCACGGTGACCGTGTAATTGCCGGCGGGCAGCCCGTCGCGGGTTGCCGGGCCGTCTCCGGTATCGCTCCAGTTGTACAAATAACCGGGAGCGCCGCCGGATACCTGCAGGCTGGCGCTGCCATCCGCTCCGCCGGAGCAACTGGCAGGTTGAACGTCCAGCATATAATCCAGCGGCGGCGGTTCGCCGGGAACGGCCTCTTCAACCAGGAGGCAATTATTTGCATCAGTTATTTTGACAAAATACAGGCCAGCCGGCACGCCGGACAGGACGGCGGACTGGCCTACCGTATCCGTCCCGGCATCCAGCCAGGTGTAGGCGTAACCGCCCGTGCCGCCGGCTACTGATGCCAAGACCATGGCACTGGCGCTGTCGGCGCACAGGGCATCCATCACCATAAGTTGAACCTGCAGGGCAGGCGGTTCCTCAATGAGGTAGCCGGCCACCGTTTCACAGCCGTTGCCGTCGGTGACGGTTACTTCATAATTGCCGGCAGCCAGGCCCACGGCCCGGTTGGGGACAGTGCCGATAATAGCGCCGGGGCCAAAATCAAAACCATATAATCCCGACCCTCCGGAAGGGATCGCCGTAGCCATGCCGTTGGCGGCGCCAGCGCAGCGGGCAGAGTCCGTTTCCACTGTGAGCAACAGCGTTTCCGGCTCGCCGACCCGGGCCTCGTAGGAATACGCACAGCCACTGGCGTCCGTCACTGTCAACTGGTAGGCACCGGCTGCCAGGCCGGTTGCGACGGAGTCCGCCTGGCCGTTGCTCCAGCTGAAAGCGAAGGGGCCATTGCCACCGGTAATTTCCAGCGCTGCCCTTCCGTCGGCCCGCCCGTTGCAACTTACGGAATCCGTACTCAGGGTAGCCGGCAGGGGCGGCGGCTGATCAATTACTACCTGAACGGAAGCCGGGCAGCCGGCGTCGTCGACAACCTGCGCCCAATAGGCGCCGGCGGCCAGGCTGTCAAATATTCCCGTGGTATTGATTTGGTTATTGAGGATAAACTGGTAGGGGGCCGTTCCACCGCTAGCCGTCAGCGTGAGGCTGCCGTCGGCGCCGCCAAAGCAGGAAACATCGGCCACAGAGGCTACCTGGGGCACCGGCGGCGTACAGTCCGGCGTGGCACATTCGATAACAGCGGAAGTATTTTCGCAAGGCCCCAGCGCCCGCACCTGAAACCGGACGGTGGTGGCCAGAAACAGGCTATCCACAGTATGCTCGGTGGCGCCATTGGCGGGCATCCAGCCGGCGCTGTCGATATTTACCTCATAACCAGTGGCGCCGGGCACGCCGTCCCAGCTCACGGTGATGCTGCTGGCGGTCACAGCGGCGCAAACCAGTTCCGGAGCTTCGAGCGCCGGCAAAACCTCCAGGGTTACCGTGTCGTATGATGCGCAGCCATAGGAGTCGGTGGCCGTGATAACGTAGGAAGCAGTCGTATCCGGGGCGGCAGCAGGATCGGGGCAATCCGGGCAGCTCAGGCCGGCCGCAGGCTGCCAGGCGTAGCCGATTTCATAAAGAGGCGTAAAGGTAATCGACCAGCGGTTCAGGACCGGCACATCGGCGGCGAACTTGTCGAGCAGTGCCAAACGCCAGGTACCGTTAGTGGGGCTGTCCTCGCCGTAGAGGTCTTCCCAGAACCCTTCGGGAGCGAAAGCCCCGGTGAATGGCTGATCCGCTGCCGTCACGCTGGTGATCCGCGTAGTGGCCAGCGGCGTAAAGCAGGTGCCGGCAAAGTTGTCGCCGGAATTGCCGATGTCGGTGACCAGTTCCATGAACTGCCCGCCGGGCGCGATCAGGAAGATGCGCAGGTCGTCTACCCAGGTGGTCCGCAAATCCTCGATACAGACAGAGCGGATCACGCCCGGCCCGAGGGTGGCGGGCAGCACTCCGAACACCTCGATATCAGAATAAAGCGTCACATTGTGGGGGCTGACAACCAGCGTGTCTTCATTGTAGAAAGTGCGGGGAGGCGGAATGGGTACGTCAACCCGGCCGTTCAATGCAACGGTATCTCCCCGGCAGACGGAAGTATCGGGCCGCAGGTTGGGGGCGATCAGAACCCTTTCCCGGATCGGGATGATGATCGTATCCCGGTTGCAGAGGTCCAGCTGGACGTCAACGACCAGGGTTTCTGTCCCTTCATCCACGCCATCATAAAAAGCGGTGACCGGAATGGCCAGGACGCTGTCGCCGGCAGGGATGAACAAACCGGGAGGAATGAACGCGTAATCTACCCCGTTCTCGGCCGTTCCCAGGATGTTGTAGTCGATGAAGTAATCCGATTCGGCGGGTTTGGGCAGGGAGAAGGTCAATTCGCCCTGGGTACAACCCTCGGCCACCGAGCCGTCGAGGCTGGCCGTTGCCGTTTCCACCTTCAGGGAGCCGGTGCCGAAGCTCTTGGCTTCGAGAAAAACCCCGGAGTCGAAAAGCTCGTCGGTCACGTCGCAGATCACCAGGCGGATGGTGTAGGTATTGCAGGGTATGACGACTGCTTCTGCGGTGAAAACATTGGTAAACCCATCAAAAACCGGCCGGCCGGAGCTTCCGTTGTTGTTGTTGTAATATTGGGCAAAATCCAGAGAGCCATTGGGAGGCACGCAATTCTCGGGGGCGCCGTTGGCGCCGGCCATTCCCGGGTTTACATTATTGATCGTCACCGGCAAATTAGTTTCCGGGATGAGGGCTATATTCTGGGCATTGTTGGAAAACGGGCCGTTGATGCCCGGCCCGCTGATGAAAAAGCCAAAGACGTCGTTGAATTCCGAGCATACATACTCGGGATATTCCTCGGAGGCAAAAACATAGCGGAACCGGAGCGTATCCGAAATGGGCACAAAAGTGATGGTGTAGGCTACCAGGTCGTTGATATCTCCGGTGCTGGAGAGCAGTTCCATATCCGGGTCGGGCGTAGAGCCGGAAACCACCTCGCTGGACTGGGCGGCGCCCGGAGAATCCACGCCGATCCGCCCGGGAGAAGCGGAAGCGAAACCGGTGGACATGACGATGCCCCGGCTCAGGCCGATCTCGTCTTCTCCGTTCTGAAACAAACCAACCGCAGCGGCCGAACCTTCAAACTGGACGTCCAGGACTTCTACCCCTTCGCCCAGGAAGACGTTGGTGATCAGGTTGTTCGGGGTGATGGGGGGAGCGTTGTTCACCTCCAGCGGCTGGGCAGCCATAGCCAGAGGGGCTGCCAGCATGATGACGAAGGCTGCAAGTTTCCAATCTGATAACACATCTTTTTTCCTGTTCATGAAATTGAATTGAAATCAGCATAAAATTAGGGGCTTCTTTTCAAAAAGACGGCAACAGCCCGGCAAATTATGGTTTATTTGTTCATCGGTTAACAATCCCGGCCTTTGCCCTTCTTGCTGTCCGGAAACAAATCTCCGGAAGCGCTGTTATCTCCGTAGTGCGAATGAGCCGGCGTTGTTCCCCGGAAAAGCCGCTTTCATCTAATTTTTTGCTATTTCCGCCCCGGTTGGGGTACTTTTGCAGCACAAAAAAATAAACACGCAAAATGGGACAATTTTTCAAGTTCTTACTCGCTTCTTGTCTCGGCATTTTTCTGGCATTCTTCCTGATCATGGGCATTAGCGGCCTGGTAATCGCCCGGGTTGCCCAGCAGGCAGAAAAGCCCAAAGCCGTGAAGCCGAATACCGTTCTCCACCTCACTTTTGACAACCCCATCCCCGAGCAAACCAACAATCTGGAACTCGACCCGTTCGACCTCAAAAACAGAAAGATCATTGGCCTCAACGAAATGATCAACACCCTGGAAAGGGCCAAAAAGGATGACAATATCAAAGGCATCTTCCTGGAGGTTGACGGGCTGGCCAGCGGAGGAGTTTCCACCACAGCCGCCGTCCGCGAGGCGCTGGAAGACTTCAAATCAGAAGGTAAATTCATCATCGCGTATTCCAAATACTACTCCCAGGGCGCCTACTACCTCGCCAGCGCCGCCGACCAGATCATGGTAAACCCGCTCGGCATGATCGACTTCCGGGGGTTTGCCGCTCAGGTTCCCTTCTTCAAAGATATGCTGGATAAAGTCGGGGTGGAGATGCAGGTGTACTACGCCGGCAAGTTCAAAGGCGCCAGCGAGCCCTACCGCCTCAACAAGATGAGCGACGAAAACCGCATGCAAATCCGGGAATACCTGGACGACATCTATGCATCCTTCCTGGAGGACATCAGCGCTTCCCGCAACCTCAGTACCGGCCAGTTGCATCAACTGGCGGTGGAATATGTCGGCATGGACCCTCAGGCTGCTGTGAACGCGGGCCTGGCCGACAAGGTGGCCCACCGGGAAGACGCGCTGAATGAATTGCGGGGCCGCCTCGGCCTGGACGGAGAGGAGAAAGTCCCCATGGCCAGCCTGGAAGACTATAACCTTTCCAACCCGGGCAGCAAAAATTACCGGGTAAAGGACAAAATCGCCGTCATTTATGCCGAGGGCACCATCGTCGACGGCAAGGGTGCCCCGGGAAGCGTCGGAGACGAAAAATATACCGAGTACCTTCAGCAAATCCGCCGGGACGACAACATCAAGGCCATCGTGCTGCGCGTCAACTCTCCGGGCGGCAGCGCCATGGCTTCGGAAAACATCTGGAAAGAGCTGAGCCTGGCCAAGGCCGAAGGCAAGCAGGTGGTGGTCAGCATGGGCGACTATGCCGCTTCCGGCGGTTATTACATCTCCGCCATGGCCGATTCGATATTTGCCGAGCCCACCACCCTGACCGGTTCTATCGGCGTGGTGCTGGCCATTCCCGATGCCAGCGAATTGCTGGGCGACAAGGCCGGCATCCATTTCGATTCGGTCAAGACCGGCCCCTACGCCACCGGCATTACGCCGTTCTACCCGCTGTCTTCGGGCGAGAGCCGCCTGCTGCAAAAGCGGACGGACGATATGTACGAGACTTTCCTGCAGCGCGTCAGCGAGGGGCGCGGGATGAGCCGCGATTCGGTACACGCCATTGCCCAGGGCCGGGTATGGACCGGCGAGCGGGCGCTGGCCGTCGGGCTGGCCGACCGGATCGGAGGGCTGGACCAGGCCGTCGCATCGGCAGCATCCCTGGCCGGGCTGGACGAATACCGCCTGACGGAATATCCGCGGGTCAAAGACCCCTTCCAGCAATTGTTCGAGCAGTGGTTCGGCGAAGAGAACGTCCGCGCCAACGCCATACTGAAATCCGAACTGGGCGAGTACTACCCCTACCTGCGCTTCGCCCAGGAGCTGAAGAATTCGAGAGGCATGCAGGCCCGGCTGCCGGTGCTGATCCCGTTCCGGTAGGCATCAGGAGCGCGGGCCTCCAGGTCCGCGAAAACCCTGTTTTAAGGCGAGTTTCGCCAAGCATTTGCCTTTTTCAGGAGCTGCCAGAGGCAACCTTCGCGGGCCTGATTGGTTTTCAAAAAATAAACGGGAGGGCGTTTAAATCGTGATAGTCGACAGGCGAGCGACAATGCAGAGCATGCCGGAGTCGCCAGCCGACATCACTTCACGTATATTAATTCATGAAACCCAATGAACCCGCGCTCCTGATATTTTGACAAACCACTCTTCCGGAAAGCCGGGAAATGTCATTATTTTGCCCCCGATGAAAACGAGGCTTTCCATACCTGTCCTGGCAGCGTTGGCATTTCTGGCCACGGGCTTTCTCCTGCGCTTGTGGTACTTCCTGGACGCCCGGTCGCTGTTCATCGACGAGGCCAACCTGGCGTTGAATATTTCCGAATTGCCTTACCGCAGTTTCTTCCAGCCGCTGTTCTACGACCAATATGCCCCTCCCCTTTTTATGGTGATCTCAAAAGTGGCTGTTCAGTTGCTGGGGAACAACGAGTGGGCCCTGCGCCTCTGGCCGCTGGCAGGGGGCTTGCTGACGCTTTTTGCATTTTATCACTTACTGAAGAAGCTTGGCCTGTCCTCCGCCATTTACTGGTATCCGGCAGCCATGCTCAGCCTGTCGCCGTTTATGCTGCGTTTCAGCACCGAGGTAAAACAGTACAGTACGGATGCGGCGCTGGCATTGGGCGCCGTCATTCTCGCCCTTCATCTTCCCCCGGGACGGCTGAAAACCAGGCACTACTGGATATGGGCCGTAGCCGGAGGGATTAGCTTATGGTTTTCTATGCCGGTTGCTTTTATGCTCGTCGGTATTGGAGCGTATTATTTTTGGGGCTTCGCCAGGCAGAAGGATGGCAAAGCGATGATGAAAATGGGGCTGGCCGGCCTTGCCTGGGCAGCTTCTTTCATCACATTGTACTTAATGGTACTCCGGGCAGGCACCGAAAAAGAAGTGCTCCTGGACTACCACGCCCCCTACTTTTTCCCGCTCCGGATCTGGGAAGCCGCCGCCTGGCGGCAAATGGGCGATATATTTTACGGTTTGCTGCGGCCGGTTCTGGGGTTTACGGTTGTGGGGCTGATCACGGGGGTGGGGCTTTTGCTGTGGGGCGCTTACTGTTTGGCCCGGCAAAAAACAGGGGTGTTCCTCCTGATTGCCCTGCCAGTCCTTGCCGGTTTCGCCGCCTCGGTATTCCACCTTTTTTCCCTGATCCCCCGGGTTTCCATATTTATGATGCCCCTTTTTCTGCTGTTTGTTGCCTACGGAGCTTCGGAAGCCTGGAAAAACGGCGGTTTTTATTTTCGGATGGCATTGCTGGGGTTAATGATCCTGGAGGCCGCCCCTTTTGCCAATTCCCTGGGGCAGTTGGGGCAATCAACGGAGATTGAAAACCTGAAGGGCGTCCTGGTCGGGGTCAGGCAACGGGAGCTGCCCGGCCCTTCCTACATCGACGGCGCCGCCGTGCCGGCCTACCGGTACTACAGCCAATGGCATGACAAAAAGCAACAGTACCAGCTACCTGGCGCCGTGCTGCTGAGCTGGGACAGCAACCTCGGCAGCATCCTGGAACAAGGGCGGCAGGAAAGCCGCGGCTTCTGGCTTGTTTTTTCGCAACTGATATCCGATGAAGCGCGGGAGAAGAGGAGGAAGGCGGAGGCGATTGCGGGAGGGGTGGCCCGGGAAGAGGAGCGGGTGGAGGAGGTGGGGGCGGCGGGGGTGTGGTATGAGTATGAAAAGAACTGAATGGGTGGTGTTTAGGATCCGGGGCGCGTCTTTGGGTGTCGGTTAAAGTCCGGCGGTTTGTAAGTGGAAGTATGGCAGGTAGGCGGGCGGTTAGAAAAATGCGATTTGACACAGTTCTTTGAACACTCCCTCGTAATTGCCTGCTATGCCGCCTGGCCTTGCGATCAGGATGATCGCGGCAGGAATGGCCTCAGAACCGGACAAACTCCAGCGCGTGCGCCCGCATCACCTTTAATGTCTCCTCATCGATAACCTCCCCTTCCCCGTTTTTCAGGTCGGAGATGCGGGAAATGGGCAATTTGTTCGGCATGACAATAGTCCCCAGGTAGTTGAGCACGCCGGTGAGGTGTTCCATGCCGCGCAGGTTGCCTGCCCGGCCGGTGGCAATGCCGACGAGGGCGGCTTTTTTTCCCTGAAAATTGGACGTGTATTTGCGCACCGTGCAGGCGTCGATGAAGAGCTTCAGGGCGCCGGGAAAGCCGCCGTTGTATTCCGGCATGACAAAAACAAATTTCTGAGCGGGCAGGATGTATTCATCCTGCAGGCGGGCCAGGCTGGGCGCCTGTTTCTTATACATTTCGGGATGGAACCAGTCGTGGGGAATCTGTTCCAACGCAAGAAGTTTTACCTGCTTTTCTGTGCTTTCCCGCAGCATTTCATAATACAGGGCAGCGAATTTGAGGCATTCGCTGTTCTGGCGGTTCGTTCCGGATATTACTGTGATCATTGGCACCTGGCTGGTTGGTAAAAATACTGGCTACTACACAGTTAAAACGATAGAATTGTTCATTTTTTTTCATGATGAACTCCAATATCCCTATCTTCAGCCGTCCAAACCAAAAGCCGCTTTCTTTTTCAACCACAACCAACCCAAATATGAAACTGACGTATTACGGCCATTCGGCCTTTGCCGTTGAAATGAAAGGAAAACACATACTGTTCGACCCCTTTATTTCCCCCAACGAACTGGCGAAAGGCATTGATGTCAACAAGCTCAGGGCGGATTACCTGCTGATCACCCACGGCCATGGCGACCACGTGGCCGACGCTGAAAGTATTGGCAAGAGAAATAAATCCAAAGTCGTTTCCAATTTCGAGATCGTCAGTTGGTTTGAGCAGAAAGGCCTGCCAGGCCACCCCTTGAACCAAGGCGGAAAGGTAAACTTTGACTTCGGCACCGTCAAGTACGTCAATGCCGTCCATTCCAGCGTATTGCCCGACGGAACCTATGGCGGCAACCCTGGAGGCTTCGTCATCTGGAACGACGATATCTGTTTCTGCCATGCCGGCGATACTGCCCTGACGATGGACATGAAGCTCATCCCGCTGACCTGCCCTAAGCTCGACTTCGCCATCCTGCCCATCGGCGACAACTTCACCATGGGCTACGAAGATGCCGTCATTGCCAGCGACTATATCGAATGCGGCAAGATCATCGGCTGCCACTACGATACCTTCGGCTACATTAAAATTGACCACGATGCGGCCAAAAAAGCTTTTGCGGATAAAGGAAAAGAGTTAATTTTGCTGCCGATCGGCGGGAGCCTCGATTTTTAGCGGAGGCCTGTCGGCCAGGTAGCACACAGAGGCGCAAAGGCGCAGAGAAGGTAACCGTTCAGTGTGGAGCAGAACCGCTTTGCGCCTTTACGCCTCTGCGTGAGATTTATCCTGATTTGGCCTATAAGCCATAACCACAGCAGGGTGAAGTAGAAGCCCGTAAAACCAGAATATAGCAACGACGGCAGGGCTTCCACTTCACCCGTATTGTTTAAAAATCAATCTTCGCCATGGGAAAAGTTATAGCTATCGCCAACCAGAAAGGAGGCGTCGGAAAGACCACCACAGCCATCAACCTGGCGGCCAGCCTGGCCATCCTCGAGAAAAAGGTGCTGCTCATCGACGCCGACCCGCAGTCCAATGCCTCCTCCGGGGTTGGCGTGATGCCGGATGACGTGGAGACCAGCCTCTATGACTGCATGGTCGGCGATGTCGACACCATAGAATGCATTTACGAAACGGATACGCCCAACCTGCACATTATCCCCTCGACCATCGACCTGGTGGGCGCCGAGATCGAGCTGGTCAGCCGCATGAAGCGGGAATTCCTGCTGCGGGACGCGGTGGAGCAGGTCCGCGAAGACTACGATTATATTTTCATCGACTGCCTGCCTTCCCTGGGCCTGATCACCGTCAATGCCCTGACAGCCGCCGATTCGGTGCTGGTGCCGGTGCAGTGCGAGTTCTTCGCTCTGGAAGGGCTGTCCCGCCTCCGGGAGACCATCGAGCTGGTGCAGGCCAAGCTCAACCCGGGGCTGAAGATCGAAGGCATCCTGCTGTCGATGTACGACAGCCGCCTGCGCCTGGCCAATATCGTGGTGGAAGAAGTCCGGGAACTGTTCAAGGACGAAGTGCTCGACACCATCATCCACCGGAACTCCAAACTGGGCGAAGCGCCCAACCTGCACATGCCGGTGGCCATGATCAACGCCAGCAGCCGGGGCAGCATCAACTTCCTCAACCTGGCCAAGGAGTTCCTGAAGAACAACAACGACAAAATCCGGCCCAAGCGCGGGGCGAGCATGAACTGAGTTCTTTTCCTTACCTTTGCCGGTGATCCAAAACCAAGTGCGTCGATATGGCCAAGAGAATCAGCAAAAAGAACGTCAGCAAGAACGACCTGCGGGATTCGCTGCGCAGCGTTAAGAAAAGCAGCCGCCTGGCTTATTTCAACATCAGCGAGGAAGAGATCGAACAGAACCCGGAGAAAGTCGTCCGGGAACTCTCACATACCGTGGCGATGATTCCCGTCAGCCAGATCGCCCCCAACCCCGACCAGCCGCGGAAGGACTTCGACGGGGAAGCCCTCCAGGAGCTGGCCGACTCCCTGAAAGCTTACGGCCTGATCCAGCCGGTGACGGTGCGCCGCCTCAGCCCCGACGCCTACCAGCTCATCTCCGGCGAACGGCGCTGGAAAGCCTCCCGGCTCGCCGGCCTGGAAGAAATCCCCGCCTATGTGCGCCTGGCCAACGACCAGGAAATGATGGAGATGGCCCTGGTGGAAAATATCCAGCGGGAAGACCTCAACGCTATGGAAGTGGCCATCACCTACCAGCGGCTGATCGAAGAGTTCAGCCTGCGGCATGAGGACCTGGCGCAGCGCGTCGGCAAAAAACGGGCGACCATAACCAATTTCCTGCGCCTGCTCGAACTGCCGCCGGTGGTCCAGGAAGCCGTCAAAGAAGGAGAGATTTCCATGGGCCACGCCCGCGCCCTGGCCGGGCTGGACGACTTCGCCATGCAGAAATACCTGCTGGACAAAGTGGTGAAAGAGGGCATGTCCGTCCGCGCCCTGGAAAAGGCCGTCAGCGACTACAAGCAGCCAAAGGCCAAAAAGAGCAGCGGCGGCGCTCAGAAGCTGCCCGACGAATACCAAAAGGTGGAACAGACGTTCCAGGAGTTCTTCGGGGCAAAAAACCAGGTCAGGCTTAAACTGAAGGAAAAAGGCAAGGGGCAGGTCGTGCTGTCTTTCAATTCGGTGGAGGAGCTGAATCAGTTGCTGGACCGGCTGGAGGATTGAGGGGGGTATAATCGTGTAAATGTGTTTAGGTGCAAATGTGTAAAAGTGTTTAAGTGTAAATGTGTAAAAGTTCCGGCAACCTGGCGGGTTAACGGAATGTAAATGGGCGTTGCCGGCATACAAGGGCGGCCGCCAATAGCGTTAGGTGAATATGATAAAGTATATCCTTTTTCTGGCATTGATATCCCTGAGCCTTCCGGGCCGGCTGGCTGCCCAGGATGCGCCCGATACGGCAGCGGTGGCAGTTGATACCGCCAGTGCGAAAATCCGGCCGGACACCCTTTCCGGCAAGAAAAAGGGCAACTGGTTCAAGCGGGACTATCCCAACCCGAAGAAGGCGGCTTTGCTTTCGCTGATCATTCCCGGCGCCGGGCAGATTTACAACAAACGCTGGTGGAAAACGCCCCTGGTGTACGGCGCCCTTACCGGCATGGCGCTGGTGATCGATTACAACCAGAGCCGCTACCGCCGCCTGCGCACCGCCCTGAACCTCAAGCGCCAGGACGAACCCCACGAGTTTTCCGGCACCACCCTCGACAACCTCAACACCCTGCGCACCCTGCGGGACAACTACGACAAAAATACCCAGACGGCCTACGTCGGCATGGTGCTGGTGTACGTCCTGCAGGCGATGGAAGCCTTTGTGGATTGCCACCTCAAGGGCTTCAACGTGGACGACGACCTGAGCCTGAAAGTGCGGCCGAGTTTGGAGGTCATCGGGGCAACGGGGCAGCCGGTGATGGGGGTTGGGTTCGCGATTCCGCTGAACGGAAGACCGCTGCAAAAGAAGGGAGGGAATCTGGCGGGGCGGTGAGGTAACCCGTCCTGTAATCTTCTCACTGTCCGCCAGATTACCAGACAGTTTATCAATATTGTACTGAACTAATCGATTACTTCTTGAATCCGTATTTCTCTACTTTTTTCAGATTAAGTCCAGCAATAAACCTGTTCCTGTCTGTTAATCTATTTTTCCCTTCCGCAAGATCAGCCATGAAACGATATTCAAAAGGTTTCAACCGCTTATTTTTTCTGTCCCACCGGACAACTTTTTGAATGAGTTCAAGGGTAATTTCCTTGCTGTCATCTTTCGTTTTTCCCTCATCATTTTCAAAAAATGTATCCATATCATAGAAGATTTCCGGAATTTCTTCTGTGATAAGGTCAAGGATTATCAATCCCTGATTAATCTCTGTTTCACTTAGATTTTTCTTGGATTGAATACGTTTCCCTAAAGTGTATGCGATATCCCTTTGATATTTAGACAGCTTTTCGGTTTCTCTTCCCCAGTCCTCAATTTTTTTCCATGTTTCCGGATGCACTGACCGTATCCTTTCAACTGATGCTTCTATTTCAGCCTGAGCAGTCTCATCGTTTGTAATTCTTCTTCGGGTTACCGTCGTCTTGGTTACCAAATCTTCTTTCAGGCTATCCAGTGAAATATCAAAATCCTGTTCTTTGATTAATGTCCAGCACTCTTCCTTTTTTGCCCATTCTCCATAAAGAGAACCTGGAGCATTTGTTTTGATATGCTCTTCGACTTTTACCATTAACTCATAGAGTTTATCTTTCAGGGTAGCGCTCAATTCCTGAGACTTCCATATCCGGTAAAGATCAAGCTCATAATCAAGTTTGAATTCAAGCCAGGCAATCGAATAGGGAACGGTTATGTAACGCATATCTCCGATAGCATTGGGTTTAATTCCATATAACTTTTCCGCTGTTTTGAATAGAATTGCCAGAGCAATAGCATCTTCAAAATAAATGTTATCTGGTTTTTCTTCAAAGTTGTAGTTGAGAAATTGAGCATAGTTTTTCTGGCTTCCCCTTACTACAATATGAGGGCCAATTACAAGTTTTTTACCGTAATATACTTCCTTATACGTGTTTATGTATTTCGCCAGCAATTCTTTAGTGAACATCTGGCTTCTTGGATTCTGCTTATCAAACTGCTTTCTGCGTGATGGGGTAACTCCATGGCGTATTCGTTCATTTTTATACTGTCCTCTTGATCGTTCGTAGAACCAACGCGTTTGATAAGTCTCACCGGCTTTAGGCGGTGCCCATATTGTTCTGGAAAGCTTTTCAAGTATCACATGATTCTCTCTGTTGGAACTCAAATCTGATGCAGAAACCCGGTTTTGAGTATTTGCGTATTCCGCAATACGGCCAACAATTTCAGCAAAGTGATTTTGGTCTTTTATAATTGTCAGCTTAAGCTGAACAAAGATCTGTGATATATCGGCATTGTTTTTTTTCCAGGTATGGTAGACAGAGGCAGTAGTTTGCCCCCCGTTGACAATCTGAAAATCTCTGACATATCCAATCGCTTTCCCTTTGTTGCCTGGCAGATCAATGATCTTTACTTCTTCAGCAGTTGCGGCAATGCCATTATTGAAGGCAAGAAACATGTGCGGCTCATCAAGTATAGTTTTTCTTATTCCCTTGTTAATCTTACCCGTGAACTGAAGAAATGAACGTACATTCTGCTCCAGAAGCCGGGACCCATACTGTTCATAAATTGAAGCAAGAGCTTCACCTGGCACGATTGCAAGATATGATTGGTAATTTTCATTGTCACTTTGGTTCTCTATACATGGAATAAATACTCCATTACCTTCAAAATCTATTTCAATGGGAATCCTTGATCTTTCCGAAAGATTAAAAATATATTTAATATCAATAACACGATAGAAAACCGGATAGCCGGCTACCTTGTCAGCTGATTTTAAGTCTGCTCTGACCTCTCCGTTTGTCAAGAGAAAAATATTGACTCTTGTAAGAAACTCCTTTACTTCCGGAACATTGGCAAGCGTTTGAGCGAGATCAAATATTTCGGAGCTTTCTTCTATTTCATTCACATAATCCTTGTAGATGGCATTTCTGAAAAATTTGGCAAGTCTGTCAATAGCTTTATCCGCTTCGGTTTTAGTGGCCGGCTGAATCTTGTTGTCTGCATGATAAATTGTTATGAAAAGGTCAAGGGTTTCGTAGTTTTCATAAAGGGCATAAGCATTTACTTTATGTTCAACTCCTCTTTTGCTGATTTTTTCGTCATAACATACTCTGTAATTTTCTGTTTCACCTGCCTCGGATAAGAGAGTCAGTGCATAATCCGTAAATATCTGTTCAGGATTGGTGCCTTCGTCTTCTGAAAGGAGTTGTACTTTAATATCTTCCTGAATTTCCGTGTAAAACTTGTGAAGTTCCTGGTTTTCGAGCATACTTGGACTTATTTGGGGTTAATGTTCTCAAATAACTGTTCTTTATTCAAAGCCCAGTCCTCATTAGCGGACACAATAAGAGAATATCGTACATCTCCGACACCGGAAGGTATTTGGGCTTCTGTGATTTTAGGAAAATCATCGGTGATTCTGTAGATGTTTTCCTGTCTTATGGAATAACCTGTATCAGCATACAAATACCGGTGAATATCGAAAAATGCCGCCTCCAGTATTTTCAGACTGAAAACATTGTATGCGGAGGGGTAATCCGAAAGGATTTCAAGAAGCTTATCAACGAGACTGTTCAATGTTTCGCCATGATTCTGGCGAACCTCAAGGGAGTAGTGAATGAGAAAAATTCTTGGCACAAGAGTAATGTCAAGCTGCCGCTCACTTGAAATATGGAGTTTTTGCTGATTTTTTCCATGAGTAGTTTTGATTTCAACTGCCCAGTCGGCAAACTGAAAATCCTGCACCGCTTTTTCCGGTCCTTTCCAGGAATTGATACAGTAATCAGGAGTAGATATCTTTTGAAGGAAATCTCTCAGGAAATACAATTCACCATATAAAGCCCTTTGGGCCTCCTCGGAAAGACCCTGTTTGCCCATTTTTTCGAACAGCAATCGCCATTTTTCTAAACGAAGCAGTAGCAGATTGATCAATTCGGTTTCCTGCGTAATGTCTGCTATTTGGAGAATAAGGTCTTCACATAGTGTTGAGAAAATATCCTGATGCTGATTATTCAACAGAACTACCAGGAGAAACTGTTTTTCCGGCTGCTTATTATCAGGAAGGATTTCAATTTTAATATCCCGGAGTTTATCCAGGCTTTTTTCCTGTAGCACAACAGAGGCATCCAACTGAGCAGCAATACAACGTAATTTTTCGGGAGATTTAACTGCAACATACACATCCGGTTTGACTGCCCCGGAATAGCGCTTGTACAACAATCCACTCTTGAGCTGTTGTTCATTTTCCAGTTCCTGCCATATTTTTTCAATCTTCGTCATAGCCTTCAAAATCTTCTTCTACTATGTCAAACATTGGCAATAATTCCTCGTTTATTGCATAGGAAACCGGCGCATTGAAATTGCTCTTCGGAAAACTAATGGCATATCCTACGAATGGTTCTACGGAATCTGGTAAGGGATACTTGTTTAGGCTTTCTTTGGGATCAATTAAATAGATCAACAATAAAGGATTCCTTGGATTTCTGATCTCGTTTCTTACAATTTGACCGCTTGGGTATTTAGCTTCCCCTTCTTTTTCTCGTTCTTGATTTGTCAGTTCCATGGCTTTATCGTATTCTGCTGCTGTTAAGTCAATAAATTCATCGCCAGGGCTTATTATATGGGATTTTTTTATGAGATATATGTGTTCATTTGACCTTGTTTCATCATCTGTTCTTTTCCATTGACCGATTTTATAGGGTTTGTCACCTAAAAAAAAATTATCAGATGAATTTTTTGCATTTGATTTTGACATCAAACCAACACGCCAATGTGTTAACTCATTGTTTCGTAATTGAGATGTGATGAAATCAATCAGTTTCCTTGGTTCTGCTTTCTTTAAATTTTCTACTGATTGAATGCCATTGAAGAAGTCGATGACAACATCAGGGTTAATATCATACCATAAAAAACAGTTTGGCTTTTCTTTGAAATTCGAAGGAAGCTTTGCGAAAAAGTCTTTGGCTTGTATAAAATTATTTTCAAGTACACTCTGATCTTTTTTAAACTCATATGATTCCACTAATCTACCTGACCAGGAAATCTGTACGGTAGAAGCGGAGCGCATTTTATTTGTGGCTGAAATTTGCAGTACTCCTGGGTGAGTTCTTACTTTAAGAGCATACTGCTCTGGTGTTGAACCAGCTACGTCAGCCATATAATCAAACTCTTCCCTGAGTTCTTCGGAAGCATGCGTTATATGACAGAACCATTCATTAAGCTCCTGGCTCGTGAACAAACGGCACAAATCTACATAGCCTAGGCGATAGCCAAACCATCTTCCCATCTGCATCAGGGTATCGTACATCCTTGATGAACGCAGGAAGTAGCTAACGGAAAGACCTTCAAGTGTTAAGCCTCTTGAAAGTTTATTCCCTCCAATTGCGATCACTGAAAGTCCGTCTTTATGATCATAATAGTCAAGTGCTTCCCGTGAACCTCCATGTATTGCCCTTACCTCTATTCTTGATACCGCATCATTCAACTCCGTTAATACTTCTTCCCAGGAATGTACCTGAATATATGGATCAACATTACTTAAAGGAGAATTAAGAATTTGATTTGAAACAGTAACATAGGATCTGTAGCCTTCAGCAGTCTCCTCAAAAGTAGCCCTGAATATTTCCAGAATATCGTCATCATTCTGATCAATGCCCATTCTGTAGAAGTCAAAATGATTCTGCACTAGTTCAGTAATATGGTCCTGCCAACGTTGAAAACGGGATACATGGACCAGCATAGAGTTGTGTACATTTACCTGACCTCTCAGTCTTCTGATTGCACAAGTAAGAATAAAACAGCGTATGGCTTTTCTCAAGGATTCTGGAATTGACGAAGGCATTTGATCATGCTGCCTGTGCCTGTCAGGGACAAAATATGTGTAATCGTCAATACGGTTTATTATCGGAAGTACAGTCATTGACTCTTCATCTTCTTCTTCCAACTGAAACCCAAACACTCTTTCCGGTCCAATGTAATTGGATGGGGGAGGGATGTTTATGACAAAATCTCTTGGGAACAGGTTGTCTTCTTCAATCGGAATAAAAATGTTGGCAAAAGGCGTGGCTGTATAACCAACATAACCGCTTTTGCCAAACAACCCAATGATTTGAGTAATCCAGTTATTAATTGAACTCCTTTTTTCAGGATCATTGGAGATGTTGATGGATGCATTATCTGCTTCGTCATCAATCAGCAATAATGACTTGTGCCGGATTTTTCTTCGCCCGTCTGCCTCTCGTGTAGCCTGTGCTGAAAGCCACTGATGCAGCCTCCGCAATACATGCGGATTTTTCTTTACTACTGCAATAATAGGTTCATTTGTGTCAAAATTGAAACCGGAAGAATTAGCAGCGGCCTGTGTGAAATCTCCGTTATCAAGACTTGATGTTAAAGAGTGTGCGACCCCTGAACGATTTATCCGGCCAACGCCAATTCGGATATTGTTCTGGTTGAAAGCTCTGGTATGTTGCGTGTCAAAACCCAGAAATCCTTCGTCAAGGCGGAGTTGAGTCTGGCTTCTCAAGTTGTTATGAATGCCGGCAAGCACAATAATCAACTTGAAACCGGCATCCGCTGCTTTGCAGATAAGACCTGTATAATTAGAAGTTTTTCCGGATTGTACCTGACCAACTACCAATCCCTTTTTATCAATCTCAATATTAATGTTCGGATCAAACAATCCGTCAAGGATTCGGTCAGTCAGGTGATCAAGCTTGTTAAGTGTGTCAGGAGCAAACCCTTTTTCATCTTGGAGGTAGGTTCGGTATCTTGACCAAAATTCCGGATTTATCTCTGCTACTTTAGCCTTTAGCCAAGGTAGCCTCCTTTCTTCCCTTTCAATAATCCTGAAATCCTCAACCCTGACATTGTAGATACTTTCTATCTCTCTTATGAGTTGATCTTTGTCAAGGCCCGATAAATTGGGCATTTGAAGAACCTGATTGACCTGTTCTTCTATATGTTCCCTTGCCACAGAAGTGGTGTTTCCAAGTAGAACCCGTAAAATTCTGATTGCCTGTTCCATCATATTTCCAGCTGTTCCAAATATTCAAGGTAAAAGTTGAAAGGTTCCATATTGATGATTCTCGCTTTGGCCTGTTCTGGTTGTAATCCTTCAGTAATCAGCTTTTTATAAATGGCTTGCATCACTTCAAGAACCACTTCATGGTTTTTTCCTTCAAATGGTTGTCCATGTGGCCGCTCGTTCTCATTCTCATGGAGTGTGATGAGAGGCACCGGAACGGTTTCTTCAATGAACTGAAGAACTTTCTCAAATTGTTTTGCATGGTCGTTGGCTTTTTGCAAAAACTCTCTCAACATTGGATGTTCCCGGTTAAGCCTGTAAAATCGCTTCCCATGCCGGGTTTTTTCTTCCCAGAAAGGGAAATATTCATTCTTTGCAAGTTTTCTTCTGACCACTTTTCCTTTGTGCCGGTATACTTCAACTGCCTTTGTGCGTACATCTTTAGCAACTGCAAGGATAGGGTCCCTGATTCTAATTGGTGGACGTGCAACAGATTTTTTTATATCAATTTGCCATTCATCATCCATATTATTCGGCATGTCAATCCTTATTCTGCACAGATCATAATGAACTTCCTGTTTGAACAGACCCAGCCAGTCTCCTGCGACAAGCAATCTTTTGTTACGGTAGACATAGAAACCCTGATGGGCAGTCCAGCTGTCTTTGGGTCCCCTTCCGTAGTTGTATTCTTCAGCAGACAGCTTTGATCGGTGAGGCAACACAAATCCTTTGATGCTAACTTTACCTTCTTCCAGAAATGTTTTAGGTCTTGGCTGAAGGCCCTCGAAACCAATCATGAAAGGATCCCAGTGGGTAATTTTTCGGTCCCGCAGAAAAATATTCAATCCCTCTTCAATGTACCGATGAAAAACCATCGAGAGGTGTTTTTTCACCCTTTCCATTGTGGCAAAAAAATCCGCTTTGGAGGATTCTTTGTCAACTTGCGTGTCTTTTGTCAGTCTGTCTAAATCCCACCAAAGTACGACAGTTCCGTTTTTTAACTCATCAAAATGCTTGGTGAAATCAATACCATCAGGCTTGTATTTTATCAATTTCCATGCTTCAACATTGTTGACGAAATCCAAATCCCATGTCCAATAACTTTCTATATAGTTTTTCCTGGAAGCCACACAAAACTTCCGGCATTGCGAAAATGATGCAGTTTTCAGCCCGAGTCCGAATCTCCCCAGATCGTGTTCAGCTCTTTCTGTTAAAGGGCTTATACTTCCGGGCCGCATGGCCTGAATTAGTTCTTCATTGGTCATGCCACAACCATCATCCATTATTCCGATGATCGTGTCAGGCCCACTCCAAACGTAATCGATCCAGATACTTTTTGCTCCGGCAGAAATCGAATTGTCTATAATATCAGCAATGGCAGTTTCTATAGAATAGCCAATGGCCCGGAAAGTCTCTATCATGGAACCAGCTTCCGGTTCGGCTGAGGCGGTGGCTATTTTAGTGTAATCAATTTCCATAGTCTTCTCATTCAACTGTTATTGTTTCATGAAAATTGATTTTTTTGTCATCTCTACTCATAGCATTAAACACAGAGGATACAACTTCTGCAATTTGATTAGCTAACAGCGGAGGCACTGCATTTCCCACCTGAATATACTGTGAAGTTCTCGATCCGCAGAAATAGTAACTGTCTGGGAAAGTCTGAATTCTGGCGGCCTCTCTGACTGTAAAACTTCTGCATTGGGTAGGATCAGGGTGAATGTAGTAGTGTCCGTCTTTTGCAATATGGCTTGTAATCGTTTTGCACGGACTTCCCCAAAGTTGCACCCGGAAACGATCCGCAAACTTCCTGTCCTCAACCCCTTCTTGAACATTTTTATGGGCGGGTAGTAATGCAACCGGAAAATCTTCCAGTTTAGGGGAACGTTTTTTTACTCTGGCAAAGCAGGCAACAAAGAAATAGCGGAGCAAATCACTTTCCATGTGGGCTTTGGAAGCATGATTGCAAACTCCTTCAAGTTTTTCATCCAGGTACCAATCCGGTCTGTAGGCTATTTTGGTTGTTTTGTAAGGCACATATTCACCACCCGAATCTTTCTTGGGCGAAGATAATTTGCCCAATTGTTTCAAGATTTCCTGTTTAACGTCTTTTTCAATCCCAGCTAATGTGCCTTTTTTCCGTATTTCATTTATTGCAGTTCTCCACCTCTCTCCACTATCTGCCATTCTTGAAAGTGCACTTCTTAGCCTGGGTAATCCTGTCAAAACGGATGAAACAGGCACTTCTGGTTTTGATTGCAACACTCCCGGAAGATGATCAATGTCTTTACGTATCCCCAGAAGGATTACCCTGTGGCGGGTTTGGGGAACACCGTATTTTTCAGAATCAATCACAAAATCCTGATGACGGAAAACCGGGTTTTTGTTGAAATCCTGGTCCGAAGCTAAAGTAACCAGAGAATAAATCTTGTAACCGGGGCAGTCCAATTTTATGCCATTGCTTCTATATTCTGACAGATAAGCACCAACCGGATCAGAGAGGTCGTTGAGTATTCTGGAAAATACCGGACTTTCCTGTGTTTTAGCGGAAAGTAACCCTTTAACGTTTTCCATTACAAAAACAGAAGGGTTATGAACGGCAAGGATCCTCAAGTATTGTTTGTATAATCCAACCCGCTCGTCTTTCTTTTCATTAAGAATATTCTCTTGTCTTCTCACACGCCCAACAACTGAATAAGCCTGACATGGTGGGCCACCAATTAATACCCATTCCTTTTTATCTTTGAGAGCTTTTTGTATCCTTTCGTCAACGGATGTATTGGATACGGCGTTCTTGCCTTCTCCCAATTCAGCATGCCATGCTTCATCTTTTGCTTTCTTTGCCTTAGATGGCCATCTGTCGAAGAGACTTTCAAGTGAAATATTCCCTTTTATAAATTCATAATAATCAGAAGGAACTCCTCCGTGAGGAAACTGTCGGAAAAAACTTCTGAGGGTAAGAGTCTGATGGGCATATACATCTTTCTCTACCGAAAGAGCGATTTTAAATTGTTTCTTGCCGGTTTCCGGATTCAAAAATTTGCAAAACCCTTCCCCAAGTCCGCCCGGACCGGCAAAAATATCAATGATAGGTATTTCCATTTGCTTCTAACAGCTTTACTATTTTATTTAACGTCTTTTCAGCTTTCCTGTCTTTTAGTTCACACTCAAAGATTATTATAACTTTCCATCCATCTGATTTTAGTTTATTGATGTTTTTTAAATCTAAATCCTTGTTTCGGTTGATTTTGTTCAACCACCATTCTGTTCTTGTTTTGGGTACTACATAGTATTTACAACCTTCATGTCCATGCCAGAAGCATCCGTTAACAAAAATTACTGTATTGAATTTGGGCAAAACCAAATCAGGTTTTCCGGGAAGTTTTTTATCGTGTAGCCGATAACGGTAACCTTTGCCGAACAGGTACTTTCGAACTATCATTTCAGGTTTTGTGTCTTTTGACCTGATTTGACTCATGTTGTAACTGCGCGTTTTTCTGTCATGAATATCTGCCATTTCACTTGCGCTTTTAAGAACATTGGCAAACCTTCTCCAAAGCCTAGATTCTTCAATAGCTCATAAAGAGCCGTAAATGTGTTAAATATGACAATGCAAAGAAAGGAAAGGCATGAAGATATAATTTTTCGCCAATTTTACGGTAAATATGACTGGTGCAATTGCTAGGCGATTTTTTAAACTCAACCGCTAAGCCAATAAATTTAACGTTTTATCCTTTGTTTTGTTACCCTTCACTCCGTTTACTCTTAATCTATTTTTTAACTTTTCCTAAGATTTTGTGGGCGTTCTATCCTTCCAATACGTGCCTCCCTCTAACATTCTCAAGTCAAATACCTCTCACGTTATTTAGAATTAAGCAACGTACAATCAAGAACTGTCGTTTTTTCAGGAGTGCTTTTTCCTTTATCCGGCGTGAAGAATCGCTTCTCAGGGCACTGCTAAGACCGGGAACCTTCGCCTTGGTTATTTATTCCTGAAATAAAGAAATCCTCTCACCCTACAACGCATCCATCAACTTCAGCCGCAACCTTCCCATCCGATGCAGCAAATTGCCCATCCAGAAGCCCAGCAACGTCCAGCCGATCACAGCCGGGTAGAACACCATGCGCATGGTATTATCCAGGTCCTGCGTACCGAAGGCGGGGTTGCCGCCGGCGCCGGGGTGCAGGCTGTCGGTCAGGCGGGGGATGACGTAGATGAGGGGGATGAGGGCTGTGAAGGCGAAGATGTTGTACACGGCCGAAATTCGGGCCTTCTTCTCCGGGTCTTCGAAAACGGCGCGCAGGATGAAGTAGGCGAAATAGATGAGCAGGGCGATGGCGGTCATGTTCTGCTTCACGTCGCCGCTCCAGTAGTCGCCCCAGGTGTGGCGCGCCCAGACGGCGCCGGTCGCCAGGCCGAGGATGCCCAGCAAAATTCCCACCCGGGTATAGGATTCCGCTTTGTTGTCCGCCTCCAGGCTGCCGCCGCGCAGGTAGCGGATGCTGTGGGCCACCGAAGCGATGAAGATGAAGATCATGGCGAACCAGAGCGGCACGTGGAAGTAGGTATTGCGGATGGTTTCCGAGAGTATATTACGAAAGGGAAAAGTCATCGCCCATTCTTCGTGCAGGTTCTCCACGGGGCTGTTCGTCCAGGCCTTTAGCCCCATCTCCGGGTCGATGGAATCCTGGGTGACGAAAACGGCGCTGGGCAGCACCGAGGCGCCGTCCTTCTCATTGTCCAGGATGAGGGTAAAGTCCTGCACTTTTCGGTCCACCGGCAGGTATTCCGGGATGCGGAAAAAGGCTTTCAGGCGGCGGCCGCTCTCCACCTCTACCGATTCGGCTGCCAGGGCCCGTTCGTTGTCCAGCTTCAGCCAGGCGCGCACCTGGCCGCCTTCGTCGTAGCGGGAGTTATAGCCCAGCACTTCGAGGGTGACCTCGTCGCCAGTCCGGACGCTGGAGGGCGCCACCCGCTCAATGCCGGGGCTGAGCGGGACCGTCATCCCCGCGATGAAGACGTAGGTCAGAATGATTACCGAAAGGGCTTTCCACCAGTATTTTTTGAGCATGGTTTGAAAAATTTGACGGTGAAGCATCAAACGAAAAAACCGCCCGGCTAGTGGCCAGGCGACTTAAAGTTCGCCTGGCCACTAGCCGGGAATATCGTGCAGGTTGGCTACCGCAAAGTTACCCTTTTTTCCGGACAATTACCGGGACAGTTGAACCGCTCTCTGACAGGGGTTATTCTTTGGGAACCTGGCATAGATTCCAATACAAGTATTTGATTATCAAATACATTAACCTATTGCAAGACATCAATCCCGTCATTTAATATTATCCCCCCCCCCTCTCAATCCCGCCAAAGAAAAGGAAACAGGGCCAGCCCTACCCCCAGCAGCATCAGGTCGATGGCCAGCAGGATGAGGATATCGCTCTGCACGGCGGTGTCCTGCATGAGGCGCAGGGCGTTGGCGGAGAGCTTGATCAGCGTCATCAGGATGGGGATGACCAGGGGGAAGCTGAGGATGGCCATCAGGGTGGCGTTGTTGTCCGCCTTGGAGGAAATGGCGGCGATAAAGGTAAAAGTAATGGAAAAGCCGACGCTGCCCAGCAGCAGGGCCAGGAAGAACTGGCCGGTATCCTTCACCGGGCTGCCGGCCACCAGGCTGAACCCCAGCCAGGTCAGCAGGCTGAGCGAGAGCAACAACAAGATGTTGTAGACGATCTTGGACAACAGGACGGAAACGGGATTGGCCAGGCTGTAATAGTAGAGCTGGCGGGCGCTGTTCTCCTGCACAAAGCTCTTGACGATGGCGCTGACCGACGCGAACAGGATGATGATCCAGAACAGGGCGTTCCACACATTGGGCTGAATCTTCTGAAAAGCCATATACACGATAAAAATGGTGGAAAAGACGTACAGCAGGATGCCGCTGATGGCATAGCTGGTGCGCAGTTCCAGGCGAATGTCCTTGCGCAGGAGGTGGGCGATCTCTCTGAATATTTCCATGGGGTGAAAATAGGGAATTTTTTACAGCGGTTGAGGCTGAGGTTGAGGTTGAGGCTGAGGCTGAGGCTGAGGCTGAGGTTGAGGCTGAGGTTGAGGTTGAGCGGGCTGTTCCCTGCCATCACCATCAAATCTCACATTCGCAACAGGCGGCCCGGTCAATTCCCCACCCGTTTCCCATCGCGCCGGAAGCTGCGGATAAACTCTCCGAAGTTGTCGAACTCCTTGCGGTAGCTGATGCCGGTGCCTATTTCCAGGCGGCTGCCCCCGCCGATGTCCGGCTCCAGGCGCTGGTAGACCCGCAGTTTGAGGGTGCGGTCGCGGTTGAGGACGTATTCGATGACCAGGTCGTTGCCCACGAAGGTGCCGCTGGCCTCGGGGGTGGTGTAGGCGCTGTTGCCGATGTCGACGTTGCCGCCGACCTGGATGGTGAGGCGGTCGTTGAAGAACTCCTGGCGCAGGCGCACCTGGAATTCGTCGCCCCGCCGCAGTTCTTCCTGTTCGCCGATGTCGGCCTGGTACTGGTTGTAGGCGATATCGAAGTCGATGCCGGACAGGGCGCTGCCATCGGTAAAAAATTCCGAAAAAAGTTCAGTGAGCAGGAGGGACAGCTGGTTGGAGACGAATTCGCTGACGGTGTTGTAGAAGATCTCGCTGCCCTGAATAGCCAGGTCGGAAGGCAGGAACTGCCCGACGACAATAAGGCCGAACACCTGGCGGTTCAGTTCGTTGGGATCCTGCCGGATCACGCGGAGCTTGCTGTCGGTCAGGGTCTGCAGCTCGCCGGTAAGCTGGGGAAATTCCAGGTCGAAGTTGATCAGCGGCTGAAGCAGGTCGCCCCGCAGGTCCATCGTCAGGTTGATGTCGGTGGCCTTGCTGGCGTCGTTTTTGACCTGGGGGGAGGCTTCGGAGAGATATTCCTGGATGAAGTTGGCCACCGAGGTGGAGAGGTCCTCATATTCCGCTTCCAGGCGGATTTGGGCGCCGAAGGGGTCGCCCGACCAGCTGATGATCCCCCCCTTCTTGATGCTGAACTCCTTGTTGACGACGTTGTAGAGGGTAAAGAGGTAATCGCCGCGCTCGATGACGTAGTCGCCGAACATCTGAAAATCGCCGTTGCGGGGCACCAGGATGCGGATATTGCCCCGGCCGTTGCCCTTGATGATGTCTCCGGCCTGTTCGTCAAAGATGATCTCGCCCTGGGCTTCTTCGGTTATGAACAAATCCATCTCCAGGTTGACGCCGGTGGGTTCTTCCCGGTCGGGGCGTTGGCCGGCCTCTTCGGGGCGTTCGCGGAAGCGGATAAAACTGAGTTCGGAGGCATCTTCGCCGTAGCTCACCGGGATGACCAGGCGGGTCCCCTCTCCTACTGTGGCGTTGACGTAGATATCCACCTTGTCGAAAGGGCCGTTGAAGAGGACTTCGCCCTGGCCGATGGCCCGGCCGTAGAAGAGCTCGTTGTCTCCTTTTTTGGTGTTCAGGGCCAGGAAGCGGCCCGTTTCGAGGCGGGCGTTGATGCCCAGGTGTTTGAGGTGGTCGTGAGTAATGCCGCCTTTCACCGTAGCCGTATTGTTGAATTCATCCCGGACTTTGGTCCCGGTAGCGTCAAACAGGTAATCGTTGACGCTGACATAACCTTCTTTAAAGAAATAGCGGGTTTGGAGGTAATCGACAGTTGTGGCGCCGTTCCGGACCGTAATAAAGCCGCTGGGGCGGGGTGCATCGGGAAATCCCTGAATCTTGAGGCTGGCGTTGAAACTGCCCACCGTATTGGAAACGCTGGAGCCGATCCAGTACTCGGCGATGTTCACCGGGAAGGCCGACACGTCGAGGTTGAAATCAAAGTAGTTGGCCCGCCGGTGTTCGGGGATTTCCGCTTCGCCGCCAATATCTGCGGGGTTATAAGCGCCTTCCACCAGTAGCTGGGAGGTGTCTTTGGTAATCGAAAGAAAGGCATGAAACGGGGTTTTCAGGTCGGCCGCCTCGGCGTCCAGGCGCAGGGCGCCCCAGTCGTTATTGTTGACCAGCAGGGTATCGGCCAGTACGGTGGCTTTAATGCCGGAGAGCTGGAAAATATTTTCCACCTCCGCGATGACATTGAAGCGCCCGGCAAAATCAAGTTGATCGTAATCCCAGATGTCGTCAATAAAGCTGAAGTCAAAATTGTACAGGCCCAACCTGAGGCCTTTGTCGGCCACCCCTTCCAGTTTGATCTGGCGGCTTCCGTTGGTCAGCAGGAAGTTCCGGGTGTCGATTTGCCCTTTCCTGAAGGTGATGTAATTCTTGTTGTTGATCAGCCAGGGCGTTTCCAGGAGCACCAGGTTGGATTGGCTGAACTCTACGCGGTAGTTCAGGCTGTCGGGCAGGAACAGGCGGGCATTGAGGTTGAGCTTATCCAGGAAAGACATGCCTTCCGATTCATAGGCCAGGGCAATATCGAAGGTGTCGCGTTCCAGCAGGCCCAGCACTTTAACCGGCGACAGGTAAGTCTTCTGGTTCAGCACCGGCTCGGCCACGGCCAGGTCGATGTTGCCGAAGGATTGTTCCAGCCGAATCATCACGCCGGCGCCGTTCAGTTCTATTTTATCGAAACGAAACTGCGGCACATCGACAAATGCCCAGATGGAGTCCAGGACGTTGTCAAAATATCCCTCAACCGTAGCATTGCGGATGGCCCCCAGGCGGCTGTCAAACACCGCCAGCAGGTTTTTGGAATCGGAAATCCGGGCATTGAAGGAAAAACTCTGAGGGCGGACTTCCTTTTCGGGCGCTTTGAGCCCCAGCCGCTGAAAAAACTCCGGGAAATTACGGGACAGGTACTGCATAAAAGCCACGGGCACCTGTTCGATATCGAAAGCCCCTTCCAGGGTGGCGTCGGCGATCTCCGAATGGACTTCGAACCTTTTCTTATCTTTTCCGATGAATTCAGAGCTAAAAAAAACGGAATCTACCGAGATATTTCCCAGCCGGGCGTGGCGGAGCAAGAAATTCTTTACCTGGCCCGTACCCTCCATATTGGAAAAGCGGCTGTCCCGGAGGTCCAGCGACACATCACCCGAAATGGCCATGTTCTCCCCGGCCAGGTTGAGCGGTTTCAGGTCCAGCTTGTTGACAAAGGCATTAAAGTTGAATTTGGGGATGGTATCGGTGAAATCGACTTTGCCCAGGAAAGAGAAATCAATGTTGTCATCCTGGATGGCGAATTGGCCGCTGAAGAGGTTTTTCTTCAACTCACCGGTCAGGCTGGCATTCTGGTAGTTGTACCCCTTGAACACAAAGCTCTGCACTTCAGCGGTGAGTGCCGCCTGGGCCGTCTCGGCGGTCAAGCCGTAGCCGTCGCTGACTGCGGAGGTAAAGGTAACCAGCCCGAAATCGGAGTTCTGGGACCAGCCGCCCAGGTCGAAGTTGGACAGGGTGAGTTTTCCGGAGTAGTTGGCTTTGGCGCGCCCTTGCTTGAGGTTCATGCGCATGTCCATGCGGGCGCGGCCCAGGGAGGAGGCGAGTTCTCCGTAGGCAACGAAGTCGGAGAAGTAGCCGTCGAAGCGGCCTTTAAAACTGAGTTGCCCCAGCCGGTCGAAGTTGGGGGGCGGCGCGAAATTGGGGATGAGCTGCCGCAGGGTGTTCATGCTCGTCTTGAGCTTCGCCAGGTCGAGGTTGAGCGTTTCGCTCTGCCGGTGGGTCAGGTCGCGGGACCGGAAGGAGCCCTCCATGACGAAGCTGTTGTCTTCCAGGGCGATGGAAAGTTCCTCGCCGTCGAGGTTGTTCACCCGGCCTTTTACCCGTCCGTCGATAAACAGCAGGCGGTCTTTGTTGAGGCGGAAGAAGGTATTTTGTTTGAGTCCGGTGGCAAACGTCATGATGTCCCGCAGGCGCACCTGGGACTTGTCCAGATGTCCGTACATGCGGACGCGGTCGGGAAATTCCGTAAAGGCTTCGTAGCCGTTATACTTAAAGATGAGGGTGTCCCCGATCTCGCTGTAAGGCGTTTTGATATTCAGCCCGTTGAGTTCCATGCCTTTGCACCATACCCTGCCCTGCCCGACGGAGAGGTTTTCCAGGACGAAGCCGCTGAGGTCGCGCAGGGCCAGCTGCCGGACCTGGCCTTCGAAGTCCAGGCTGTCTTCACAAAAGGAAAAATAGTCGATCCCGATGTTGATGTCATAAACGTCGAGATGTTTGAAATCCAGCTCTTCGGCGGGCGTTGTTTTCACCGGCGCTTTAAGCCAGTTGTGCAGGGAGAATTTGCCCTCCGCGACCCGCAGCTGTCCGATCGTGGCGTAGAACGGTTGCCTTTCGTCCAGGGAGTTTTCCGGCAGTTGCTCCGGAAGGGCAGTGGTGTCGGTGCCGGGGAGGGGTTTTTCCGGGTAGTCGTCGATGCGCACATAGGGGTTCTCCAGGTCTACGGATTGGGCGTGCACGTAATTTTCAGGCAGGTTGAGCTCTTCTATCACCAGTTCTCCTCTCTGGAGGATTACCGACAACCGCTTCCCTTTCACCTTATCCTCCTGAAGGAAATGGACGTCGGCCAGCGACAATTTCTGCACCTCCAGCTTGAACGGGCGTTTTTCTTTTTTCAAAGCGGCGGTGTCGGCGGGAAAAAGCCGGCTGAGTAATATCTGTATATTGCTCTGGGACGAGCCTTCCGGCGTCCGGATATTGACGATCGCGCTATCCAGTGCTATTTCCTCGACGACCAGCCCCCGGAGGAAAATGGTGACCGGGTTGAGGCTGATGTTGGCGTAAAGGCGTTTGCTGTAGATGGCTGTATCGCCGGCGCCGATCCCCTCGACATAAAACTCTTCCAGCACCAGGCGGTCGAGGAAAGCGAGGTTGAGCCGCTTGACGGAAACGGTCGTCTCCAGGGCCCGGCTCAGAGCAGCGGTGGATTTCTGGGCGGCCCAGTTCTGCACTGCCGGGACCTGCAGCAGGAGAACGATGCCCAGGAGAAGAAACAGGGCGGCCACCACCAGGCGCTGTATCCAGCGCAAGGCGAAGAGAGCGGCGGCTTTCCAGCGGGGCGGCCGCTTTTGTTCCGGTTGAAGGCCTTCTTCTCTTTCCTCCATGCTGATTAATTCATCCTGATCACCTTACTCATGTAGTCTAACTGCAATGGACTGCGAATATATCTAATACGGGCGGCATTTAACGAAGATTTAATATCTATACTGCTTTTCCCGCCATTTCCCCGGCGAACTGCCAGGCGCGGCGTTCCGACCAGTAGGCGCCGCCCGGGCCCGAAGAGACGAAGCCGACGTGGCCGCCCCAGCGGGGAATCTCCAGGAAGAGGCGCGGATGCTCCTCTGCCAGCCCGGAAGGATAACAGGCCGGGCTCAGGAAGGAATCATCCCGGGCGCTGACCAGCAGGGCCGGCCGGCGGATGCCCGGCAGGAAACGAAGGCTGCTGTTGCGCGTCCAGTAGTCTTCTGCATCCCGGAAGCCGTGAATGGGGGCGGTAAACCGGCCGTCGAACTCCCGGAAATCCCGGGGCATGGGCCGGGGCAGGGTTAGCTGTTCCGGAAAGCGGATCGCCTTCTCTTTCACTTTGTTGTTGAGGCTGGCGATAAAGCGGTGACGATAAAGCCAGTTCTGCCATTTGTCAATTTCCCGGTTGGCGCTCATGACGTCGCAGGGAACGGAAAAGGCGATTCCGCAACGGACCTCGGGCGGCACCTGATCTCCCTCCTCGCCCAGGTATTTAAGGACGACATTGCCGCCCAGGCTGAACCCGATCAGCGCGACCGATTCATAGCCGCGCTCGTCCAGGATAACAGAGAGGGCAAACTTCAGGTCGCCGGTTTCTCCGACGTGATAAGACCGCAGCTTTCGGTTGGGCTCTCCGCTGCAACCCCGGAAATTGAACCCCAGGGCATCCCAGCCTCTTTGGTTGAAATAACGGGCCATGCCCCGCACGTAGGGCCGGCTGGCATTGCCCTCCAGGCCATGCAGGATAACGGCCAGGCAGCGGCGGCCCCGGGCAGACCAGTCGAGGTCCAGAAAATCGCCATCCGGAGTGGTGACCCGCTGGCGCTCAAAATGGACGCCGGCCACCTTCCGGAACAGGGCGGGATATATGGTATTGACGTGCCCGTGCCGAAACGGGCCGAAGGCGCGGTAGGTTGATTTTTGGATCAAAGGCATATTTACCGTTGGAAACTGGGAGAAAGAGAGCGGACTTCCAGCCCTATTTTCAACACGTTATCTCCCAGTTGGGTTTCGTAAATGCTCAACGCCCGGGCTGTTTCCGCCGAACCCCGGAATACGGGGCCGAAAAAGACGACATACCCCCTGCCTGCGCCGCTGAAGCAGCCCAGCCAAAGCGCGCTCGTCTCCAGGCCGTAGCTTCTCAGCTCGGCGATCCGGGCAGCGGCGGCGGAGTAAGACGAATAAACGCCTTCCTGGACGACGTAGGCCTCTCCTTCGATCCGGAGGCGGGAACAGTCGTAGGTGATCAGCCCTTCGACTTCGGGAAAGGCGATGAGGAAATCCGCTTCCGGCTTGTCCGGCTCAACCAGAGGCGCCGGCGCCGGCGGGGGTTCGGCAGTGAGGCCCAGGGAGAGGTATGGGCTTTCCTCCTTGCGGTAAGGCGGGGGCCAGACGAAAGGCGTATCGATCTTATACTGGTTCGGCGGGATGGTGTCCGGCATGCTGTTGTAGCGGTTTTGCTGCCAGGCTTTGGCCATTTCGGCCAGGTACTCCTCGTAATCCAGCACCCGCAGGGGGCGGTCTTTCCATTCCAGGTAGAAGATGCCGCCGGCCACTGCCAGGGAGAGCAGGCAGACCGCCATCTGGTATTTGAATTTTTTCTGAACGTCGATCAGCCGGTTGGACCGGAAGCGGCGTATCCATCCCATGCGTTTGTCCTCCCCGATCACTTTGCTCAGTTCGGCCTGGGAGAACAGCGGGATGAGTTGCCGCCGGTTCTGAAAGAGGTCCTGCCGGGAAGGGGTCACCTGCATGATCGGCGGCTTGCTTTCCCGGACGACGACCAGGCCAAAGCCGTTGTAAATACACTGGTTGCGCAGCTCCAGGTAATAGCGGTCGTCGTGGTAATTGGAAAAAACATCTTCGGCAATGGCCACCCACTGCTCGTCGGCATAGTACTGTTTGAACTGCTCGATGGCATAAATCTGCCTGTACCGGCGAAGAGGCCGCAGCAGGAACGACCACACAAAACTCAACATCCCGAAAACGAAAAGCAGGATGGCGCCCGATGCGACAAGGCCCAGCTGCTTTACGGGCAGGGCGCCTTGTTCGTACAAAACGGCCAGCCCGGCCGCAGCCAGGGTAGCGGAAACCGCCGCGCTGTCCCAACCCAGCAAACTGCGCCTCAGTTCGTAGCGCACCTCGTGCTGTGAGGTGCGGGAAGTGGCCTCCACCGTCGCCCGGAAATCCCTGCCGTCGACCTGGGGGAAAGAAAGGAAGCCATCGGCGATGATCCCGCCTGCCCCTCTCATGTCCGAGCTGAGCACCGTTGCCCCTTCCCGTTGCCGTTGCCGGTAATGGCTTTTGAGGAAGTTCAGCGTGCGCCGGGTAATATCGCGTTCGTCTAAGGAGGCCAAAGTTTATAGTTTTTCTAATTCCGCCCACAATTTAATGGTTTCTACGGCAGGTAGCACATCATGGACGCGAAGAATCCTGGCGCCCTGCTGCAGGGCTACCATGTTCAGGGCAGTGGTGCCGTTCAGCGCGCCTGCCGGGGAGACTCCCAACGCCTTGTTGATCATGGACTTCCTCGACAGGCCGGCCAGCAGAGGATAATCCAGGATTTGAAAGACATGCATGTTTTTTAGTAGCTGGTAGTTGTGCCCCACTGTTTTGCCGAAGCCAAATCCGGGGTCGAGAACGATATCTTTAACGCCCGCCCGGCGTAATTTATCCACTTCGGCGATAAAAAAATCGAGCACCTCGCGCACCACGTCTTCATAAACCGGCTGCTTTTGCATATCCCGGGGCGTGCCCTGCATGTGCATAAGGACATAAGGAGCGCCCAGCTTCCCGGTTTCTTCGTACATCTGATCATCGAAACGGGCGGCAGAGATGTCATTGACAATGGCTGCTCCGGCTTCCAACGCCTCGCGGGCTACCCGGCTTCGGACGGTATCGATGGAGAGGATGGCCTCCGGAAAGCGTTCCCGAACGGCCCGGACAGCCGGAATCACCCGTTTCAATTCTTCTTCGACGTCAACAATTTCAGCTCCCGGCCGGGAGGACATGCCGCCGACATCGATGATCCCGGCCCCTTCCTCCAGCATCTTCTCCGCCTGCCGCAGCAGGGCATCCTCCCGGGCGAATTTCCCTCCGTCGAAGAACGAATCGGGAGTGACGTTGAGGATACCCATTACGACGGGCTGTTCCAGGCTGAGTAAAAAGCCCCGGCAGTTGAGGGTCAGGCGAGGATTCAACATAGTCATTTTTTTGGTTCTTTGACAGATCCTGTGTCCCGGAGACGGTGCTTCATGCGAAACACTTATACCTGCCTACCGCAGTGCTCCCGTACGAAAAACGGCCCACGGGATTTGTCAAAAAAGGATTTTTTTTAAGAAAGACTATATTAACAATGGATAATTCTGGATTTTAGCAACCAAAAGAAAATATCCATGACAAAATCGAGAAAGCAACGGAGGCAGGAGCTGCGCGACCAGCGCGATGCCCGTAAATTCTTGAGGGTAGTCGTCATTGCTACCATCATTTTGTTGGTGTTGCTGTTCCTCATCTACATGAACGCCTGAATCGGAGGGGGCCTCTATTTTTTCACCAGCAAGACGTATTCGACGGCCCTCAGGCGGCTGTCCCATCCGCTGATGGTATCTGACGGAACAGCCGTCCCCAGTTCTTCGGCGTCTCCCCGTTCCAGCAAAAAAACGGCTTCGCGGGAGGTCTCCCAGGCATGCCGCAAACTTTTCGGGCCAGAGAGGATATGCGTATCGGGGTACGCTGCCTTGCTGTAGGGCGCCAGGGCAGGGAATGGCCCCTCCCCGGGCTGAACCAGGAACGAAGAGGCAATGCCCCGGGCAGCTGTGTTTTCCCGGCTTTGCTCCACCAGTTGCCGGGGCCAGGCCGTTTTTTGCTGCAGCAGCGGATTGACCTGCAGCCAGAACAGAGTGGTGACCAGAAGCCCTCCCAGGACGAGCCCTTCGATCAAATACCGCTGGTTATAACTGAAAAGGCCGATCACTGCCACAAAGCTGAACATCCAGTAGATGCCGCCGGCAGCCAGCATGGCCCGGAAGCCCGGCCCCTGAAACTGGAGGAACCCTCCGACCATAAGGGGCATGACCACAAAAAAGGCGGCCACCAGGTGGAGGATAGCCCCCGTTTTCACGATCGTCCCATAGGGATATTTGGGGTTAAAATAGCTCTTCAACTGTTTGGCTACCACCAGCGCCAGCACCCCCTGGAGCGCCAGGGAGTGAGCCAGCAGGGAAAATATCAGGCCGGCGGCGTTCAGGATGGCCATTTCCTCCTGGCGGCCCAGCCTTTTGCGTGTCTCCCAGATACCGGCCAGCACGAACCCCAGGAAGGGGAACATCCCGGCCAGGTTCCACAACAGGAACCGGCCGGTGCGGAAACCGACCAGAAAACCTGCCTGGCCAAAGGTGGTCCAACCCAAAAAGTACAGAGGCAAAAAGAGCAGTGCTCCGGCCAGCCAGGGGTTGAGGCTCCAGAGCCTTTTTCCCTGCGGATGACGAAAGTACAGGTAAGCGCCGCTGCCCATCAGAAAAACCAGGGCATTGAGGGGCTGGGCCCACAACGCCAGGAACAAAAGCCCGTAATAGGCCAGCCGCCACACCAGGGCCGGCTGCTTCAGGAAACGGACCATAGCGGCGAAGGCCAGCCATTGGGTAGCCATTGCCCAGATATCGCCGGTAGCGACTTTGGCCATGTTCGGCGCCAGCAAAGAAGCGCTGAACACCAAAAGGGTGGTAAGCAGGACTTCCGATTCAAAAAGCTTCCGGGAAATGGCCCAGTAGCCGGCCAGGGCCAGGGCAAAAACGGCCGCTCCCGGCAACCGCATCCAGAAATGGGAAAGCCCCTCCTGCCCCAATATCAGAGCGCCCAGCCGTTCATAAGGAGTGCCGCCCGCTTCGCCATTCAGGCAACGCCAGGCCAGCCAGGACTCCGGGCCCGGCCAAAGCGCCGTCAGGTCATTCATCACCAGCAAGTTGGCCAACAGGAAAAACCCGGCCAGAATTATGAAGAAACGGTAGCGAAGAGTCATAATTAAACTCCTTATTGGGATTATTTTTTCTTGCCGCGAATATA
>JAGFJD010000149.1 GCA_024102975.1 Phaeodactylibacter sp. | reverse complement strand
CCCTGGAAAGGAAAAACGGGGCCGTCCTGCTCGATGTGCGTACGCCCGAGGAATTTCAGCAGGCGCACCTGCCCGGCGCCATCAACATCAGCTACCTCACCCCTGACCTCTGGGACCGCCTGGAAGAGCTGAACCCCCGCAGCCCTTACTTCGTCTATTGCCGGACCGAGCGGCGGTCCATGCGCGTCTGCATGCTGATGCAGAACGGCGGCTTCCGGGAAGTGTACAACATGGAAGGCGGGCTGTGCGCGTGGGAGGAGGCGTTCGGGCCGGTGGGAGTTGTGAAGGGTTGAGCGTTATTGGGCAGTATCTGTCCGGGAGTAGCTCAGCCTGGCTCAAAGCGGCAAAAAGTCTCTATGAATTCTGGAGGCAAAAAAATCGAGATATCCCCTTTTCAAAAAAATTACTTGTCCGTTTATCGGTTGCGGCCCCGTCCCGGTGAGCTTATCTTTGCAGTATAACAAACAGCCGCTATACCATGCAAGCTCATCCCTTACCAGAAAAAGAGGTCATGTACCAGGCGCTGGTCCGGAAGGACAGCCAGTTCGAAGGCATCTTCTTCGCCGCTATAAAAACCACCGGCATATTCTGCCGTCCCAGTTGCCGGGCCCGTAAGCCCAAACCCGAAAATGTAGAATATTTCGCTTCCGTTAAGGAAGCCATGGATCATGGCTACCGGCCCTGTAAAGTCTGCCGCCCATTGCAGATGAAGGGCCATGCCCCGGAATGGCTGCAGGGGCTGCTCCGGGAAGTTCGGGATAACCCGGAGGCCCGGATCAAAGATTGGCAGTTGGAGAGCAGGGGGCTGAATGCCAGCCGGGTCCGCCGCTGGTTTCAAAAGCACTATGGCATGACCTTTCAGGCTTATCAGCGCATGTTGCGCCTGAACCAGGCCTTCGGCCAGATCAAATACGGAGAGCGGGTGACGGAAGCCGCCTTTCAGAATGGCTACGATTCCCTCAGCGGGTTTGGAGAGGCCTTTAAGAAAAACACCGGTTTTGCGCCCAGCCATAGCCAGGATAAAACCCTAATAACCATCACCCGTATCGAAACGCCTCTCGGGCCCATGCTGGCTGGAGCTACAGAAGGAGGGGTTTGCCTCTTGGAATTCACCGACCGCCGGATGCTGGAAACGCAACTGGAGCGCTTGAAAAAATATCTGAAAGCGGAGTTGCTGCCGGGTGACAGCCCCCATTTTGCTGGGCTTAACCGCCAGTTGCAGGCTTACTTTGCAGGTTGTTTAATGACTTTTAGCCTGCCGCTGGTCCTTCCGGGAACGGATTTTCAGCAGCAGGTTTGGAATGCGCTACAGGCTATCCCCTATGGTGAAACCCGTTCCTATGGCCAACAGGCGGAAGCCATCGGCAACCCCGCTGCCGTCCGGGCGGTAGCCCGCGCCAACGGCGACAACCGCATCGCCATCATCATCCCCTGCCACCGGGTTATCGGGGCAGATGGGAAGCTCACCGGCTACGGCGGCGGCCTGTGGCGCAAGCAAAGGTTGCTGGATTTGGAGCGGGGGGGGGAGTTGATTGGTTGATTCCAGGCCTAATCTGCCAATTGATCCCATCAGGTAAGCGGCAAGAAAATCAACTAACCAACCGATTTCCTCGCCACCACTACAAACCGGGTGCTCGGGCAACTGTCCGCCCAGTCGGGGATCAGCTCCAGGCTGTGGGCGTCGTACAGGTCTACCTTCCCGCCGAAGGCGCGTTCGAAGTAAGTGCGTATGCGGTGCAGGGGCGGCAGAAAGCGCAGGTGTTTGCCGGCGTAGTTCAGTTCCATCCCGCCGCCGCCGAAGTTGATGTTGATAATCTCGCTTTCCTGGAACATCCGGCCGTTGTTTTCCACCAGGCGCGGGGTTCGAAGAGATACCAGTTGCTTATCGGCTGAATACATCAGGTTGGGATACCAGCGGATGTGGTCGGGGGTGATGAAGTCTCCGATGAAGTAACCCCCGGGGCTTACCCGTTCGGCAGTGCGTTGAATGGCTTCCTCCATCCGTTTGAAATCGAGGTAGTGGTATACATTCAGTCCGCTGAAGGCAATATCCCAGGTTTTCCCGTCGGCGTCGAAGGCGAGGATGTCGCCCACTTCGGCGCGAATCCTGCGGCCTGCTTCCGAAACCATGGCGGGGGATATGTCCATGCCGAACAGCTGCTGGTAGGGCACGCCGAATTCGTCGATCAAAGCGCGTTCGACCAGGCCGGTGCCGCAACCTACGGAGAGCAGGGAGCTATCCGGAAAGCTGATCCCGTATTTCTCGCTGAAGAATTCGAGATATCCGCGCATGAAGCTGTCGAGGCATGGCTGGCAAACCAGGGCGTCGTACAGCTCGGCGTAGTGGTGGAAGTTGTCTCCCGTGTTTTGATTGCCCTGTAGTTCGCGTTGCAATTGGGCCGCCTCCTTCAATTCGTGGTTGAGGTTGCGCCAGTAAACCGAATTGGATTGGTGGCCGTTTTCGTCGACGTTTGCATCCAGGCAGCGCAGCAGTTGGGCGCGGTGTTGGTCGGAGAACAAGTCGGTCAAAACGGCTTCCAGCCTTTTCCGGCTTCCGGGTATTCCCGCCTCTTGCATGCGCCGCAGGCGGCGGGCCAGCTCTACCATGTGGCGCAGGCGGGTGGGGAAATCGGGGCGCGGGCCCGGTTCCGTCCATTTTACCTCTTCTTCCGGCAGGGCGTAGAAAACACCACCGTCGACGCGCTGTATAGTTTCGTTCTCCAGGTCATAAACGCGGGCGTCGCCGGTAACGTTGTCGATATCTTCCGGGCGGCCGTAGACATGGAGCGTCATAAAATATTCATCCGTCGGGTTGCCCATCTGGTGGACCAGGGTATGGCTGACGCCGACTACGTCGCCGGGGTTAAACTGGGCCCTGGACAGCGTCGAGATCCGCCCTTCGTCCACCCGGAAAGCGGCATGTTCCGCCGGGCCGAATACTTGCACGGCGCCCCACTGGGTATAGCCGTGGTCGTGAATGGCGGAAAAGTCGCCCGGTGCCCACGACATGGCCATCATTTCGAAGTTGCCTTCGGCGTAGATCAGCCGGCGGCCATAGCTGTCGGCGGCCGGGTGGCCGTAGTCTGCCCACGGTTCAAGGTCTTCCTGGCGGACGCCGGCTTCGCGTACGATGCGGCGCACCTCTGCGGGTTTCCATTCCTTGCGTTCTTCCAGTTTTTCTACGATGTATCTCAGAGAGGCGGGCAATGACTTTTTATCCTTAACCGGTGGTTGAGGGGTAGTGATTGATTTGGGCATGTTGGTCTGTAGTTTGGTTAATACCCTGCAAAGTTCGGGAAAATCCGACGGAGCGGCTGTGACGATTATCACCAAAAGAAGAAAAGGGCTGGGCTTTATGGGCGCTATTTAAGGGTTCTCCCAACTGGTTCAACCTGCGGCTTTAAGTAAGCGGACACAATTAGCATAACAATATAACAATATAGCCATATAACAATTGCCCCAGGAATAGAGCTGCCACGCCACGCTTTCGAAGCAGCATCAGTTACAATAAATGTGTCCAACTACTCAACGGCTCCGGTTTGAAACATTGAAACATTGTCGCTATTCATTGCCATCTTTTTCTCCGTTCATCAATTCCTCGATGATAGCCTTTACCTTTTCGGCCGGCAAATCTACCAGTTCGGCGATATCTTCTACGGGTATGCCTTTCTTATGAGCGCGGGATATGACCATACGCGTGTTTTCTTCACGCCCTTCTTCACGCCCTTCTTCACGCCCTTCTTTAAGCCCTTCTTTAAGCCCTAATTCAAGGCCTTGCTCTTGTGCTTTTCTTTTTAGTTCTTCAATAATGGCTTCTCTGATACCCATGGCTCTTCTGGATTTAGTGATCATTTGAATATCGTCATCAAATTTATTGAAAAATGCCGTTTCTTCAAAGTCGATATAGTACTTGATAAAGTCCAGCAGGTGCCTGATCTTGTGTTTGGGTATGCCTTGCCGGAATAGGTGTCGCACCATTTCTGTCTTAACATATAACTTTTGTTCATCATCCTTTTTGTCCATATCCAATTCCCGGCGGGCCACTTCCATTACCAGTCCGAACAGGTTGCCAGAATGGCGCAGGGCCAGCGGCTCATGATCTAATACTATAAACGTCCGATAACGATAAAGCGTCTCAGTCCCCCAGAATTCTTCCCGGTATTCCGGAAAATGATACAGCCGGTTGGCATCCGTAAAAATAGCCAGGGCCACAATGGATTGATTGTACCGGTCCCGGATACGGTAGGCATATTGGAACATCCGAAAGGCGAAGTCTGAGTCCCTGTATCCCTGTACTTCTACATGAATGAGAAACCATTTTTCCTCTCCGTTTTTCAGGAAGGCCTGGATGAGCTTGTCGGCATGCCGAAGTTTAGATTCCGACTGTGGCGAGAGCTGCTCCAGCTCTTTGTCCAAAAACGTGAACCCGCGCTTGAAGTCGATCTGCTCTACCTGTTCCGGAAAGAAAAAAAGGAGGAAATCTTCGATCAAATCCTCGATGATGCCTTTCCATAATGTGTCCTTGTCAACCATTGGCTTGCGGTTTTAGGTGTTTTCCTTATTAGAAGTTATGGAGGCAAAATTACATCCTTCCAGACGGGAAAACCAGGACAGTTGAACGGGTTGGCGCATGGGCTGTTTGGTGGTTGAAAAGCTTTGGGTTTGATATAATGAATTGAATATCAACAGCCTCCATTTCCCTGAAAATTCCTTTATGTATGTCATCAGCAAGGGCAACAGAGGGCCCTAAAAAAAAACGCTTGAAAACACGCGGTGAACCTTTCCTCCTCTCATCACCTATTATTTCTATGGAGATAATGTCGTAACTTTGTCTTCCCCCTCAAACATCAGATTGCCTACAGAGGCAGGAAACCCACCCCAAACGGCCACTGTGACAAGTATCACTGATTGTTCCTTTCGCATGCCGCATCTTTGCACTGTCCATCGCATGAAACATGCGGCAACAACAGAAAAAAGAAACAGCAAAATACCATGAAAAAGAAAGTATCCTTCAAAGACCTGATCAACGGCGAAAAGCCGGTTTTGGTAGACTTCTCCGCCGAGTGGTGCGGCCCCTGCCGGGCCATGGCGCCCATCCTGCGGGAAGTGGCAGGAACGATCGGCGACAAGGCTTCCATTGTGAAGATCGATGTGGACCGCAACCAGGCTTTGGCACAGCAGCTGCAAATCCACGGCGTGCCTACCTTCATCCTGTTCAAGAACGGGGAGGTGAAGTGGCGCCAGTCGGGCATGCAGTCGGCTCACCAGTTGGTCAAGGTGATCGGCCTGCATGTGGAAGAACAAATTGTATAATTGAGTGTACGCCCCAAGGGCCTTAAACCTCACGCTGAGAAGGCGCGGAGGCGCAAAAAGCTGACTATCAAAAGATAAGAACCCTGCGCCTTTGTGCCTCTCCTTACAACCTGTTTATCCAGTTAACTGAAAATCGAACAAATAACTATGGAATTGATCGGCAATACCTCCTCCTTCTGGGAATTCATCAGCCAGCCCTGGCACTGGTCCGTCTCCGGCGCTGCCATCGCGCTGACGCTGGCCCTGCTGACCTGGATGGGCCGCAGCTTCGGCGTATCGACGACCTTTAAGGGCATTTGCACCATGGCCGGCGCCGGCAAACGCATCCCTTTCTTCAATATGGATATGAAGGAAGAATACTGGCGCCTTGCCTTTGTGCTGGGCGGCATCCTGGGCGGGTTCATCACCGCCCGCTTCCTTCAAAGCCCGGAGCCGGTGGCTATCTCAGAGGCGACCATTGAATATCTGGGCAGCATCGGCATCGCCTATCCGGAGTCGGATGCGCTGAACAGGGGCTTTGTGCCCACCGAAATTTTCAACTTTACCAGTATCAAAGGCATCATCCTGGCTCTGGCCGGAGGCTTCCTGGTCGGCTTCGGCGCCCGCTATGGCGACGGCTGTACCTCCGGCCACGCCATCTCCGGACTGGCGCACCTCCAACTGCCTTCCCTGATCACCGTGATCGGCTTCTTCATCGGTGGCCTGCTGATGACGCACCTGCTGTTCCCGTTGCTGATGGGGATGTAGAGGGCCCGCCTTCGCTAAAGCTAAGAGCGGGTAAAAATGAATCAATGAAGGAGTGAATGAGTGAATAAGTAAAATGAAAATCAAACAATGAAAAATACATCTTTCTTTATCGTCGGCATCTTTTTCGGGATCGTCATGACCAAGTCGGAGGCTATCTCCTGGTTCCGCATCCACGAGATGTTCCGCTTTGAGAGTTTCCACATGTATGGCATCATCGGCACGGCCGTCGTCCTGGGCGCTGCCGCCATGTGGGCCATGAAAAAATTCAACATAAAAACCCTCCGTGGGACTTTCGTGACCTATAATCCGATGAAACTCAGCATCAAGCGCCACCTCCTGGCCGGCTCCATCTTCGGGCTGGGCTGGGCACTGGTGGGGTGCTGCCCCGGGCCTATGTATGTGCTGCTGGGCAACGGCTATGCCATTATGATCCTGATCCTTCTGGGCGCCATCCTGGGCACGTACACCTATGGGCTGGTGATGGATAAGCTGCCACATTGAGCGCAGCGTTGTCTGTTGATGGCTGGCAGAGGCTTTCAGGACGTTGTCTGTTGATCGCTGGCTTGCCACCAGCAGAGGACATGCATGGGGTAAACTGAACAAACAACAGACGACAAACAACAGATATAATAGTTGGGTGATTTATTGGGTGAAACGGGCAATCTCTGCATGGGGTTGCCCCCTTTTTTTTCTTTGCAGGAACAAGTCCTTACAATATGCCTTTATGCAACAAGACAGATAAAATGAAACACTTTACCATTTTTTTTATGATCCTTCTTCCAGGCGTTTTGGCTTTTGGCCAAAACAGCTTCCAAAACTGGCTGCTCAAAAAAGATGGCTTTAAGATCGAGCCCTTTATCATGGTGCAGTTATGGAGCAGCTACACCACCGGGCAGGAAGTTTACAACCCAGAGCAGAAACGGTATGAACTGGTTGACGACCGCTTTAATATACAATTGCGCCGCGCCCGCCTCGGCTTCCGGGCAGAGCCTTACGAGGGCCTGCAGTTCACCGTCGTCGGTGCCTACGACCTGATCGGGCGGGACGTGCTCACCGGGCAGGTAGGCGGCACCAACAACGGTTCCCTTCCAGAATTCGGGATTTGGGACGCCTTCTTCCAGTGGCGCCTGAAAAAGAGCAGCGAGGCGTTCAATGTAGTAGGGGGTTACTTTCGCCCCCAGCTGAGCCGCGAGAGCATCACCTCCGGATGGGCGGTCAACTCGATGGAGAAATCCATGTCGCAGAATTACATCCGCAAACACCTTGTAGGCACCGGTCCCGGGCGGTCAGCAGGCATCAACCTGGGAGGGTTGCTGCTGGACGGCAGCGGCAAGCTCGGCTTCAATTACAACCTGGGCGTCTTCAACCCGCTGACGTTAGCCAACGGCGGCAATTCTACCGGTACCTCGTTCGCCCCGCTCTTCGCCGGCCGTGCCGTCATTTACCTGGGTGATCCGGAAATGGACAAATATAAAATCGGCTACAACATCAATTACTTCGGCCAGCGCAAAGGCTTGTCGGTTGGCGCCGGCGGTGCCTGGCAGGGCCGGACGGATGTGTTCGAAAGCAGCTATGCCGCCAGCGCCGACTTCCTCTTCAACTGGGGCTCTCTGAATGTCGACGGGGAATGGAACATCATGTGGCGGGAGGGGAGCCGGCTCCTGGCCGACGACGTGGAGCGCAATTTTACCTACTCCTCCAATACCGGCCACCTGCGCCTGGGGTACAACGTCATTGCCGGCAAAAACGCCTTCCTGGAACCTTCCTTCATGCTCATGCAGTTCAACGGCGCCAAAGGACTGGCCGGCCAGGCCGACGCCAAAGCCGTCGGCGCTTCGTCCGGTGCCGAGCGCACCTATGACGCCGGCATCAACTGGTACCTCAACAAGGCGAACCTTAAGCTGATGCTCCACTACACCTGGCACGAGGGCGACGCCGGAGAGGCCGGCCCCGGCTTCACCGGGAACCAGTACTTCAGCCAGGGCGACGTCGGTGCCATCCGCCGGGGCAACTGGCTGGGGCTGGGAGCGCATGCTGTATTTTAGGGTTTAATTACATGGACTGAATTAGTGAATGACTGCACACCACTAGACATTTTGAAAAATTAATTCATATTCACCTTTGGTGATTTTCCTCAAATAGCGGGTGAATTGGATGAGGTTTAGGGCTTTGCGCCTCAGAATATCTAGCCCTTTTAGGAAAACC
>JAGFJD010000399.1 GCA_024102975.1 Phaeodactylibacter sp. | reverse complement strand
GCCGCTTCTGGAACCTCATTTCGGCTATTTTTGGCCTCGTAGCGCTGCTATGAGGCCAAAAATGAGCCTCATGAGAACCCAAAATCAGCCATTTTCGCTACCAAAGCACTACCTCCAAACAAGCTCTGAGCGCAATAACAGCCTATAAAGTTTCAGGCAGTTTCCTTCTCCTGAAGCCCCAGGAAATTTTTTACCGTTTTGAGTAACCGATTTTGATCTACGACTTCCGGTTTGAGCAATAGCACAGCCGGTCAAAGAACTCACCCCCGGCTTCGCGATGCGAAGCCACCCCCTCTCTTAAGCTACAAAGGAACAGCGAGAAGAGAGGGGGGCAGTGCGGAGCCCCGCCGAGAGGCTCTGCGCTGGAAGCCACTGCCGGGCAAAGCCCCCTCTTCCTCTGAGCCTCTGTGGAGCTTAAGAAGGGGTTTGGGGGAGTTCCTACAGCCGGGAAGCCAACTCAAACACAATTTTAACATTTCAGCCTGATGCACATGGCCCCCTCCCCATTTCCAACGGCCCCCATTTCCCCATAATCACGGATGCGCCAAAACGCAATTTCCCGTATCTTTAAACTTGCCCGGAGAAAATCCGGCGGTTGCCAATATTCATCTTTTCAGCCCTGATTTTTCGATCATGAACAAAACCATCATTTTTCTGGCCCTGTTCAGCCTGAGCGTACCTTTGGAGAGCTTTTGCCAAACAACTCCAATAAGCGATTCGCTTTTAATATCCTTGCTGGACTACAAAAAAGAAGCCCTGGACGCCAAAGTGGACGAACGCTACCAAAGCCTGGATTTATCCGACAGCCTCGCTTTGAAGGCAATCATTGACAGCCTGGTTTACGGGCGCCAATACCAGGGCATTAGCCTGGATAAGATCATACAGGGCTTCGACTGGAACGAAGCCCTCAAAAAGGCCGACTGGAACTGCCTGTTCAGGGACTTCGACTGGAACCAGGCGATGGGCGCCGTATGTAATGGAGAGCAACCCGGCCAAGTGGAATTGCCCGGATTGGGCCAATTGACGGACAGCGCCATGGCGAATACTCCCATGGCCGAAGTTGCGAAATGCCTGCAACCCGACATGCGCCAGATGATGGCCGCCGTCGACCAGGATTGTTTTGTGCAAAAAATGATGGCGGGCAAGATCAAGTTGTCGCCTGATCCCGGGGATATTGAGGCGTTCTGCGCCATAGCGGAATGCGTCGACTTTAACGCATGCTTCAAAGAAGTGGACTGGAATTGCCTGATGGAAAGCGTCGATTTCAACGCCCTCCTGAAAAACTGGAAAATGGACAGATGGCTGGAAAGCATGAAAACTGTCAGGCTGTCGAATGGCAGAGATACCATTATCCGGCAAATGGGCAGGGATCCTGTAATGAGCCAGGTGCATCCGGACACGTTGCAGCGCTGTTTGATGGCTGCTTTCGAAGGCTTTTTCGACGCTTCCCACCAGGTCGCGATCAACCGGAATTTTTATGAGAGGGTATTCGGCGACCACTGGCTGGCGGACCATCCGGGCCATCTGCGCGGCCTGCTCCAGTTGGTTTCTCCCTTCCTGGTCAACGAATACGGAGAAACCAGGGCCGTGAAATATTTCCTGGCCTATTTGTGGTCGTATGTTGACATGCAGGAAGACATCCGGCAGCTCGATTTCGCGCAGGCCCACGCCCGGCAAATCCTGATTAAAGACATTTGGGTCACGGCTCTTCTGGAAGGCCTTTTTGACGGCTTTTTGGGAGGCGATGAAAAAATCCGGAACATACTGAATACTCAGGCGCAGATTGACCAGCTGGCGGCTGTCCACCAACTTTTAGGCCATACGCTCTCCAAGCTCGGCAGGCATGCAGAAGCCCTGGAAAAGCTGCAAATCGCTGCCGGCCTGCGGGATTTTCTCGTCCGTTCGCTGCCGCCGGCCGGCGAGCCGGATACCTTCCTGGAAATGTCTTTTTCTGATACGGAGCGAAGCCGCCTGATGAAAGAATACGGCATTTCTTCTGATTTGCTGGATCTCGAAAAAGACGCGCTTTTCGAATCCCGCCACCCCAAACGGATTGAACTATTTCTCGAGCAGAGGAAACACGAAGATGCGCTGGCCTGCTATTTGCTTTTCAAAGATTTGTTGTTGTTGCAAGGATTAAATAATAAGGTGAACCCTTCCTTTGAGATTCCCAACGAGCCGGCAGACAAAGGGTTTGAATTGGAACTGCTGAAAAGCATTTACGGCAACATGGCCGCCATCCTGCCGGAGGCGGATTCGGCCACTGCCGCCCGGTATGCCACGTACAGCCAGGCAAAGGCGGCTTTGGAAAAATTTCAGCTGAATCAAAAGCGCCTGCTTCTTTACAATGAAATAGGCGGCGTGTACTACGAAATGAAAAATTACGACCTGGCGTTGGACAGCATGCAAGCGGCCTGGAATATGCTCAAGCAGCTGAAAAACCTGGACTACATCATAACCTCCCGGCCTGGAGTAGGGACAATAGAGACAGACTACTTCCGAAAAATGCCGGTTTATGTGATGATAATAAACAATGTGGCTCAGGTTCATCTGAGCAGGAAATCCTACGGCCAGGCTGTGGAATTCCTGCAGGATGCCATTGGGTACCTGGAGGAGGTTGCCGAAAAAGATTCCACCATCAAAGCCGAAAACTTTGACCTGAAAAACGATTTGTTCGAGGTATACGGCACGCTGGGCTGGGCGTTTCTGCTAAAAAAGGATACCGCCGAGGCGCTTCGCCATTTCAATACCTGCAGGCAGATTGCCGGCCGCTCCGGCATCGCGTTTCATCCGTTTTACGCTTCGCTCTATCTGGGCAGTTACTACGAGCAAACGCATGCCCCCGATTCCGCTTTAATTCATTTTCAACACGCAGTCCGGCTGGCGCAGGCAATGCGATTCGAACACGGCCTGTCGACTGCCTATGGCAAAACAGGGTTTGTTTATCAGCAGCAAGGATTGCCGGAAAAGGCTTTGATGTATTATGACTCCAGCCAGGCCATTGCCCGCTCCCTGGGGCAATATGACATTCTGTACAATCTGGAAGCCTTCAGGGGCAAGCTTTTTGCCGGGCAGGGGCGATACCCCAAAGCGCTTTCGTTTTATGAAAGCGGCATCCGCATCATTGAAGACAGCATTTTCGCGAACGTGCGTGGCGAAGGCTCCCGGCAGCTCGCCCTGGAGAGCGGCTTTGCGTGTTATGCGGGCGCCATTTCCTGCGCCTTGCAGCTGAACGACCAGGAAAAAGCTTTTCAATACCTGCAGCAGTCAAAGGCCAGGATTTTCAACGAGCTCCTGGCAGAAGGGGCGCTGGCTCTGGATAACGTACCCAAAGATTTACTGGATCGCAAACGGGCGCTTCAGGCGCAGTTGAACGAATACCAAAAGAGATTGGTTGATGCGAACCCGGCAGCGACACGGAGCAGGCAGGATTCCCTGTTGTCCGAACTTGGCATCGTAAAGGCCAAAATCCGCGATGCCTCTCCGGAGTATGCCGCCCTGGCGAAGCCAGCATTGGCCACCCTGGAAGAAGTGCAGGGGCTTTTAGGCAGCAACCAGGCTTTCATCGAATATTTCGTCGAAGACAATATTCTGGCCTTTGTCATCACCAAAGAAAAGGCAGCGTACGTCAGCCTGGGGCAATCCCGCGAAATCCTTGCGGATGTTTTTAACTTAAACGACACGTTGCAATCCGTTACGGAAAGGGAGTTGTCGAGCATAGTGATGCGAAATAAACGATTTGAGGCCATTTCAAACCTTGCAGAAAAACTGTATCAAAGCCTTATGGCGCCGGTGGCGGAAGGGCAAATGCTTCAAGGTGTTGACGAGCTTATCATTGCTCCCGACCACGCACTGAATTTCCTTCCGTTTGAAATGCTGATCCGCAAAGGGGAGGAGGGCGGAAACCGATATTTGATCGACGATTTTGACGTCAGTTATTGTCAATCGGCCACCACCCTGATCCAAACTGAAAACCCGGCCAAAACCCGGCGGGATTACTCCAGGGATTTGCTGGTAGCCGCCAAATCGGAATTCGACTCGAATCCTGATCTGCGCAACCTCAAGCCTATAGACAAAGCCGCTTTCGCCGGCTATTTCGCTTCGACAGACTTTCTCCTGGAAGAATCAGCCACGGCAGACACGCTGGCGGCAATGAACCTGGAAGTTTATAAATACATCTATGTCTCCACACATGGGAAAATAGACCCTATCCCTGAACTGAGCTATCTGGAATTGTCTGGCGGGCGGATGTCTTTGTACAATACTTTTGACCTGAACTTAAAAAGCAAAGCCATGATTTTGTCGGCCTGCCAGACCGGCCAGGGTGAATTCCGGCGCGGCGGAGGCGTGATGGGGTTCGCCCGCGGCCTGATGGTTGCCGGCACGCAGGCAGTGGCGCTGAGTTTGTGGCCGGTGGAAGACGAAGCCTCCGAACGTTTGTTTGCCGCCTTTTTCCGGCGCTTATCTACAGGCGACAACCCGCGAAAAGCCCTGAACGAAGCCAAAAGAGATTTGAAAGACAGCGGCAACCTGTACGCCCACCCGTTTTACTGGGCGCCGTTTGTGTTCATTGGGGCAAGGTGAGCCCTCCTCGTTGCTGCACAAATCCGCCTGTACAATCTGGTCAATACTGACCCGTATGGGACGCGCTTGGCGGCAAGCTCCCCAATTCGCGAAAACCCGCGTTCCATCAAGAGCGTTCAAACCTGCCTTAACATATTAATCCTGATGCGCAGGCCCTCTCCCTCAACCTCCCCCCCCATAAACCCCCGCCTCATACCGCTCCATATACATACCCGGCTTCGCCAGTGGGCTGTACCCAAACTGCGCATACAGCCCGTGGGCGTCGCCCGTCGCCAGTATCCAGCGGCGCAGACCTTGAAGATCAGGATGTTCATGCACCGTCTTCATCAGCCATTTGCCCAGCCCTTTGCTCCGGTGCTTTTCGTCGATAAAAACATCGCCCAGCCAGGCGAAGGTAGCGTAGTCCGTTACCGCCCGGGCGAAGCCCACCTGCTCTTGTTCGCAGAAAAGGCCAAAGCACAGGGAGTTTTTGATGGAGCGCCTCATCACGTCCATCGGAATGCCCTGCGCCCAGTACGATTGGCGGGAGATGAAGTCGTAAATGCGCTCGTAGTCGAAGCGGCTTTGGTCAGTAGTGATGGAATAGGGTGCCATATTGAAATTTTGCTTGCCTTTGTTTACAGCAGAGGCGATGGGTGAACAACACAAACAATATAACATTTTTCCATAAAGGACCTAGATTTGCCAAAAGCGCAGCAAGGCGTTTCAGTAAATAGCATTAGCCGGAAATCAGCAAATTCGAGTAGGCAAAAATGCCGGAAAAGTGCTTTATTGCTGCAAATGACTTAA
>JAGFJD010000123.1 GCA_024102975.1 Phaeodactylibacter sp. | reverse complement strand
GGCCGTCCGCTACCGGGTGGACTACGAGCAGAAAGAAGTGACGGCCCGGTTTCTCGGCTTCCTGCGGCCGGCAACCGCCGTGTACCGGGAAGGCTGCGGCTGTACCCTGCTGGTGGACGGCACCCGCGAGGCGTTGATGCAGCAGGCCGAAGGGCTGGCAGTCGAACGCCCCGTCCTGAAGGACACGCTATGGCCCACCGGCAACCGGGTAGACTTTCAGAACATCCCGTCCAATGTCGATATCAGAAAGCTGAACGGGCGCCTGCGGCGGGAGTTCGAAGCAACCTCCACCGATCCCAAACAGGGGGTCAACACCCTCGCCATTGCCGTAGCGTATAAGGATACAATCATTGCCGAGCACTACCGGCCGGGCATCGATGCAGATACGCCGCTGCTGTCGTGGTCGGCATCCAAGAGTATCACCGGCGCTCTGATCGGGAGGCTGGCGCAAACCAACGGGCTGGACATCCGCCGGCCCGCCGGTTTCCCGGAGTGGGAAAAGGACGAACGCCGGGCCATCACCATCGACCACCTGCTGCGGATGGAAAGCGGCCTGGCGTTCGACGAGCGGTACGTCCCCTTCGCCGATGCCGTGGAGATGCTCTATCAATCTCCGGATATGGGCGCCTACGCCCTGAGCAAGCCCCTGGTGGCGGCGCCGGGCACGTCATGGAGCTACTCCAGCGGAACGACCAACATTTTGGCGAAGATCCTGCTGGAGGAGGCCGGCGGCAGCTTCCGCGCCCTGGAAGAATTTGCCCACAACCAGTTCTTCAGCAAGCTGGGCATGACGACCGCCGTTTTCGAGCACGACGAGCACGGCGCCTTCGTCGGCTCCAGCTACTTCTACGCCAGCCCCCGCGACTGGCTGCGGTTTGCCCTGCTCTATAAAAACAAGGGCGCCTGGAACGGCGAGCAGCTCCTGCCGGAAGGGTGGGTGGACTATTCCCTCACTCCCACGCCCCACGCTCCCGACGGCCGGTACGGCGCCCAGATCTGGCTGAACGCCGGCGCGCCGGGCTCGGAAGAACGCCTGCTGCCCCGACTGCCCCGCGACCTGTTCGCCTTCGAAGGCTACCAGGGTCAGTGGATCGTTGTGATCCCGTCCCGGGATTTGATGATCGCCCGCTTCGGCGTGACGCATGATCCGGCATGGAGCATGGAAGCTTTTATACTGGACATTCTGGATTGTATCGAATTTTCGGAAGAGTAGGCCAGAAAAAATGGGCGGTGTGCTTTTGGGGCGGGAAATTGCCGCCCGGCACACTACTAGACATTTTTCTGGACACAGAGTACGCCGACCTGCCTGCCTGCCTGCGGCACAGCAGGCGGGCAGGCAGGCAGGGAAGGCACAGAGCCACACAGAGACCTGATTATCAATGGAAAAAACTCCGTGTACTCTGTGTTGGACTCAGTGCTCTCTGTGTCCAAAACCATTTTGTCCAGTGGTGTGGCCGCCCGGCTTAGTTCTACTTTGTTAATCTAAAAAATTAACCGCAGGGAGCGCAAAGAACGCCTTTCAACCGCTGGCCAGTAGTTGAAAGGCCTGCCACCTGCGGCCTCCGCTTTAAAGTAAGTAGTAATAGATACTATCTCAAAATAAGATATGAAAGCCCTTGTCTTTAAAAAATACGGTGTCCCCTCCGAGGTGCTCCGGCTCGAAGAACGGCCCAAGCCGGCGCCCGCAGCGCATGAAGTGCTCGTGAAAGTCCGCGCCACGGCCGTCAACGATTACGACTGGAGCATGGTGCAGGGAAAACCCTACCTGTACCGCCTGCTATTTGGCCTGCGGAAACCCAGTCGGCAGGTGCCGGGCATGGAAGTATCGGGCACGGTCGAGGCCCTCGGCAAAAACATATCGGCCTTGGAGGTGGGCGACGCGGTCTATGGTGATATTTCCGAATACAGTTTCGGCACGTTCGCCGAATATGCCTGCGTACACGAAAAAGCCCTGGCCCGCAAACCTGCCGGCATGTTCTTTGAGGAGGCTGCCGCCATCCCGCACGCTTCTCTGCTGGCCTATCAGGGGCTGGTCGGCATGGGAGGCATTCAGCAAGGACAGCAGGTCCTGATCAACGGCGCCGGCGGCGGGGTAGGGGCCTTTGGCCTGCAACTGGCAAAATTGTACGATGCCGAAGTGACGGGAGTCGACGCCGGCGAGAAGCTCGAAAGGATGAAGTCGGCCGGTTTCGA
>JAGFJD010000119.1 GCA_024102975.1 Phaeodactylibacter sp. | reverse complement strand
TTTTGGGTTCTCACAAAGCCATTTTTGAGGTTCATAGCAGCGCTATGGAGCGAAAAAATGGCAAAGTGAGAGCCTGTCCCGTACCCACAGGGTCGGGATTCCAAAAGCGGCAATTTGCAGCCCAAATAGCCTGCCCCGTACACATAGTGTCGGGGACTACCTCCAAACAAGCACTCAGGCAGAACCCCGTTTATTCCGCCACCACGATATACTTATTCTTCTTCCCGTTCTCCACCATCAGGTATTTTCCGTGGAGCAGGGCCTCGTGGCTGACAGCAACCTCGTGGCCGCTGATCTTGTCCTTGTTGACGCTGATGGCGTTGCCCTTGATGGCGCGGCGGGCGTCGCCTTTGGAGGCGACGATGGCCGTATGCTCCGCCAGCAGGTCGACGATATTGATGCCGTTGGCGAGGGCACCTTTGTCGATGCGGAAGCTGGGGATTTCGGCGGCTACCGTAGCCAGTTCTCCCTCGCCCAGTTCCAGCAGTTGTTCTTTGCCGGCCTGGCGGCTGAACAGCAGTTCCGTAACCTTCAGCACCGAGCGGTAGGCCTCTTTGGAGTGGACGCGGACGGTAAGCTCCTCCGCCAGCAGGCGCTTGAGTTCCTGCGGGTTGCCGGCCAGTTCCTGCTCCCGCGCCTCGATCTCTTCCCTTGATTTAAGGGTGAAGTAACGGGTGAATCTGGGAATGTCGGCATCGTCGGCGTTGATCCAGAACTGGTAGAATTGGTAGGGCGATGTCATCTCCGGGTCCAGCCAGATGTTGCCCTCGGTAGATTTGCCGAACTTGGTGCCGTCGGCTTTGGTCAGCAGGGGAGTGGTCATGGCGTAGGCCTGTTCGCCCAGGTTCTTGCGGATGAATTCCGTGCCCGACGTGATGTTGCCCCACTGGTCGGAGCCGCCCATCTGCAGGCGTACGCCATGCCTTTGGAACAACACCTGGAAATCGTAGGCCTGCAGCAGCTGGTAGCTGAACTCGGTGAAGGAGATGCCCGTCTCCAGGCGTTTCTGCACGGACTCTTTCGACATCATATAATTGACGGTCAGGGTCTTGCCTACGTCGCGCAGGAAGTCCAGCACGTTCATGTCCTGATAGAAATCCAGGTTGTTGGCCATCAGGGCGGGGTTGCCCGCTCTGTCGAAGTCGAGAAATTTGCGGACCTGGTTTTTCTGGTGTTCCAGGTTGGCGTCCAGCTCCTCGTAGGTTTTCAGTTCTCTTTCCTTGTCCTTCCCGGAGGGGTCGCCGATGCGGCCGGTGGCGCCGCCCATGAGCACGACCGGCTGGTGGCCGGAGCGCTGGAAAAGGTCCAGCAGCATAACCTGCACATAGTTGCCGATGGTCAGTGACGGGGCAGTGGGGTCAAAGCCGATGTAGCCTTTCATTACGCCTTTGCCGAGGGCTTCGTCAATACCGGGCGTCGCATCCTGCAACATGCCCCTCCATTGGAGTTCTTCGATAAAATTCATCGCTTTTCAGTTTTACGGGCGCAAATTTAGCTTTTTTACTCAGCAATAAGAACTGAACTAACGATGGGATGAGGGGAAAGGTTTCGGGGGAGGTGCATGGGTGTCGGGCGCCTGTCCGTCGGGCATGCGAATGCACGAACGCACTATAACACGAATGCACCTTTATTTCACGTGAAACACCTGATCCTCCTCCAGCAGCGGCATATACTTATAGCGCAGGTAGAGCTGTATGGTGGCCAGCACGTCCTTTTCGCAATAGAGGGCGAGGCGTTCCAGGTCTTTGTCTTCCCAGTAGACGCGGCCGACGTCGCTGCCGTCGATGTCGTCTTTGGGGGAAGGGAAGCCCAGGACGGCGGCCAGCAGCTTGAGCGAAGTGTAGTGTTTGCGGTCGCCGAATTTCCACATGTCCATCGTGTCCAGGATATGGTTGGTCTCCCAGGGTTTTTTCCCGGAGATGTTGAACGGGACAGGAAGGGGCAGTTGATGGACGACCATCCGGCGGCAGATATAGGGGATGTCGAACTCTTTGGCGTTGTGGCCGCAGAAGCCGTGTTTGTTGGGGTCGTTGTAAAACTTGAAGACCATCTGGGAGAACTCGTGGAGCAGCTCCTTTTCGTTTTCGCTGGCGAAGGATTTCAGGCGCACCTTCAGCCGCTGGTCTTCCTTGTCCCGGTAGACGACGCCGACGGAGATGCAGACGATCTTGCCGAATTCGGCGAAGATGGCGGCGCGGCCCTTGTACAGGGCGGCGTAGTCAGGGTCTTCCTCATCGGTATTCCGGGACAGCTGGCGGGCCTTGGCCTTCCAGAGGTCCTGGAAGTCTTCTTCCAGGTTTTCGAATTCCGGCTTGCCGGAAACGGTTTCAATGTCCAGGAAAAGAATATTGGCGATATCCATATTTTCAGGTATTGTCATGTGATTTTCCGGAGCCTGCCAGGCGGTTGCCTTCCGGCGCCAAAGCTAAGAAAAAGCCGGCAAGCCGCAGGCCAATCCGGCGGCCGAACCGGGCTAAAATACGGATAACCGGGCGGAAAAAGCGAAAAAATATCCTCCGGAAATACAATTTTCTAAAATGGGCTGCCGTTTTATTCGCGATTTAAAACACGCAACTTAGCAGTGATTAAAAAATAAGTTCGACATTTCGGGTCAATGCCTGGTGGCGAAGGCCGACAGCCTCGCAGGGGCAATGGCCTTCGCCACCAGGCATTGACGTCGAACTTATTTTTTAAACGTTCCTTACTAACTTTTAGCTAAACAGATAGGTGACGGCAAACAGTCCAGGGATTTGGAGAAAGCATTCGCCGATCCACCCCGGATATCAACTTTTTGCGTCTCTATCCAAAACATCCGTTACTTATGGCTACTAGCAGTCCAAGTCCTACGCCCACCAATCCAGGCTCCGGCAACCAGAACAAGTCCCAGCAACAGCTCAAAGTAGCGGCCATTGTCACCATTGCGGTGCTGGCCATCCTTTGTGTTGTGTTGGTGGCTAACCTGGTGAGCAAAAACAAGGCAAACCGCGGCCTCACTTATGAATTGAACGAATCCGAACAGCTCAAGGCGGAGCTCGAGAAGCAATACTACGAGTCGCTTTCCGAACTGGAAGAGCTGCGCGGCAGCAACGAAGAACTCAACGCCCTGATCGAACAGCAGAAAGCGGAATTGAAAGATTCCAAAGACCGCATCGAAGCGCTGCTGCGCGACAGCCGCAACCTGGCCCAGGCCCGCAAGGAAATCAAGAACCTGACCGCCCAGGTCGAGCAATATTTGGCCGAGATCAACCAACTGCGACAGGAAAACGAGCAGCTGACCGCCCGCACTACCGAACTCAGCGAGGAGAACATGGCCCTGACCACCAACCTGGATTCCGCCCGCGTCCGCAACATGGAATTGTCGTCCGCCAAGGCTGCCCTGGCCAGCGAAAAGGATGCCATCGAAGCAGAGCGCTCCTTCCTCGCTAAAAAGGTGAACATCGCCTCTGTGATCAAAGTCGACAAACTGGAAGCTACCGGCATGAAGGTCAAAGGGAGCGGCAAGCCGGTTTCCCGCCGCAGCGCCAAGAATATCGACCAGCTTCAGGTGTGTTTCTACACGACCGCCAACGATGTGGCGGAGCCGGGCAACGAGCAGTTCCTGATCCGCATCATCAGCCCGCTGGGCGAAACCCTCGCTATCGAAGAACTGGGCTCAGGCATCTTCACCAACAGCGCCAGCGGGGAGCAAATCCGCTATACCCAGGTCGAAGAGGTCGATTACAAGCAGAACGAACAACAGGTCTGCAGCATGTGGGCGCCCAACCAATCCTTCGCCGAGGGCAATTACAAGGTTGAAGTGTACAACAAAGGCTACCTGGCCGGCAGCACGACGCTGACCCTCAAGTAAATATGTGGACTGAGTGAATGAGTGATTATACTGGCGAACGCGTGGTTTTGTCAGGAACAAAACCAGCGATGCCAGTATATACTGACCCGGCGGGTTTTGTAGTCGACAAAACCTGCCGTGCGTCAGTATAACATGGGCTTAGACCCGGTTTCATGTATCATTATTTGTGTCCAGGTGCTTAGTTTCTTTTGTATTGACATAAAAAGCCGGGGCCGCCTGAACGGGGGTTCCGGCTTTTTGTTGGCGTTTCCGATGAACAATTTATTCCGCCCGGCCATTTTCTTTATGTCTGTTTTTTTGCATAAACCACGCCATGAAGAAAAAGGACGGAGCATTCATCAATCCGATCGACAAAGACAAGGTGGCCGACAGCCCGCACAACCTGCCCTATGCGCATACCGTAGGCGGCGTGCAGATCAAACCGATCGATAAAGGCAAAACCAAAGGGCGCGCGGTGACGGCCATGTATAAGCAAACCGATATGCAACTGGCCCAAATCCGGAAACAGATCGAGTTGCTGGCCCATCAGGCAAAGGCCATCCAGAGCCGCATCGCCATTTCTGAACAGATTTACGGGGCGGAAATGAATTTCGAACCGCTCATCGGCTTTACCTATCACTTGTACGAACGCAGCGACGGGACCAGCGTGCTTTCCATGGTCGCTCCCCGGGAATGGGGCGACAACCCGCCGTACCGCTTCCTGGCTACCGTTGAACTCCTGGCCGACCATACGTGGGACGTGCTGGAAGAAGGGGAAGACAGGAGGGGAGAGGGTTAAAGCCGAACTTGTTTTTTAATCAAAGTCCAGCAATCCAGCAACCATGATATCCCGAATATTCCTCCTGCTTCTTTTGCCGCTGTGCTTTTCGACCCTTAGCCCTCCCGGAAGCTCAAAAGTGGAATGGCTCGCCGAAACTACTTTCGATTTTGGGGATATCCCGCACAAAAAGCCGGCGAAGCACGATTTCCGGTTCCGCAACATCAGCGGGGAACCCATCATCATCGACAATGTGCGGCCTTCCTGCGGCTGCACCGTGCCGGATTGGGACGCGGCGGCCGTTCCGCCCGACAGCATCGGCGTTATTTCTATCGAATACGATGCGCGCGACCTGGGGTACTTCTACAAAAAAGTCAAGGTATACTTCAATGGGCAGCGGCGGGCAGAAGTGCTGTACATTGAGGGGTGGGTAGAATAAAAAGGAGAATGCCGGGTTTGCCGGCACCCTCCTTTGCTCAATAATGTATTTGCACTAGAAATTGTTCCTCATTCTAAAGCCGGCTTTCCTTCCAGCCCGGGCTGCAGGCGTACCTCTATCCGGATAACCTCTCCGCTGCGGCCGAAAACGCGGGCGCTGTCCGCCTGGCTCATCTCCAACCCGTCCTGATCCCGGGTGGCGCCTTCCTGGTAAAAAAGAGTGATTCCCGTATTACCGGACAACCGGTAGACAACCGGTACCTGGCAATAGGTAAAGCCCAGGCTGCCGGCCGGCAGTTCAAGTTGTTGCTCCTGCCCCCGGGTGTCAAAGTAGCGGAAGGCCGCAGGTTGCTGCAAAAACTCTTCCCGGGAAAGCAGGGCGGGGCTAAATTGGATCCTGCCGTTGCGGACAAAGACGCCCAGCTCTCCGAACCGGCACAGGATATCTTCCTTCACCTGCCCGGTCATGCCCGGTTGCTGTGCGCCGGCATTGCCCGGGGTATGCGAATAGGGGTCGCCGGGAAACGCTCCGTATTCTTCAGGAGTTTTATTAAAACCGATCCCCTCCCGGACATCGTAATAGAACGCGGCCAGTTTTTCCAGCGTATCCGGGCTTTCTCCCCGCCTGGCTGCCCACAGGTAGTTTTCCTGGACGGCGAGCAGCAGCTTGGAAACCATGTGCCAGTAGATGCAGCCCAGCCCTTCGTAGCCGAAGAAGGTGCCGGAGCGGCCGGTGAAGGATTGGTGGTCGAATATTTGCTCGAAAGCGTCCAGGATCAGCTGCCGGTCCTTTTCCACCAGGGGGCCGTAACCATCGGCTTCCAGTTGCCCGAGCGCCTTCTTGACACTGCCGGCGTTGTTGAAGCTTCCGTTGAAGTGATAACGGCCGAAGACGTCCTTGTCTACCAGCCGGCGGTTGCCGTCGGCCAGGAGCTTTTGGATCAGGGCCGACTGCTCAGCCACCTCCTGCGGAATGATATTCTTGTCCTCAAAACGAGGGAGTTGCCGGTCCGGATAAAGGATATAGCTGTGCTGGTCTTCGCGGTACAGGCTGCTGTGGCGCAGGGCCCGGAGCAGCGCTGCGCTCTCGTCGGCCGGCAGGTAGCCGGAGCTGAGTACCGCTACCTGGCCTTCCAGCATTTCGTAAAGGTAGCGTACCGCTACTTCCTCTTCGTTTTTCACCTTCATGAGGTTGTAGGAGTGGTAGAGCTTGTCATCACGCCGGTTGGCGCGGATGGTATGGGCGGCATAGTCCAGGGACAAGCTGATGAAGCGCTGCAGTTCCTGGAGGCTGACCTGCTTTCTGGCCCCGGAAAAGCCCTGCTGGTAAACGCGTTGGCGGTACCGGCTGCCGGCCTGTCCGAGGGCGTCCAGGATGGATTTCCTGTCCTTGTCGGATATCGGGCCGGCAAGCAGGTTGTGGTATTGGCCGAAGGCCTGGGTGATCTCCCGGAACAGTTCCGCGACTTCCTCGGAAAGCTCAATGGGCTGCCCGACCTGGCTGAAAAGTTCCTGGCAGAACTGCTGGAAACGGTAGAGGTAATAAAGGGTGACCATAGAGACGCCGTGCCCGACCAGGGCGTTGTTGGCGTCGTTCCATTCCGGGCGCTGGGTATTGAGCCAGATGCCGCCTTCGGGGATGAAGTTGGAGAATTTGGCCAGCACGGAGACGAGCAGCTTCTCCGTGAGGTTGGCGAGGTAAACCTGCCCGTTGGCGTCCAGCACCAGTTTGCCGTCGGCGCCCATCTGTTTTACCCGCTCTTCGATCACGGCTTCCAGCTCCTGGTCGAAATCGACCGTATCGTAGGGGTTGGCCAGCAGTTCTTTGTAGGAATGTATCCGGTAGGGCACGTTGGCGTAGGAAAAAAGCGGGCGGGTGAGCAGGGCGTTTAGCGCTTCCGGGTGGTGTTTGCGGCTCAGCTCCAGCAGTTTCAGCAGGTAGATGATCTGATGGTCGCCCCAGTAGCCGATGTAGGACCAGGGGTCTTCCGGCTCGATCACCTCCCAGTCGATCCCGTCGCGGGTGATGCGGTAGGGGTTATAGCCGTCCATGGTGGAAGCGTTGACGAATTTGCTGATCATGCTTTCGACAAAGCCGGGGTAGGAGAGGGCCAGGGCCTCCCAGTTCTGGAAAATGTCCCGCCAGTTGCCCTGGTAGTACAATTTCTGGGATCCGTCCTCCTCTTTGAGTTCGATGGAGAAGCGGTTCCAGGGGCGGCTGGGGTCGCCGTGGCGGCGGCTGAAGGTCAGCGGCAGGTACTCTGAGCAGAGGCGCCGGAGCTGGGGCTTGCCTTCAGCGGCGGCCCGGGCAAGCAGATCGGGATAGGCGATCCGGCCCGGCAGCGCGTCAAAGAAGGGCCCGAATTCCCGGAACAGGTCTTTGCTGGTATTCTTCAGGAAGCGAAGCAGGTCGGCCTTTTCCAGGTCGTAATTATGGACGAATACCCCGCCCCGCATCAGGTTGAAGAGAACGTTGGAAAAGTGGCGGTAGGAAGCCTCCGGGTTGTTGGTTTGCTGCAGGCCGTCGGAACTACCCACGATGCGAGTGAGGTTTCGGCTGCCATTGGCGATATCTGCTTCCAGGAGGCTGTGCAGGCCATTGCCCTCCCGGAGCATCTTTTCCAGTGCTGCAACATCCGACGGCCCCTGATCGAGCTCCGCTGCCATGTACCATTCCCGGGATGTTCCCACCGCCAGGCTCATTGTGCTGTTGATGAAATAGGCGCCCCGCTCTGCCCGGACATCCTGCTCCTGCCGGACGCCTTTGCCCTGCCGGAACCCATCCAGCTGCCGGGAGGAGAGCAGGAACCGGGGATTGTCCAGCCCGGTACTCCATACCGTGGTGGCTTTCAGCGCTTCGCTGGGTTCGGCTTTGTCGACCGGGATGGAACTGAGCAGGAACAACCCGATGCCCGTATCGGGCAGCAGTTCGTTCTTTTTATAGGCGTCGATCAGCGTGCTGCTTTCATTCTGCAGGTTCTTGTCGACGCCGTAGGGGAGCAGGTTCTGGATGCCGTCCAGCAGGCCGACCTGCACGGCTTGTTCGCCGGTATTCTCCAGGCTGGCCTTTCGGACAAACCCAAAGGCTTCGCTGTTGTACCAGCCATACCTGAATTTCAGACCCAGGGCCTGATTTTCTTCCTCAAAAATGATCTTATTGCCCAGGACGTTTTTGTACAAATTGCGCTGAATGGGGTAGAGGCCCTTCTGGTGCTGCGAGAAGGGTTCCCAGAGGTAAGTCCTTCCTCCCTTGCTGGCCAGCAGGATCGTTTTGCTACCGGTAGTATTGGTGGCGTCGTGGATTTTATCATCAGTCGTATATGGAAAAAGGGCAGTTTCGGGGTTGCGGCGCCCCGCTGTCAGGCCTCCGTTGCTGGAGATGAACAGCCAGTGGTTGGAATCGCTGACAATGGTCATGAAAAACGGCTGCATCTGGTCATAGTGGCTGATCCGGTAGAAAGTTTCGCCTTCTATTTCAACGTAGGCGCCGCTCACCTCTTTTGTGTTTACCTGCTGTGGGGTGTTCCCGATGAAGATTTCTGTTCCTGTCATGGTATTGGTTGTTGGTTGTTAGTATTGTTATTGATCGCGCCAGGCGCTTTGGATTGGCCTGATGGCCAGGCACGGCTGTTGCGTCTTGCCAGGCAGCCTTTTTCCGGCGCGAAAGAACGCTTTCCGGATAGAGCGCCCTACTTGCGGACAAAAAACGGGATATTGGCATGCGCAGCATGGCCATTCCCGTCAAATACATAGACGAAAAGCCGGTAGGGGCCCGTTTCTTCCGGCGCTTTAAGCTGTGCCTCGGCTGCCGGGGCACCTTCGAACAATCCCTTTACCACCTCCGGAGCAGGCTCGTAGTCGCCGCCCTCTCCCAGGATGGTGCTTTCCGGCATCACTTCCCACTTGTAGGATAGCGCGTCGCCGTCCGGGTCGCTGGAAAACACCTGGGTGCTGTAGGTTTTTCCAGGTTCCAGGTAAATATTTTCATAAGCCGTTTTGCCGTCCAGCCTGAAGGAATCCAGGCTGGGGGTGCGGTTGGCCGGCCATTCGCCGTTCCAGATGTAGTGCATGACGTCTACAGATTCCGTCTCTTCGCCCGATTTGAGGAAGATGCCGTACCAGGTCGGGGTGCGTTCCTGTTTCTGCCCCCAGAGAAAGACGTAGGAACCGAGGCACTGGCCTTTATAAGGCTCGATGGCCTGCCGGTAACGTTCCAGGTAGGCCTTTGCCTTGACGCTGCTGTTGTTCTCGATCGGAACGTTCCATTCCGTTTTGGGCACTTCCCAGTGGCCGGTGGCGCCCCATTCCGTGACAATATAAGGCTTTTTCCAGTTGGCCTCTTTAATATAGCGGGGCAGGTTCGGCAGTTGGCCGTAAAGCTGGACGCTGAGCAGGTCGATGTCGGGCGCCCGGTCCCTGATGTCGTCCACCAGTTCCTTGCTGATGCCGGCCAGGGTGGTGGTGGTCGGGTGGTTGGGGTCCACCTCGTGGATGTACTCTGATATCTGGTTGACGGCATCCCACACCCTGGGGTTGGTGGCGCGCAGGTTGAGTTCGTTGCCGATGGCCCAGATAAGGAGGGCGGGGTGGTCCTTGTATTGCTGAATTTCCTTTTTGATCCGCTCAAACTGCCTGGCGACGGCCGCTTCGTCATTATAGTCAAACCCATGCCGCTCCCGGGCTACTTCTATGCCCATGGTGACGTACAGCCCGTTGGCCAGGGCGCGGTCGAGGACCTCTTTGCCGGTGTGCTGCCCGTTGTCGGTCCGCCAGGTGCGGAAAGAGTTGCCGCCGTGTTCGGCCAGCTTTTCCACATTGCCGAATTCCAGGCCGGCGCCCTTGATCCAAAAGGGTTCGCCGGCGACGTAGAGCCGGTAGGCGCCGTTTTCCTGTTTGATCTCCACCTTCACCGGGCCGGCGGCTGCCGCTTCCTTCCCCGTTTCCCTTTTTGACGTGCAGGCCATAAGCAATGTGGCGAGTAAAAACAGATAAAAGCTTTTTTTCATACTTCTTGCAACTTTCCAGTTATCCCTTCCCCCTTCCCCCTTCAACCCTTCACCAAAATCTTCTCCAGTTCCTCCAGCGACTTTCCTTTGGTTTCCGGCACTACGAGCAGGATAAAGATCAGGCCTACTGCCGCAAAAAGGCCGTTCTTACCGGATCTCGCAAGATACTTTAAATCCGGTATCGGAATCCCCGCCTACGAAGATTTCGAACTGGCCCGGCTCGGCCATCCAGCCCTTTCCCGGGTAATAGTAAGCGAGATGTTCTGCCGGCAGATGAAAGGTGGCTGTTCGGCTTTCTCCGGGTTTCAGGCGTATCCGCTGAAATCCCTTTAATTCTTTTACCGGGCGGGCAATGCTGCTGACCACGTCCCGGATGTATAACTGGGCGACTTCTTCCGCCTCGTAATTGCCGGTATTGGCCAGGTCCACCATGACCACCAGCGTGTCTGCCGGGCTGACGGCCGGTTCCCGGAGCCGGAGGTTTCGGTATTCGAATTGGCTGTAGGATAGGCCGAAACCAAACGGGAACAGGGGTTTATAGCCGGCATCGAGGTAGTAGGAGGTATTGCCGACGGAGGTCTGCGGCGCCCGCACCGGGATGTCGTCGATGTGGATATAGGATTCCTCGGTGGCCGGCTTGCCGGTATTTTTGTGGTTGTAATACATCGGTATCTGGCCGGCTGTTGTCGGAAAAGTGACGGGCAGTTTGCCGGAAGGAGATTCCAAACCCAAAAGCAGGCGCGCGATGGCCGGCCCGCCCATCGTGCCGGGATGCCAGGCGAAGAGCAGGGCGTCGGAGTATTCCAGCGCCGGCCCCAGCGCCAGGGGGCGCCCGGCCATCACCACGGTGATAATGGGCTTGCCGGTTTCGGCCACGGCCCGGATCAACTCCAGCTGGGCGCCGGGCAGGCCGAGGTCAGCCCGGCTGTGGGCCTCGCCGGAGAGGATGGACTCTTCCCCCAGGAAAAGGACGACGGCATCCGCTTCGCGGGCGGCCCGGACGGCATCGGGAAAGGCGGACTGGCTGCGGCTGCGGCTGGTCTCCAGTGCCTTGACGAACTGGACGGAGGCCTTGTCGCCCAGGGCGGTGCGCAGGGCAGCCAGCGGCGTCACTGTATGCTGGGGGTCGCCGTCGAAAATCCAGGTTCCCAGTTGCTCGTAGGGGTCGTCGGCCAGCGGGCCGATGACGGCCAGCCGCTGCAGCTTTCCGGCTTCCAGCGGCAATGCCCGGCCGTCGTTCCGGAGCAGCACACAGCTCTGCAGGGCAGCCTGTTCGGCGACGGCGCGGTGGGCGTCATTGGCCAGGGGCGGAAAATCAGAAGGGTCGGTGTAGGGATGCTCAAAAAGCCCAAGCTGGAGTTTGACCCGCAGGACGTTGCGCACGGCTTCGTCGATGACGGCTTCCGGGACGGCACCCTGCTCCACCAGCTCCAGCAGGTGGTCGGCATAAGTGGTGCTGGCCATCTCCATGTCGATGCCGGCCAGGGTGGCCTGCCGGGCAGCATCCTTGTTGTCGGCGGCAACGCCGTGGACCGTCAGCTGCCGGACCGACTCCCAATCGCTGACGACAAAGCCGTTGAACCCCCAGTCTTCCCGCAGGACTTTCCGGAACAGAAAAGGGTTGCCGCTGGCCGGCATGCCGTTCACATCGTTGAAGGTAGGCATGAACGTAGCCACCCCGGCGTCGGCGCAGGCTTTGAACGGAGGGAAGTATATGTTATACAGTTCGTTTTCCGGTATGTTGGCGCTGTTGTAATCCCGCCCGCCTTCGGCAGCGCCGTAACCGACGAAATGCTTGGCGCAGGCGGCGATAGCGCCCTTATCCGCCAGGCTCTCCCCCTGGAAGCCGCGCACCATGGCGACGCCCAGCTCGCTGGTCAGGAAAGGGTCTTCTCCCAGGCTTTCGGCGATGCGCCCCCAGCGGGGATCCCGGCAAATGTCGATCATGGGGGCGAACGTCCAGTGCAGGCCTGCCGAAGCCGCCTCCACGGCCGCGATGTGCGCTCCTCTTTCCACCAGCTCCGGGTTCCAGGTGGCGGCCTGCCCCAGCGGAATGGGCAGGATGGTCCTGAACCCGTGAATGACATCCCGGGCAAAGATCAGAGGGATACCCAGCCGGCTTTCTTCGACGGCAATGCGCTGCAACTCGTTCAGCGTTTTGGTATCCACTTCGTTGAGGATGGAACCGGCCTTTCCCTCGCGGACCTGTTTGCCCAGTTCTTCAGGAATCCCGCCGTAGGCGCCGTTGACCTGGCACAACTGCCCGATCTTTTCCTGGATGGTCATGGACTGGAGCAGTTCAGCCGCTTTTTTTTCTACCTCGGGGTCCGGGTTCTGAGCAGATAGCAGGCCCGAAAAAAGTGAGAGGACTACGAGGGAAAAGGGGAGCTTTTTCATTGCGTATCCGTGTTTTTTTGTAACTATTCAGCATATCCCAAAAAGCGGCAGAAAATGCCCTGTTTTTGCCCCAACCCTAAAGGGTGACAGGGCATTTTCTGCCTTTGCTCCCTTTAGGGATGGGGCAAACAAAGGCAGAAAATGCA
>JAGFJD010000091.1 GCA_024102975.1 Phaeodactylibacter sp. | reverse complement strand
CCTGGGGCTACAATGAACAAGTCCCTGGCCCGGTACTGAAGGCTAAAAAGGGCGACGAGCTGATCGTTCGTTTTACGAACAACCTCAGCGAGCCCACCCTGATCCACTGGCACGGCATTCGCCTGCCGGCCGCCATGGACGGCACCGACGGCGTACAGCATCCCGTTCCGCCGGGAGGGAGCTTTGAATACCGCTTCATTGTCCCGGATGCCGGCACGTTCTGGTACCACTCACATGCCAACGAAACCCAGCAGATGGAGCGCGGCCTCTACGGGGCGCTCATCGTGGAAGGCCCAGATGATCCGGTTTTCGATGCCGAGCGCGTATTGGTGATCGACGATATGAAGTTAACAGACAAGGGCGAGTTTACCCGGCCGGGCTGGGCCTTCCCCCGGCTCGTGGAGCGGCACGACGGCCGGGAGGGGGATACGCTGCTCATAAACGGCCGTACGGATACCGTCATCGACATGCATGCCGGCCAAATGGAAAGGTGGCGCTTTATCAACGCCGCCAGCGCGCGCTACTTCGTACTGCACCTCAGCGGCAAGCCTTTCCGGATCATCGGCAGCGACGGCGGGTTGCTGGAAAGCGCCCAGACGGCGACGGAAGTCCTGATCACTCCGGGCGAACGCGTGGATATCGCAGCCGGGCCGTTCGAAGAAGGCGAAACCTTCGCGGTCGAATCCCTGGCATACAACCGAATGACTTTCGTCAAATCGAAGCGGCAGCAGTATGCCACTGTGCGGGTAGGCGAGCGTAAGCCCTCTGTGGCATTTATCCCGGATATCCTGAGAAAGATCGAACCGCTGGCACCGCAGGATGCTGAGGCCACACGGAAAATAAAGTTCTCGGTGGGCCCAAGCCTCAGGAACGGCCTGGACTTCCTGGTCAACAACGATCTGCACGCACAAGACGAGCCGGTAAGGGCGGGCGAGCTGCAGATATGGGAAGTCTATAATGCCAGCCTGATGGATCACCCCTTCCACCTCCACGGTTTCTTTTTTCAGGTGCTGGAAGTCAACGGCCAGGCGCCTGCCTACCGGGCCTGGAAAGATACGGTCAACCTGGCGCCCCGCACCCGGGTAAAAATCGCCTGGCTGCCCGATAACCGCCCCGGCCGGTGGATGTATCACTGCCACATTCTCGAACATCACGAGGCCGGCATGATGGGGCATTTTGCAGTGGTAGATCCCATGAACCCGGCGCCGATACAGGATTTGAATAGCCACCACAGGTGACGGCCAGAATTGGCAATATCTATCAGGCAGTAGTGGTGAAGAAACCTAACCCAGGTTCGATATGTAGCCCCCAACTGCAGTTCGCTATTCGCTGTTCGGTGTTCGCGCTTGCGGGGGCCCTCCTCGGGCAAGCGAACGCCGAACCGCCGAATACCGAACTGCCGAAGTTGGAGTCTACCAGTCGAACTTGGGCTAATTTTACTTATCTTTGTTCGGAATGGAAAAAACGATTATGGAAACGACGCTGGCCCGATTAGAATTGGCTCGTCCTGCCCGACCTCACTACCATTTACGTCTTCAGCGGGCCTAATGAGTACGAGGCCTATGTGAAGAAGGGAACGCTGAAAGACCCTCACCTCGGCATCGAACTGGAATTGGAAGCCATTTTTAAATAGATGTAAATGAGTGGCCGGCTGGCTTCGGCCGACAACTTACGCCGGTTTTTCACTCTACACCTACAAACGCCTCAAAATCCTCCGGCGTAACCACCTCAGTGGCCTTCCCGGATAATTCCCCGTAAACGTAACCGAAAAGCGTACCTTTTTCCTGGCGTTCCACTTAAATTCCCAGGCGTAAA
>JAGFJD010000090.1 GCA_024102975.1 Phaeodactylibacter sp. | reverse complement strand
GGTTTGAGTGTACGGCACATTCAGGGGTTTGTCTTATGTTCGGTGTCGAATATTCCTGCTACTGCACCCTGTTTCCTGGCCACATGGTTGCAAGGTCAGGCGGGCAGCGGGCTGCCAACCGGGGAACTATGAACCCGGGGAACCATATCACATTATGGTTTATGGCTATGCGAATACAGGGCTAATCGGCCTGGCAATGGCCTACCCTCTGTGTGATAATTGACAATTGTATTAACAATATAACAATTCAACCATCCCCCCTCCCCACTCCTCCCGCAACAACCCATACCAGTACTCGTCGAACCAATCGCCATCGACGGGGTCGAAATAACTCTGGCGCAGGTGGGCCTCGCGGGTGAAGCCCAGCTTTTCCAGCACGCGGAACGAAGCGGGGTTGCGTGCGTCCACCAGGGCGGCCACCTTGTGGACGCCGAGGCGGCCGAACAGCTCGCTGATCAGGGCGCGGACGGCCTCGGTGGCGTAGCCCTGCCCCTGGAAAGCCCGGTTGACGGTGTATCCGACCTCGGCAATTCGGGGCTCGCCGGCACGCAGCTTCAGCGCGCAGTCGCCGACCAGCTTGCCGTCGCTTTGCCGTTCGATGCCGATCTGCTGATAGGCGCCGGCTTTGCCCAGCGTCTTATGCGCCTGGCTTTTGATAAAGCTGGCGGCCTGCTTCCGGCTCATCGGGCTCATCGACTGGTAGCGCAGCACGGCGGGGTCGGAGCGGTATTCGAGGAAGTCTTCCAGGTCGTCGGGGCGGAGCCAGCGGAGGCGGAGGCGGGGGGTGTGGAGGTGCATAGGGTGATTTTTGACATGCGATTTTTGATATGCAAACAGCGAACAGCAAACAGCAAAGCCCGAACCCCGAACCGCCTCCCTACACCAAATCCTCATCCTCCCAATTCGGGCGGTATTCCTTTTCCTTTTCCTTTTCCAGTTCCTTCAAATCCAACTCTTCTTCCGGCTTGGATGCCGGCGCTTCGAGCCGCCCCTGCCGCATCCTGCGCAGCCGGGCCATCTCTTTCGCCATTTCTTCCTCCTCCCACTTTTCAGAAAGCGCCGTGGACCCCGGCAGGCCGAAAACAGTAAAATAATGGATCAGCAGCCCGATGCCCCAGGGCATCATCGGGTAAAAGAACCACAGGCTGCCGTCGCCGCCGTCGCCGAAAGAAGTGACCAAATTCATAGCCAGAAAGAAAAAACTGACCGCGACGTAGGCGCTGAGGTGCTTGTAGAACCCTTTCTTTTTCTCTACCCGTTCCTTAGCCCGCTTATAGATTTCCTGTTCGTCCATGTTTTCTGCTTATAACGCGCCCAAGTTATTAAAAAGAAAACAGATTTGCCAGCTTTTCGCTGGAAGGCGAACAGGATGAGCCTTACTCCAGGTTGGGTGCGATTCCCATTTGTACCCCATTGGCGTATCGCCTGGGGAAATGCCATGAAATTGATGGTTCCATGGCTGCATGGGTCCATTGTCAGGCCGCCCGTGCCCCGCAAACCATGGGCCAGGGGAACACTGAATCCATTATACTGGCGAACGCGTGGTTTTGTCAGGAACAAAACCAGCGATGCCAGTATATACTGACCCTGCGGGTTTTGTAGTCGACAAAACCTGCGTGCGTCAGTATAACAACGTACATTTTGGAAGTTTTCATGCCGAACCACAAGAGGGTACAAACCAGAATCGCACCCCACTTACACTTTTACACGCCCCGGCAAATGTCCAGCAGTGTGGTGCCGGGGCAAAACGACGCGGCTGCCCGCCGGATAAGCTGGGCAGAAAATGGGGGGCAGGGAAGGATGCCTGCCCTGCTTCCGGCAAACCAGCCGCGATGCCGGCATATACCGGCCCGGCGGGTTTCGCAGCCGGCAAAATCCTGGCATGCGGCAGCCAGGGCGTCACCGCCTGCCGTGCGTCAGTATAGCTGCTCAGGTCGTCCTGAAAAAAAATCAAGGCCTACAGCCGAAATCGAAAGCGACAGATGACGGGGGGATACCTGAAAAGAGGCAATGGGGGGAGAGTCCGGCCGGGGAGCTGCCCGTAGCCGTTTTTCTTTCAGTTTGGCTATAGGTGTTCATCGTTCATTGTTCTGTATCAGCAATCCAAAAAAACTAAAAAGACATTTCACGCAATGTATTCGCACAGGCAAAACCAGCCCATTCCGCCTGGCCGGGCCTGCGGTTGTTTTTGTAAGCCGTCTTTTGTGTAGTTTTCTTGTAACTATTTACCCGGCAGGCCAAATGAGGCAGCTCAGGCAAGCCACAATAGCGGTGCCGCCTGTGTGCCCTCTTTTGAAAAGCCTGTGTGGTTGAACAAAAGGCCTGAACAGGTATGTTTCCTTTCCACTTGCCCGTCAGGGGGAATCAGCGCATGCTATCGGGCCATTTTTTCAAGTGTCCACTGCGTGGAAAGAAATGCTCTTAAGTTGCAATTTTCGTTGTTTGCCGGAAAATTTTTCCCGTTGCTAAGGCAATACTTAAGAAATCGGTTGAGGAATAACTGAAAGTTGCTAATACGAAATAGCCTGTGAGAGGCTACTGGCTTAGATTTTACATTGTTTGACGCAAAGTAAAAAAAAAAGCAATACAATGCCAGTTTCAGGGCGGATAATTTGCAGTTTTTTCTAAAATGAACGCCGTTGGCTTCACTCGGGCCTGCTTTTCCGGCCGGAAGCGGGGATACTTGCGTCGGGCGCCTGGTCGAGGGCGGAGAAATCGGAATTCTGGCTTTTGAATTCCGGCACGATCTCCTTCATCATTTTGACGAGCAGGCAGTTGTCCTGGCAGGCATAGGCTGATTCGATGAGGTCGTGGATTTGGGCGCGGGCCTGGTTGTAGTCGCAGGGCCGGACGGCGGCCTTTTGAATTTTGGGATGGTGGGTGGGTATGGCGCCCTCCTGCTGGTCCAGCAATTCTTCTGTGAGTTTTTCGCCGGGGCGCAGGCCGGTGAAGGCGATCTCGATGTCTTTGTTCGGTTCCAGGCCCGCCATCTGGATCATTTTTTCGGCCAGTTCTACGATGCGCACCGGCTGGCCCATGTCGAAGGCGAAGATTTCCCCGCCATGGCCCATGGCGCCGGCCTCCAGCACCAGCTGGCAGGCTTCGGGGATGGTCATGAAGAAGCGGGCCACCTCGGGGTGGGTGACCGTCACCGGCTGGCGGTTTTCGATCTGCTGTTTGAAAATGGGGATGACGGAGCCGTTGGAGCCCAGCACGTTGCCGAAGCGGGTGGTGATGAACTGCGTTTTGTTGCCGGGGGCGGCGTTGAAGGATTGCACGCAGATTTCGGCGATGCGCTTGGTGGCGCCCATCACGTTGCCGGGGTTGACGGCCTTGTCGGTAGAGATCATGACGAACTTGCGGGCGCCGAAGCGGGAGGCCAGGCCGGCGATGATGTGCGTGCCCAGCACATTGGCCTTGACCGCTTCTGCCGGGAAGCGCTCCATGACGGGGACGTGCTTGTAGGCTGCGGCGTGGAAGACGTACTCCGGCCGGAAGCGCTCGAACAGAGCCTCCATGCTTTTGTGGTCCTTCACGTCGCCGATGATGGGGTGGAACAGCCCGCTGGCCACCTGCTTGCGCAGGCAGAGGCCGGCCTCCGCCAGGGGCGTCTCCGCCTGGTCCAGGCCGACGATGAGCCGGGGGGCGTAGCGCAGCAACTGGCGGACGATCCCGCTGCCGATGGAGCCGGCGCAGCCGGTGACGAGCACCACCCTGCCGTCGATATTCTCGCGGATGCGCTCTTCCTCCAGGTATATGGGCGGGCGGCTGAGCAGGTCCTCGAAGCGGATGTCCCGCAACTGGCCGACATGGAGGCTGTCGTTCAGCCAGTCCTCCATAGGCGGTACTTTCATGACTTTGACGTGCTGTTCCAGGCAATCCCGGATAAATTTTATGCGCCGCTCTTCCGGCAACTGGTTGATGCCGATGATGGCCACCTTGATGTTGTGCTTGCTGATGGCCCCGGCGAGGTCCTTCTCCGGGTTGAACACGGGGATGCCGTTGAGGAATTTGCGGTGTACTTTGGGGTTGTCGTCGAAAAAGGCCACCACCCGGTAGTCGTGAGAGCCATTGTGCTGCAGTACGCGCTGCAGCATGGCGCCCAGCTCGCCCGCGCCGAAGATGGCCGTGTTGTGCAACCCGCTCCGCTGCCGCTGCTGCTGGTTCAGGATCAGCCGGAGCAGGATGCGCGCCCCGATGGCCATGACCAGCAGGATAAGATAATCGATGACGACAACCGGCAGGACTTCCCCGGGGGGGATCAGGCGGGGAAAAAACCGCAGCAGGAGGCCAAAGATCACCGAAGAGGCGGTGATGGCCAGGAATACGTTCCGGTAGTCCCTTTCCCCGACGTACCGCAGGATGATGGGGTACGTTTTAAACAATACAAAGGCGGAGGCGCGCAGGAACAGGATGATCAGGGTGGCCCAGCCGATCATCGCCTGGGCCTGGGCCAGGTTGAACTTGCTGGCCACCAGCAGGGCGAGGAGGAAAGCGATCAGGGAGGAAACGAAATCGGCGCCAAGGACCATCAGTTTGGTGACATATCCGGCAGTGGTGCTTTGTTTTCCAGGGAGATAGTGCTGAAAGGGTTTCATGATCTGTTTGGTTTTTTCGTCACAAGGTTCTGTTAATCAAGTACTTGGGGTTTAGTTTTTTTGTGTCGCGCGCCCGTTTCCTGCCAGGCAGTAAGCGGGCTGGAACCATGGCTGGCACAGCCGGCGAAAGTGGTTAACCCTGCCGGATGCCGGTTTTGCTGAATGAAAAAGCTAAGCCAGGTTGGTGCATGCGTTTCACGAATATACGAAGTTTTGACTAATGAGGAAGGTTTTGAAGGGATTTTACTTGCTGGAGGGGGGAAATGGGGAGATGGGGAGATGGGGAGATGGGGAGATGGGGAAATGGGGAGATGAGTGGGAAATGGGGAAATGGGGAGATGGGGAGATGAGTGGGAAATGGGGAGATGGGGAAATGGGGAGAGGGGAGAGGGGGAGAGGGGCATGCGGATCAGGGTGAAAGGTTAACGTGTGTGGCCGCATTAGCCGACAGCCCGAAGAGCTAACATAACTTAGCACGGGGCATCGCCCCGTGAAACAGGCGCCAGGTGGTTGGCATCGCGCTGAACGGGCAGCATAATAAGCAGATTGTTTCGATATGTTGGCCTTTCAGGCCGCCAGCCGTTTCGA
>JAGFJD010000055.1 GCA_024102975.1 Phaeodactylibacter sp. | reverse complement strand
GACATTTTGGGGGCTACTTGTGTAAAGGTGTGAAAGTGTAAACGTGTAAATGATTGGGAGCCAATTTCTTTTACACCTTTACACGCTTACACTTTTACACGGGCCAGAAAATGTCTAGTGGTGTGCCTTTACCCCCTGGACAAAGACTACGAAGGCTTCGTCCTGGATTTCATTGCCCGCCTTCGGGGGCACGAAGGCCTGCGCATCGAGGTCAATAGCCTCAGCACCCAGGTCTTTGGAGAGTACGATGCCATCATGCATGCCCTGCAACAAGAAATCCGGTTGAGTTTCCAACAGGGGGCCACCGCCTCCATGGTCATTAAAATCCTGAACGTGGCGGGATCAGAGTGACCTGGCGTTGCCTTGATTTCATCTCATAATCATTACTTTTATAACAGCCCCGGCCCGGGGGGCTCTCCCAACTCAACTGCTTTAAACCTTCACGCTCATGCTCATCACCGATGCCCAACTCGACCAATTCCGGCGGGACACGCCTGGCGTTGAACACCGCCTGCACTTCAATAACGCCGGCGCCGCCCTGCCGCCGCTGGCCGTCCTGGAGGCCATGCAGCAACACCTGGCCCTGGAAGCCCGCATCGGCGGCTACGAAGCAGCTAATGCCGCCCGCCGGGAAGCCGCCGGGTTCTACCAGGCTGTGGGCAGGCTCCTGAACGCCCCGGCGGAAAATATAGCCTTTGCCACCAGCGCCACCGAAGCCTACAACAAGGCACTGTCCTCTGTTCCGTTCCGACCCGGCGACGTCATCCTGACTACGGAAGACGACTACGTCTCCAACCAGATCGCTTTCCTCCAGTTACAGGAAAGGCAGGGCGTACGGCTGGTGCGGACGGCCAGCCGCCCCGAAGGAGGGTACGATGCCGGCTCTATGGAATCCCTCATCAAAAAACACCGCCCCCGGCTGGTGGCCGTCACCCACATCCCCACCAATTCCGGGCTGGTGCAGGACGCAGCGGCCGCCGGGCAGCTTTGCCGGCAATATGATTGCCTCTACCTGCTCGACGCCTGCCAATCGGCCGGCCAGATGCCCCTGGATGTTTCTCAGCTGCAATGCGACTTCCTCAGCGCAACCTTCCGCAAATTTCTGCGCGGCCCCCGCGGCGGCGGCTTCCTCTACGTTTCCGACAGGGTGCTGGAGTCGGGGCTGGCCCCCCTCTTCCTCGACCTGCACAGTGCTGACTGGGCGGAAGCCGAACGGTATATTCCGAAAGCCAGTGCACAACGGTTCGAGACCTGGGAACGCTCCTATGCCATCCTGCTCGGCAGCAGGGCAGCTGCCGAATACGCCCTGGGCGCCGGCCTGGAAGCCATACAGGAGCGCACCTTCCGGCTGGCGGCCCTCCTGCGCGAGAACCTGGCCGAAATCCCACAGCTGCAGCTGCTCGACCAGGGCGCCAACCTCTGCGGCATTGTCACCTGCCACATTCCCGGCAGGAAACCGCTTCCCCTGAAAACAGCGCTGGAAAAAAAAGGAATCAACACTTCCATTTCCGGTTCGGGTTCCGCCGTCATCGACTTTGCCAAAAAAGGAGTCGGCTGGGCGCTGCGCCTCTCTCCCCATTACTACAACACCGAAGAAGAAGTGGAAATGGCCGCGCAACGGCTCCGGGAAGTGCTGCAATATTGAGGATGTCCTGCCGGAGGCCAGGGCGGGAAACCGGCCAACGATCCCATAAAACAGCGTTCGACCGGGCGTTCGACCGAGTTCGCGCCAGGGCCTCACGCCGAGGCCCTTAGGCCGACACCCCGGCGCGCCCATCCCCTCCTCCGGCCCAATCCACCACGCTCCAGGCCTGCGGTTTGTCGGCAAACAGTGGTTTGGTGCGGCTCCAGGTAGAGCGGAAAAGATCGGACGTTCGGTAGGCTTCCAGGGCAGCGGCGTCTTCCCAGAAGCTGTAGGTAAAGAAAACATTGTCGGGATCTGTACAACGCAGCAGCTCCACATGCCGGCAACCGGGAAAACCGAGGATGCGGGGCTTGCTCTCCCGGAAAAGGGCCAGGAAATCCCCGGTTCGGCGGGGGTCAAAGGTGAGTTTGACAATTCGCTTGATCATGAGTGGAAATCGATTTGAATGGTTTCCTCTTCTTTGAGGCCAAAGAGCGTGCAGGCGCGGCCCATATTGACGGCAATCTCCAGATTGCCGGCCGAATTGAACAGGCAGAGCAGTTCGCCGACGGGCAGGTCGTGATAGTTCGTGCTCAGGCGCTTAATGGGCGTGTGGCGTTTGAAATACAATTTAAAAGAACGCCCGCCGCCTACCTGGTCGAACAGCTCCCGGGTAACGTTGGTAATGGCATTGTCGTAATTGTCGACATAAATGACCGAACCCCGGATCTGTGAATGGCCTATGACCGGCTGAAGGGTGATACGCCGCTCGATATCCTGTGCCGGCAGGCCGATCTCAATCAGCGGCCGGCCATGAGCCAGATAACCAACGGCGCGGGCATAGGCATCCCGGAGAGGAAAGGGGCTGGCCTGGTCGTAATCGAGCTCATAAAAATGAGGGGGCATTTCATCGTCAAAAATAAGGCTGAAGATGCCGTTGTCCGGCGCTATAAAAAAATGCTCCTCCCGGGTAGTCGCCAAAAAGCGTTTTCGGGGCGCATAGTAATCGTTGACGCTGATCAGGTGGATCGTCCCGGCCGGAAAGCTCCGCCAGGCGTTCTTGAATAAAAAGGCAGCCTGGACGATGTCGTAATTCTTGACGCTATGGGTAATATCTACGATATTGAGCTGCGGGTGTTCACACAACATCGCCCCTTTGATCATCGGCGGGTAATAATCCCGCCATCCGAAATCTGTAGTGAGGGTTACAATAGGCATAACGCAATTGATGGTTTTGGCTTTCCGCCCGGTTCCGGCCAACAGCCCAAAAATAGTATTTTATATTGACGATCGACAGCAAAGGAATTTTCTCTTCTTGGGAATATGTTTAATTTTGCACGGCGATCACCCCGGCCATCGGCCGCAGATTTTGGGCCGGGCAAAGCCGAACTTTTTTGTCCTGCCGGGGGTTAGCAGATAGGCGCTGAATTGAAAGGCCTGCCGCCTATGCGGCAAACCGCTCCGGTGCTGTACATTATTTCACCAAAAAGAGGACATACGTATTGAGTGAGATCATTCTGACCGTTGACGGGGTCGACCTCGTCGAATTGTACGGAGAAAATAATGCCAAGTTAAACCTCCTTCGCAAAGCTTTTCCTGAAGTGGTGATGACTTCCCGAGGCAGCAGCCTCAAGCTTTCCGGAGATAAAAAGCATACCCAAAAGGCAAAATCCAGGTTTGAGCTGATGGTCCGCCTGCTCAAAGAGCACGACGAGCTCCCGCTGCAAATGGTCCAGGACCTGATGGCGGGCAACAACCCCTTTGAGTCCAAGCTCAGCGCCGGCAGCAGAGGAAACAAAACCATACTCTACGGCCGCAACGGCAAACAGATCAAAGCCAAAACGCGCAACCAGAAAAGGCTCATCGAAGCGTCGGACGATAACGACATCGTCTTCGCCGTCGGCCCGGCCGGCACCGGCAAGACCTACACCGCCGTAGCCCTGGCGGTCAAAGCCCTGAAGAACCGGATGGTCAAAAAGATCATCCTGACGCGGCCCGCCGTGGAGGCCGGAGAAAGCCTGGGCTTCCTCCCGGGCGACCTCAAGGAAAAGATCGATCCCTACCTGCGGCCGCTCTATGATGCCCTGGACGACATGCTGCCGGCGGAAAAGCTCCAGCAGTTCATGGCCACCCGCGTCATCGAGATCGCTCCGCTGGCTTTCATGAGAGGGCGGACGCTCGACAATGCTTTCATTATTCTCGACGAGGCGCAGAACTGCTCAACCATGCAGCTGAAAATGTTCCTGACCCGCCTCGGCCCATCCGCCAAGTGCATCATCACCGGCGACCTGTCGCAGGTCGACCTGCCGTTCCATCAAAAGTCAGGCCTGCGCCGCGCCATCGACCTGCTCGAACACCTCGACGGCATCGAAACCATATATCTCGACGCGGAAGACGTGGTCCGGCACCGGCTGGTAAAGGAGATCATCCGGGCTTATGAACGATCGGACGAGGAAATGCGGCGCCGCAGAAAAGGGCCGGACGAAGAAAACGAAGAAGAAAAAGCAGCCAAAAACGGCAGCAGCCGGGAAGGGCCTGCCCTGCCTTTCTTCGGCCCGGGCCGGGATGAAGAAGAGTAATGCGCCCCTCGGGATACAATTCCATCATTCATTGATAAATCCATTGCCATGGAATACAGAATCCGCATTCAGCCGGGAAAAGAAAATGCCTTCCTCCAGATTATCCAGGCGCTGCAATCGCTGGGCGTGGCTGAAAGCGTCGAGTTGATTTCCGAGCCGGCGGAAAGCCCTGAAGAAGAAAGAGAGGCCCAGCTCAGTTCTTCGGAAGAGATGGCCAGCCAGTACCGGGACCTGGTAGACTGACCGGCCCTAAGCACTTGCCCCAAAATGATGTATTCCCTGTTATATAATGGCCGGCGCCTGGCCGGCGAGGTCACCCTTGCCGGTTCGAAGAGCATTTCGAACCGGGCGTTGATCATCCGGGCCCTTTGCGGCGAGTCCTTTCCCATCCATCGCCTGGCCAATGCGCGGGATACGGAGCTGTTGCTCCACCTCCTGCAAAGTGAAAGCCGGGTCCGGGACGCCGGCGCTGCCGGGACCACCTACCGCTTTATGGCGGCATTTCTGTCCAGGCAACCCGGCGTACAGATCCTCACCGGCACGGAAAGAATGAAAAACAGGCCGGTCGGGCTGCTCGTCGATGCCCTCCGCCAGTTGGGGGCCGAGATCAGCTACCTCGAAAAGGAAGGCTATCCGCCGCTGCGCATTGGCGCTGCTTCCAGCTTCGGAAGCGTGTCCGCGCTTTCCATCGCTGCCGGCACCAGCAGCCAGTATATCTCCGCCTTGCTGATGATCGCCCCTACCCTGCCCGGCGGGTTGTCCCTGCACCTGGAAGGCCAGGTCGTATCCCGGCCGTATATCGAAATGACGCTACAGCTGATGCAATATTTCGGGGTGCAACACCAATGGGAGGGAAACACTATCCGGGTGCCTCCGCAACGGTATCTGCCCCGGCCCTTCCGGGTAGAGGCCGACTGGTCGGCGGCATCGTATTACTACGCCATGGCGGCGTTTGCCGATGAAGCCCATATCCAGCTGAACGGCCTGTTTGAGGACAGCGTGCAGGGAGATGCGGTACTGGCCGGGATGATGACCGCTTTCGGCGTGCGGACGTCCTTTAACGAAAATGGCGTTTTGCTGTCCAAAAGGCCTTTCCCGCCACCGCCCGTTTTTGAATGGGATTTCCTGCGCTGCCCCGACCTGGCGCAGACGCTCGCAGCCGTCTGCTGCGGGCTGGGAGTAGAGGGCCGGTTCACCGGCCTGGAAACCCTTCGGATAAAGGAGACCGACCGCATCGCCGCCCTGCAGGCCGAGTTGGCCAAGGTCAACTGCCGCCTGGAGGCTCTGCCCGCCGGGAAGGCCCCTCAACCGGGCCGGGAATTCTATGTTACCAAAGGGAAAGCCCGCGTCGAAGGCAAACCGGTTTTTGCCACCTATGAAGACCACCGAATGGCCATGGCCCTTGCGCCCCTCGCCATGATGGGATCTATCGGGATCGAAGACCCCATGGTCGTAGCCAAGTCTTACCCCAACTTCTGGGAAGACCTGGAAAAAATGGGGTTCGATATCATCAGGCAATGACCGGGAGCAGGCTGGCTCTCAGCCGATGAGGAGGAACTTATTCTTCTCCGGCCCCTTAGGGATCACCCATCTCCCTCCCCCATTTCCAGGATTTTGATCTCCACGCGCTGGTTTTTCCGGCGGCCGTATGGCGTCTTGTTGGAAGCGACGGGTTCCCGCTTGCCGTAGCCCTTGTATTGCAGCCGTTTGCGGGGGATTCCCCTGGAAGCCAGGTAGTCGGCTACGGCTTTTGCCCGGGCAGTAGACAACCGGTCGCAGTAATCATCAGGAGGCAGCCCGTTGGTGTGGCCGCCGATTTCGATGACCACATCGCTATTGACATCGAGGAATTCATAGACCTCGTTCAGGAATTCGAACGACTCTTCCTCGATGCGGGAGCTGTCCGCTTCGAAATAGAGTTTATCCAGGGTAATGGACAAGCCTTTCGCCATTTCCGAGCGTTTAACGCCGGCGATGGTTTTTTCCGCCTGGGGTTCGGAAGGAGGAGGCGATTTTGGGGTGGCCGGGGTGTTGGCCGGCCGCTGGGGCTTCGGCGTTTTGGCGACGGGCTTTGGCGGTTCCGCCCTGGCGATCTCCGGCTGTTCAGGCTTGGCCACAACCGGCTCTGCCGACACCGGCTCGTCGCAGGGGATCGGCTGGATGGGAGAAGCATTATCTACCAGTACATTCCCGTTATAAGGAAACAAAGTAGGCGTTTCGTAGAAAGCCTCCAGGGTGATGTAGGAATAATCTGCTATCGGCTCAAACTTGAAATTGTACTGCATCCACTGGTATTTGTTGATCAGGGATGTTTCGTCGAGCAGGAATTGTTTGTCGCAATGGCCAAAGCCTCCCCAGATCCGCATCTTGGCCGGCGTGATGTAATTGGCCTGCTCGTTGTTGGCCCGGCTCAGGCTGATGTACAATTCAGAGCGGGCCAGGTCCAGGCTGAACTCATAACACTGGCCCCTTCTCAATGGCCGGCTGAGTTTTTGGGAGACGGCTTCCCAGGTATCGTTGTCCCGGACGACCAGGCCCAGGTAGGTTGAACCATGATTGGCGGGTTTGGTGACGCTGAATTCCCCGCTGGGCTGGACATCGGGAGGAGATTCGCCGGGAAAGCCACAGTCATACCAACCGGTTGGAGCAATGCTGTGGCGGGGCATGTCTTCAAAAGATGGGTTGGTCAGGTAGATAGCATCTCCCTGGCTGAAGGCAAAGAAACAACTGGCCATGACAAGGAGAAATAACAACGAGCTTCGTTTCCTCATTTCAATTTTTTGTTTTCTAAGAAAAACTAAAAAAATAAGTCTCAAAAAGAGAACATATTTTTTTATCACTATTGAAGCGATAAAGGAAGCGGGCGGCACAGCCCGGCGCTTTCCTTTGATAAAGCGCTGCATTTACACACCCCTTTTTACGAAAGTTAAGGATTCTTGTCGTGTATAACGTTACTAACCGTTAGAATTGTTGTGAAAACCGGCTGCTTGTTGAGGCATGGCTTAGGAAAATTAAGAGAAATCCACCAAAAAGCGGGTTCTTTTATTGCTCTTAACGCTTTGTTAACCGGTGTTCGGCGTTCGGTGCCCGCGTATCCGCAAGCCGCCGGCAGGCACAAAAACGCCGAACACCATCCCTCTGGTTAGCTGAACGCATTGAAACCGGTAACGTCCATACCGGTGATCAGCAAGTGGATATCATGAGTGCCTTCATAGGTGATCACGGATTCCAGGTTCATCATGTGGCGCATGATGGGATATTCGTTGGTGATGCCCATGCCGCCATGGATTTGCCGGGCTTCCCGCGCGATCTCCAGGGCCATGGCCACGTTGTTGCGTTTGGCCATAGAGATTTGCGCCGCCGTGGCTTTACCCTGGTTGGCCAACTGCCCCAGGCGCCAGGCCAGCAACTGCCCTTTGGTGATCTCCGTGATCATCTCCGCCAGCTTTTTCTGGGTGAGTTGGAACTGCCCGATGGGCTTGTCAAACTGATGCCGCTCCTGAGAATAGCGCAGGGCCGAATCATAGCAGTCCATCGCAGCCCCGATGGCGCCCCAGGCGATGCCATACCGGGCTTTGGACAGGCAGGACAGGGGGCCGCGCAGGCCGCGGACGCCCGGGAAGACATTTTTCTTGGGCACCCGCACGTCCTCGAAGACCAGTTCGCCGGTGACGGAGGCCCGCAACGACCATTTTCCGTGGATTTCCGGAGCGGAATAGCCCTTCATGTCCTTTTCCACGACCATGCCCAACACTTTGCCTTCTTCGTCTTTTGCCCAGACCACAGCAATATCCGCTACCGGAGAGTTCGTGATCCACATCTTGGCGCCGTTCAGGATGTAGGCGTCGCCGTCATCCCGGACGCGGGTCACCATCCCGCCCGGGTTGGAGCCGTGGTCGGGCTCCGTCAGGCCGAAACAGCCGATGAGTTCTCCGGCGCCGAGCTTGGGCAGGTATTTGCGCTTCTGTTCTTCTGAACCGTACTTGAAGATCGGATACATGACCAGGGAACCCTGAACGGAAGCCATAGACCGGATGCCGGAATCTCCCCGTTCCAGTTCCTGCATGATCACCCCGTAGGCCATTTCATCCATGCCGCCGCCGCCGTATTCCACCGGCAGGCTGGGGCCGAAGGCCCCGATCTCCGCCAGCCCCCTGAACAGGTGCGTGGGGCACTCGGCCCGTTCGGCGTACTCCTCAATGACCGGGCTCACTTCCTGCTTCACCCAGGTGCGGACAGCGTCGCGGGCCAGGAGGTGGTCGTCATCGAGCAACTCGTCGATGAGATAGTAGTCGTGCGACTGAAAGCGGTCCTCTTTTGCCTTCTTCGCGATAGCGCTCTGCGCGCCGTTGTTGTTGCTACCCATGGTATAGATTTTTGGATTATTGGTTAGGATTTTCCCTTTCCGCAAAGGTAAGCATTTCGGCAGTTCCTTGCTCCGTTCCGATAAATATGCTACTGAATTATGGCCATACCGGGCGTATTATTCCGTATTTTTGGTCTTTGCTCAATAAACAAACCGGCTATGGCCATTATCGCACTGGAAGGCATACGCTTTTTCGCCTATCACGGCTATCATGAAGAGGAACAAATCCTCGGCAATGACTTTGTCCTTGACGTATACGTTAGCGTAAACACGGAACTGGCCGTTTTTTCGGACGAACTTTACGCAGATCCGAAAATCATGAAAGCCGAAGAGCCGGAAGAAGGAAAAGAAAAGCCCACTACGGTCAATTATTCCACGGTCTTTATCATTTGCCAGTCGGTCATGCGCAACCCGGAACCGGTAAAATTGCTGGAAACCCTGACGGATGCCATTGCCGACCGAATCATGGAACAATTCGACAACGCCGAAGGAGTCATCGTCCGGCTGAAAAAGCTCCATCCTCCGCTCGGCGGCCGGGTGGACATGGCCTGGGTAATGACGGCTCAAGGGGATATCGAGATCCCCACCTTCAGCGATTAGCGAGTTAACCGGAAATAAACCAGAAAATATGTTGAAGAAAATCGTTGCTCTATTTGTGATCGTTTCCCTGGCAGGGTGTACGGCCCAGCAAATCCAAAGCACCCTCGACACCCTGGCAGGCGCCCAGGGGCTGACCACTGCCGAAGTGGCGGCGGGGCTGAAACAGGCCCTGGAATTTGGCATCACCGAAGGGGCGCAACGCCTCTCCCGGGAAGACGGCTACTACAAAAGCCCCTACAAAATCCTGCTGCCGCCGGAAGCCAGGAAGATTACCGACAAGCTACAGAACGTACCCGGGTTCCGGGCCGTGGAAGAAACCATCCTCGAAAAGATCAACCGCGGCGCGGAGGACGCCGCCAAAAAGGCCAAGCCCATCTTTGTCAATGCCATCAAGCAAATGACCTTCTCCGATGCCATGGATATCCTTATGGGGGAAGACGATGCCGCCACCCAGTACCTCCACCGAACCACATTCGACCCCCTCTACCAGGAGTTCAACCCGGTGATCATAGAATCGCTGGACAAGTTCAACGCCCGACAGTACTGGGCCGACGCCGTGAATACCTACAACAGCATCCCCCTGGTGGAAAAGGCCAACCCCAGCCTCGACGATTACGTCACCCGGGAAGCCCTCAAAGGCTTGTTCTCCATGGTGGAGAAGAAAGAGCGCAGCATCCGGAATGACATCAGCGCCCGCACGACGGACCTGCTGAAGAAGGTCTTTGCCAAACAAGATAATCCGTAAATAAAAAACTCCCGAATTGTGTACAACCCGGGAGAGCAAATCAAAAAACAGCAGGATATATTTTTGCTTGTTGAAACAAAAATCAAGCTTTTGTTTCAACAACTTCATTCCCGGGGCAGTCACTTTCCCGCCGGAAACAGGTTGCCGTTGTCCTGACGAATATTGGACATTGTCAGGATGCTGACCGTTAGCGTCAGCATTGGTTCCCCTCGACAAGCTCGGGGCCGGGTTAGCTGGCAATCAACAACCAATAACTGCACTTTGTTCCCGGCGGGAAAATAACTGGCCCGTTATTTACTGCCGAAAGCATTAGCGATGTACAGAATCCCGTCATGTGCCCGCCAGGCAGGTCGACCCTGCCGGAATTCAGGTAACAGCGCGCTACAGGTCGCTGACCCGGCGGATGACCTGGTAGATGCGGGTATACTCATTCACCTCTTCCACAAAGGGGTCGTGCTCCAGGTGGTTGGCCGAGATCAGCTTCAGGTGGGTCACCCTGCCCCGGGAATTGGTGACGCCCTGCACGTATTTCACCCACAACTGCCCGTTGTTCTTGACCGCGTAGATTTTGTTGTCCCGGATATCGTACAGGCTGCCGATCTCCCGGCAGATGACCATGTCGCCGTCCATGATGACCGGCTCCATACTGTTGCCGTTGATCGGGAATGCGACCAGGCCGCTGCCTTTGAGGCCCGGGAGGCTGAAGAATTCGAGGTCTTCCCGGGCAAAGCCCCCGACGTCGACAGAGGCGCCGGCGAAAGCTTCCGTGGAGGTAAACAGGATATTGCCGTGATAGGACAACTGGTCTTCCATCACTGCCGGCTTGGGCATTTCCAGGCCGAAAGGATCTCCCTCCCCATCCAGCATGTATGACTCGTTGACGCCGTATTCCTGGCATAGCGTCCTGGCGTGCCGGTAGTCAATGCACCTTTTATCGTCCGGGTTGAGAAAAGCGCGGATGATGTGGCCGTAGGCCCGGTTGCCGAGGATGCGCTCTGCAAAATCGCCCATGCCCTTGCCGTTGCGGTCATTCTTGACGATCTCTCCCCTTTCTTCCAGCATTTGAAAAACCTTGATAAATCGCTCGTTGAGTTCGAGCCTGTCTTCTCTGATCATGATGCGGGTTTTCGTTTAAAACAAAAGCCAAATATTTGGTTGGCAAGTTAAAACAAAAACTTGTATAAAACAAAAAATTTTAAAGCTTTTTATGTGATTTTTTTTTCGGCGGTTCGCGGCCGGACAGCTCGACAACAAACAACAGGCACCTGCCGGGCATTTCCATGTATCTCTACACATTTCTATCCATTTCTATCCATTTCTATCCATTTCTACACATTTCTATCCATTTCTATCCATTTCTATCCATTTCCATCCATTCCCCCATCCCATCTTCCGGACAGCTTCCGCCTACACCCCCGCACAGCCCGGGCACACACCCCGCACCGTCATTTCCACCTCTGCCGCCTGATAACCGGCCGGCAAGGCAGGGGCCGACAGGTGGACGGTATCCAGGCAAACCGTCTGGCCGCAATCGGTACAGTGAAAGTGGGGGTGAAAATCGCGGTGCTGGCCTTCGGCGCAGGCGTCCTGGCAGAGGGCATAGCGGGTGGCGCCCGTGCCGCCCTCCACCTGATGCAGGAGGCCTTTTTCAACAAAGGCCTTCAGGGTGCGGTAGAGGGTGATGCGGTCGGCGCGCGGCATGGCGGCCTCCAGTTCGGCGAGGCTTTGGGCGCTGCGCTGCTGGAGGAAGTGTTCCAGCACCAGCATCCGCATGGGCGTGGGGCGGACGGCGTGTTGTTCGAGGGCGGTGAGGATGCGGTGGTTCATGGCCTAGAGGCTAGGAGCCTGTCGACTATCACGGCAAACCCCCTGTTTAATTTTTGAAAACCAATCAGGCTTCGACGAACACGGGGGCCGGGCTGGATTTGCGGTGTTTGATGTGCGATTTTGGATTTGCGATGTGCCCTGGATTAAAAGCCATCGGCTGCATCACTCGCCTGTTCCGCAAAGTATTTTTGCGATGAGCCATTTCCCGTTTTCCTTCACCATCTCAAATTTTTGGGTCCGCTCGCTGCCACCTTCCATGCCGGACATGGTGGCCATTGATTTGTCTGTGCCAAGGCCATCTGCAGCGATGGGGGCAGTTTTCCAAAAAGCCCAGTCAGGCATGTCCTGAGAACAGGTGAAGCGGTCGTAATCGAGGCCAGGGAGCGGCCCGTCCTCAATGTTTTTCCAGGCAGTGGCTTCCAGGTTTTTCAAATCGGCCGTTTCGTTATCAATATATGCCTGGCTTATATAGCCGCTTTTCTTCAAAACACTGAAATAGGAGGCCAGTTTTGCTGCATCCAGCGTAGCGTGTTTGGCATATTTGACGAAGTCGGCCTCTAAGGCGCTCCCATTGGCCTCATACCAAGCGTAGAAACTGTGGATACACTCGTTAATGGCCACGAGGTCGGGGTCGTCCTGCGAGCCGCCGTTGTCGGTAGGAACCTGGTCTTTTTGGCCGGCAGGATTGGAGTTTTTACAAGAAGCCAGCGCGAAGGTTGCGAGGAAAAATATAAGGATGTATTTCATGGATAAAAATTTAAAGTTTGATTTTTGACAGTACCCTGGTGTTCAACCGTGGGCGCCAGCCTGGCCAATTTGGCCGCCCCGATGGCCCCGGCAGCGAGAGTCCCCACCTCCTGCCTCGTGCCCATGCCCACCTCGCCCTCGAATTTGACCTCGATTTTTTCTGGCATGACAGCCAGACTTTGGACGTGCCTCTGGTTGAAATCGGAAGTGCGACCGTCTGTTCAGCCGGTTAAAAAGTCGGAAGTCGGAAACAGCCGACAAATGGGCGCCCAGTGCTTGTTTTTCCGATTTCCGCCTTTATCGCCAGACCGTCCAAAGTCCAGTTAATTGCCAAGAACGGCCAGCATAAACGGCGGCCTGGACGAATGGACAGGCTGATCGTTTTATGCCTTGTTGGCGGCATCCTCATATTTTGATATCCCTTCCTATGCAGCTAAATCGGTAGGCTTTATATTTAAATCTTCCAATATTGAGCTTAACTCTTTCAGAAACTTTCCTCTTCTATATTGGTATTGGATTAACATAATATCCTCTGCGTCTCCTTTTTGTTTATGCAGATCTATCATCTCGTCAACTGATTTTATCTGCTCCAATAAATCAGTTACTTTGATTATTCTTTCATCTATTATTTCCAGATCCTTCATCTCTGCTAAATTTTATCCTCCGAAATTTATCTCAATATACCCTTTGGGGTATCTTTTCCTTTGTTTATTCATCTTGCCTTTGGTAAACCAATCATTCCAATGAAGCAAGTCTGATCTTGTCCAGTTATGCAATTTATGGTTTTCTGGATAAAGAATCACCAAGTAAGCATCAATTCCATAGTTTTTTGGTACTGCTTCTCTGATAAATTCGCTCCTAATCAAGGATTCCTTCTCTTCAAACACCCCATAATCAACCAAATTGACCAGGTCAATATCTTTAGGGTTCTTCTTATTGGTTACAAAACTTCCATCAATCCATTGCTTAAATTCCGTTGTCACTTTTTCTTGAAAGTCTTCGATATATCTCTTATAATGTTCGAAAATTTAATGTCTTGTTGAATCCTTTTCAAATGAATCCACAAAAAATTCACTGAATTCTTCATAACTCAACCTTATCCTCTCATAAGGTTTTAAATTCCCTCTGATATCAAAGTTTAATTCCATTTTGCTAATTCATCTTTTTTGAATTTTGATCTGGGTTACTTCTTTTACCTCAGTTGCCGCCAACTTTGCATACCCGCACCTCACTTGCGCTTATTCCCCAAATCTCTACCTCCTATCCGTTTGCAAACGCCTATAACCGTTTGCAAACGCTTTATCTGCCTGCCGCATCACATCCGGCACCCAATTTAAACAAGTCCCGGGAAAACAACAATGTAAGTTCGGGAGAAATTTCTAAATCAGTGCAGAACACCTGTTCAACTCCAAGAACCGCGCCGCTCCTGACATTGATGCTTGCGCTTGAACTTGGACTTGAACCTGCACTTGAACTTTCCAGCAGGCGCCTTATCCTTTCAGGCTGTACCTGGCCATCAAAGCCCCCTACCCTCTCACCATCATCATACTGTCATCCCGCGCCTCCAGCATGGAGCTGCCCATCAGGTACTCATCTACTCTCCGGGCGGCCTCGCGCCCCTCGGCGATGGCCCAGACGACCAGCGACTGCCCGCGCCGCATGTCGCCGGCAGCAAAGACCTTTTCGACGTTGGTTTGGTAGTTGTCATCGCGGACGTTGCCCCGGTCATCCACTTCCACGCCGAGCTGCTGCAGCATGCCCTCAAACTGCGGATGCAGGAAGCCAATGGCCAGCAGGGCCAGCTGGCAAGGGATATCGCGCTCAGTGCCTTCCACCTCTTTGAAAGCGTAGCGGCCGGTTTTGGCATCTTTCGCCCACTCGATGTCCACCAGCCTGACCGCCCTGAGCTTGCCGTTCTTGTCGCCGATGAACGCCCGGGTCAGGATGGCCCAGTGGCGGTCGGCGCCCTCTTCGTGGCTGGAGGAGGTGCGCAGGATCATCGGCCAGTTGGGCCAGCTGTAAGGGTCGCGCTCGGCAGGCGGCTTGGCAAGCAGCTCAATCTGGGTCACTGACTTTGCCTGATGGCGGTTGGACGTGCCTACGCAGTCGGCGCCGGTATCGCCGCCGCCAATGACGAGCACGTGCTTGCCGGTGGCCATTACGGCCTCCGCTTCCGGGACGGACTGGCCGGCCACCCGGCGGTTGTTCTGCTCCAGGAACTTCATAGCGAAATGGACGCCGTCCAGTTCCCGGCCCGGGATATCGAGGTCGCGGGGGATAGTAGAGCCGCCGCAAAGGACGAGCGCGTCAAATTCGTCGAGCAACTCCTGCGGGTCGATATTCCCGCCGACATTGGCATTCGTCCGGAAACGAATCCCCTCCGCCTCCATGACGGCCACGCGCCGCTCGACCACCTGCTTTTCCAGCTTGAAATCGGGGATGCCGTAGCGCAGCAGGCCGCCGACGCGGTCGTTGCGCTCGAAAACCGTCACCAGGTGCCCGGCCTTGTTGAGCTGTGCCGCCGCCGCCAGCCCCGCCGGCCCGGAGCCGACGACCGCCACTTTCTTCCCGGTGCGCATCGTGGGCGGCTGCGGCCGGACGTACCCCTTCTCAAAAGCCACCTCCGCGATCGACTTCTCGATGTGCTCGATGGCTACCGGCGGCTGGTTGATGCCCAGCACACAGGCTGCCTCGCAGGGCGCCGGGCAGATGCGGCCCGTAAACTCGGGAAAGTTGTTGGTGCTGCTCAGGATTTCGTAGGCCTGGCACCAGTCCTCTTCGTATACTGCATCGTTGAATTCAGGGATGATGTTGCCGAGGGGGCAGCCGCTGTGGCAAAAGGGGATGCCGCAGTCCATGCAACGGGCCGCCTGCTGCTGCGTCTTCTTAGCACTGAATTCTTCGTATATCTCTTTATAATCCTTAACCCGCTCCTTCGGCTTGCGCGCTTTGGGGAGTTCGCGGTCGTATTTCAGGAATCCTTTTGGGTCTGCCATAGTTCTCCTTATTGTGTTTTCGTGCATTTGTGTATAGGTACATTCGTCACGCTACCTCAACAAAGTGGGTTTCCGGCTTTTTAATCAGCTGGCTAGACGGCCGCACCCGTCTTGGGGTTGTGCAATAAGTGTATAAAGACAGGATTAACAAGATTTTCATGATATGTGCACCTTTGTGGCGCAAGTCACTACATCTTGTAAATCTTGTTAATCCTGTCTGCTTTCGACCTTTTTGCACAACCCCATCGCTCTTCCGGGCAAGCCCGTCATAGTGCCTCGGCCGGGTAAACTTCCGATTTCCGATTTCGCACTTCCGACTTGGTCACGCCGTCTTCGCCGCCCGCTCCGCTTCCTCCGCCTGCAGGGCTTGTGCCTGGCGTTTTTCCAGCACTGCCTTGTAATCCCTCGGCATCACTTTGGCGAAGTGGCCCTTCTGGTTCTCCCAATCCTGGAGGATGCCGGCGGCCACCTGGCTGGAGGTATGGTGAAAATGGCTGCGGATGAGGGCGCGGAGGCGTTTGTAGTCGTCCTCTTCCATGGGGTCGAGATCGACCATGCCGCGGTTGACCTGCCGTTCGAACGAACCTTTCGGATCGAAGACGTAGGCCATGCCGCCGCTCATGCCGGCAGCGAAGTTTTTGCCGGTTTCGCCCAGCACGACGACGATGCCGCCGGTCATGTATTCGCACCCGTGGTCGCCGATGCCTTCCACGACGGCCTTCACGCCGGAATTGCGCACGGCAAAGCGCTCCCCGGCCATGCCCCGGATGTAGGCCTCGCCGGAAGTGGCGCCGTAGAAAGCTACGTTGCCGATGATGATGTTCTCGCCGGGCGTGAATTTGGCTTCCCGGTCGGGCACGACGATGAGGCGGGCGCCAGACAGCCCCTTGCCGAAGTAATCGTTGGCCTCGCCTTCCAGGGTGAACTCCAGGCCCGGGGCGCTGAAGGTGCCGAAGCTCTGCCCCGCCGAGCCGCGGAAGCGGTAGCGGATGGTGGCGTCGGGCAGTCCTTCCCCTTTATATCGTTTGGAAATCTCGTTGGACAGCATGGCGCCCACCGCCCGGTCGGTATTGCGGATGGGGAAGGTGCTGCTGATGGGCGCCTTTTCTTCCAGGGCCAGGCGGGCGTGCTCGATGAGGCGGCGGTCCAGGACGTTGTCGATGCCGTGGTCCTGCTCCACCTTTTTGTACTGGCCGATGGCTTCGTCGGCCGGCTCTTTGTACAGGATGGGCCGCAGGTCCAGTTGCTTGTACTTCCAGTGCTCCATTTTTTGTTTCACCTTGAGCATCTCCACCTTGCCGACCATCTCGTTGACGGTGCGGAAGCCCAGCTCGGCCATGATCTCGCGCAGGTCTTCGGCCAGGAAGCGGAAGAAGTTGATCACATGCTCCGGGTCGCCGGTGAAACGCTTGCGCAGCTCAGGATTCTGAGTGGCGATGCCTACCGGACAAGTATTGAGGTGGCACTTGCGCATCATGATGCAGCCTTCGACCACGAGGGCGGCAGTGGCTACGCCCCACTCTTCGGCGCCCAGCAGGGTGGCGATGGCCAGGTCGCGGCCGGTGCGGATCTGGCCGTCGGTTTGCAGCACGACCCGGTCGCGCAGCTTGTTCTTGACCAGGGTCTGGTGCGACTCGGCAAGGCCCAGTTCCCAGGGCAGGCCGGCGTGGCGGATGGAGGTCAGGGGCGACGCGCCGGTGCCGCCGTCGTGGCCGGAAATGAGGATGGCGTCGGCATGGGCTTTGGCCACCCCGGAGGCGATGATGCCCACGCCCGCTTTGGAAACCAGCTTGACGTTGATGCGGGCTGCCGGGTTGGCGTTTTTCAGGTCGAAGATGAGCTGGGCCAGGTCTTCAATCGAATAAATATCGTGATGGGGCGGGGGGGAGATCAGGCCCACGCCGGGCGTGGAGTGGCGCACCCGGCCGATCCAGTCATCCACCTTGTGTCCGGGCAGTTGGCCGCCCTCTCCGGGCTTGGCGCCCTGAGCCATTTTGATCTGCAGCTCGTCGGCATTGGCCAGGTAGTAGCTGGTCACTCCGAACCGGCCGGAGGCCACCTGCTTGATGGCGGAGCGTTCCCAGTCGCCGTTGGGTTTCCTTTCGAAGCGCGCTTCGTCTTCGCCGCCCTCGCCGCTGTTGCTTTTGGCGCCGATGCGGTTCATGGCGATGGCCAGGGTGGAGTGGGCCTCGTGGGAGATTGAGCCGAAGGACATGGCGCCGGTGGCGAAGCGGCGCATGATGTTCTCCGCCGGCTCCACCTCCCGGATGTCGATGCGCTCTCCTTTCCGGAAGGTGAGCAGCCCGCGCAGGGTCAGCGCCTGCTCCGTTTGCTCGTTGATCAGTTTTGCGTACTTCTTAAAAGCCTGGTAGTCGTTCTTCCGGGTGGCGTACTGCAGCAGGTGGATGGACTGTGGGTTGAACAGGTGGGCCTCGCCCCGCCGTTTCCATTGGTAGACACCGCCTATGTCGAGCTGGCCGTTGGAGATGGCCTTCTCCGGGAAGGCCAGGCGGTGCCGCGCCAGCACCTCCCGGGCGATGCCGTCGAAGCCGATGCCCTGGATGCGGGAGATGCTGCCCCGGAAGCATTTGTCGACCACTTCCTCGTTCAGGCCCAGCACCTCGAAAATCTGAGCGCCCTGATAAGACTGCAGGGTGGAGATGCCGATCTTGGACATGATCTTCAGCAGGCCCTTGCCTACGGCCTTATTGTAGGTTTCAAACAGCTTTTCCAGCTTGGCCCCTTTCTCGAAGATATTGCGTTTTCTAAGCCCGGCGATGGTAGCGTAAGCCATGTAAGGATTGACGGCGCTGGCGCCGTAGCCGATCAGGGTGGCGAAATGGTGCGTCTCCCGCACGTCGCCGGATTCCACGACGATGGAGGTCAGGCTGCGCAGCCCTTTGCGGATGAGGTGATGGTGGACCGCCCCGACGGCCAGCAGGGAAGGGATGGGCGCCCGGTAGGGGTCGGCGTTGCGGTCGGAGAGGATCAGGATATTGACGCCGTTGCGGGCCAGGTCTTCCGCCACAGCGCACACATGGTCGATGGCGGCCTGCAGGCGGCCCTCCTGCCCGTCGGCCTTGAATACCATATCAATCACTCCTGATTTGAAGTGCGGATGCACCATCTGCCTGACCTTGCTCAGCTCGGCGTTGGACAGCACCGGGCTGGGCAGGTGGACGAACTGCGCCCGCTCGGGTTTGACCTCCAGGATATTGCCAGATCCGCCCAGCATGGCGTACAGCGACATGACTGATCGCTCCCGGATGGGGTCGATCGGCGGGTTGGTCACCTGGGCAAAGAGCTGCTTGAAATAGTTGGCCAGGTGCTGGGACTGGTGAGACAGCACCGCCAGAGGCGTATCGGCGCCCATAGAGCCGATCGGGTCCTGCCCGTCTTTGATCATGGGGGCGATGATCACTCTGAGGTCTTCTTTGGAATAGCCGTGAAGTTGTTGGTTGCGGAAGAGCGTCTGTTCGTCCAGTTCGACCACCGGCTCCCGGTGGGCCGGCAGATTGTCCAGGGTAATGCGGTATTCGTCCAGCCAATCCCGGTAGGGCAGGCGCCGGCAAATCCTGGATTTCAGCTCTTCGTCGCCGATGACGCGGTGTTCGTCCAGGTCGGCGATGAGAATGCGCCCCGGTTGCAGGCGGCCTTTGAGCACGACTTTGGATTGGTCGACGGGCAAAGCGCCTGCTTCCGAGGCGACGATCAGCACGTTATCTTCTGTGAGGCAGTAGCGGGAGGGGCGCAGGCCGTTGCGGTCGAGGGTAGCGCCTACCAGGATGCCGTCCGTGAAACACATAGATGCCGGCCCGTCCCAGGGTTCCATAATGGTCTTGTGGTATTCGTAAAATGCCTTTTTGTGATCTTCCATCTGCTCGTCGTGCTGCCAGGCCTCCGGGATCATCATCATCAGGGCGTGGGGCAGGGAGAAGCCGCTAAGGACCAGGAATTCCAGCACGTTGTCGAAATTGCCGCTGTCCGACAGGCGGTCGCCGCAGATGGGCTTCAGCTTGTCCAGCTCGTCATCCGAAAACAAGGTGGACTTCAGGAGCATCTCTTTGGACATCCACCAGTTCAGGTTGCCCCTCACCGTATTGATCTCCCCGTTATGTGCGATGTAGCGGAAGGGCTGGGCCAGCTTCCACTTGGGCAGGGTATTGGTAGAAAAGCGGCTGTGCACCAGCGCGATGGCCGACTTGCACAGCTCGTCGTGCAGGTCCGGGAAGTAGGGCCGCAGCTGGTAGGTGGTCAACTGGCCTTTGTAGACGACCGTTTTATAGGAAAAGGAAGTGATGTAGAATTGATCCTTCGATTGGGGATAGGTTTTGTGGATGTTGTGGGTGGCGAATTTGCGGAGCACGTACAGGCGGCGCTCCAGGGCCTTTGGATCCAGTTTTCCCGTTGGCCTGACGAAGACCTGCTCCATGCGCGGTTCCACGGCCACGGCCGATTCGCCCAGTTCTTCGTTATCGGTCGGGATTTTGCGGTAGCCCAGCAGTTCGAAGCCCAGCTCGTCGATGTAGTCGTCGAAGAGGACGCGGCACTGCCGCCGCAGGCTGCGGTCGTTGGGAAAAAAGACGACGCCGACGCCGTACTCGCCGAAGGCCGGCAGGGTGAAGCCCTGCTCCTTGCATTTTTTCTCGAAGAACTCGTGGGGCGTCTGGATGAGGATGCCTGCGCCGTCGCCCGTATTGGGCTCGCAGCCGCAGGCGCCCCGGTGTTCCATGTTGGTGAGCATGAGCAGGGCATCTTCGATCAGCTGGTGCGTTTTGACGCCGTCGAGGTTGGCCACCAGGCCGGTCCCGCAGGAGTCTTTTTCCAATTGAGGCACGTATAGTCCACGTTGGGTGTCTTGGTCCATAAGCTGGTAGTTGTGATTTTGGGTGACCGGGCTTAGGGTGTCTGAATGAATGAGTGAATTTTACCCGGCTAAGCCTTGGCGAAGACGGGGAGTGAGTAAACCTCAATCCTTGTTCATGGAATTACAGCTACAATGAAGCTGACAAACGCCGGGCAGCGTATCTGGTGGTTTGAATTGGCAGGGCAAATTTCGGTTTTGTCCCACTTTAAATGGGCAAAGAACTTCGAAAGTAGGTAAATTAGTTTGGAATTAAAACGAACTGCTGTTGGAAAAGTTTTAACAGTTACGAAATCCAGTTGCCGATTTGGCAAAGGTTTGGGCTTTTTTTGAAAAAGTCAGCATTCCGGAATCTGTTGCATTTTTTGGCGCCATGCCCGGTTAATGAAATTTTATTTCTAAAGAAAGGGAAATACTGAATAAAGTTTCACAGGTAGGGCTGGCAGGCGGAGGACAAAGAGGCGGGATAGAAGGGAAGTAATCCAATGGCAAAATTGTGAGGTGCGCTGAAATTGGCCAAAGTATCAAAAAATGAAAGAAAAGCCATCGCCTTTCCGGGGTTGATCCCGGGCATCCAGGTATTTTTCGATTTCGGAATTCAGATATTTCTCATACTGAGCGCACATGAAATCCCTGAAATAGGAAAGGCTTTCTTTTTTCCTTGTCTGTTCCAGGGCTTCGAAGTAATCCGCCTTGTCCTCAGAGAATACGATGGACAAGGGGAGATCAAAATAAGCCTGGATGAAATTCATCAGCAAGCGGGCAGTGCGGCCGTTGCCATCGTAGAAAGGGTGAATGCTGACCAGGTCGAAGTGGGCGTCGAAGGAAAGCAGCAACCGGGCTTCAACCGTTTCTGTTTCCGCCAGCTTTTGGTTCAGGCGGGTACAAAGCTGTTCGGTTAAAGGCGCAACCTTGTCATATGTTACAAAGTACCTGTCCCCAACCCGGACATTGCTCAGCCGGTATTCCCCCTTTGAACTGTCTATTTCGCCTAATGCAGTTTTGTAAACCGAACCGGTATTTTTCAGCACCCTTGCATTGATCTCCCGGACAAGGGCAGAGTCAATTGCTGCTCTCGCCTTACCCTTTTCCAGGGCGAAGCGCAAAGCATTGTGATGATCCTTTACCATCAAGCTATGGGCCAGCGGCTTGCCCTTGGGGGTCAGGCCTTCTTCCAGGAGCAGTTGCGTTTCGATTTCTGTCAAGGTGCTGCCCTCCAGAAAGGTGGAATGATGGGTAATGGCATACAGGTTGAATTTATCGTAGTCGACGACTTCCGTCAAATTCAAATCCTGGTATTTTTTTAATAAAACGAGCAGCTCTTTCATAACCCTGGTTGAAATCTGTGCAAAGATACGAGATTAGTTTCAAGTGTTCTGTAACATGAATTTCCGACTATGACCAGAGGCTGCGCTTGTGTTCGGCCATCCTGCTGCCGCAGGTAGTAGCCTGCTATGGCGGATGGAGGCTTGATTGAACGTGCCGTGAGGTTTACCCGCCTCTGCAGGCCTTGCTGCCTTGCGATCAGGATGATCGCGGCACGAGTAAAAATTCCTTACATTTACCCCATGTCATCCAAACACAAAATCCTCATCGCCGGCGGCGGCATCTTCGGCATCACGGCCGCCGTGGAACTCAGCCGCCGGGGGCACCAGGTACACCTGTTCGACCCGGGCCCCCTCCCCCACCCCAGGGCTTCCTCCACCGACATCACCAAAATGATCCGCGCCGATTACGGGGCGGACGAATTCTACACCGATCTCATGCTCGAAGCCTTCCGGGGCTGGGACCGCTGGAACCGCGAATGGCCCCGCCCTCTGTACCACCAAACCGGCTTCCTGCTGCTCACCCATCAGCCGATGGAGGCGGGCAGCCTGGAACTGGAAAGCCTGAAGGTGATGCAAAAAAAAGGGCTGGGCGTGCAGCGCTTGGGCCCGGGCCAGCTCCGCGAGCGCTTCCCGCAGTGGAACGCCGAACGGTACGCCGACGGCTACTACAACCCCCGGGGCGGTTGGGCGGAAAGCGGCGAGGTGGTGGCCCGGCTGGCGCAGATCGCCAAAGAGGAAGGCGTCACGATCCACGAGGGCAAAGGGCTGAAGCAGTTCCTGGAGAACGGAAACAAGGTGAAGGGCATTTTTACCACCAACGGGGAAGTTCACAGCGGCGACTACGTCATCCTGGCTGCCGGTGCCTGGGCGCCGGCTTTCCTGCCCGAGCTGCAGGACCGCATGCGCGCCAGCGGGCATCCGGTTTATATGTTCCAGCCTGAAGACTCCGCCCCCTTTCGCGGCGAAGTATTTCCGGGCTGGGCATCCGATATTTCCAAAACCGGCTGGTACGGATTCCCTGTCCAGGCCGGTGGCATCGTCAAAGTAGCCAACCACGGCAAAGGGCTGGAGGTAAACCCGCAGGAAGAACACGAAGTGCCGGAGCGGTTCTACCCCAAACTTCAGGAATTCCTCGCCGATCACCTGCCCGGCCTGCTCAACGCTCCCATCACCGCCACCCGCCTGTGCTTCTACTGCGACACCTGGGACGGCGACTTTTATATCTGCCACCATCCGGACCGGCCGGGGCTGGTGGTGGCCAGCGGCGGCAGCGGCCACGGTTTTAAATTTGCCCCGGTACTGGGCGGCATCATTGCCGATGTGACGGAGGGCAGGGAAAATCCTTATGCCTACCGGTTCCGGTGGAGAGAAAAGGGGGAAGAGCGGGTGGAGGCAGCCAGGAGCTTCGCCTGATGTTTATTGGTCCAAATCCAGCTTCCACTCCTCCCCCGTTTCTGTGTTGTACAGCACCATGTTGGTTGTAAAATCAATATTCGCCAATACCGGCCAGGAATAATCCCGCTTGCCCAGGATCAGCCAGGAGGGGTTGTCCGAATCTACGACGGGGTAATAATAAAACAGGTTTTCACAAGTCTCTTTAATGGGTTCTACTTCTCCGGTCAGGACATGAATCCGATAAAGCCCTTGAGAAAATGCCCCAATCAACGACTCATCGCTTTCCCAGGCCAGGGCCAGAGGGCCTACTAAACCAACCGTCGTAAGCTCGGCTACTTCCGCCAGCTCGTTATTGGAAAGATTCAGAATGGCAATTCGGGAATTTGTTGAGGAGAATTCGCTGTCTAAAGACACGGCGATGTGTTCTCCCCGCCCGGCTATGGCGTGACAATCCATAGCAAAACTGTCCAGTACGTTTCCATTAATATCCACGAGGTAAGCTACATCCTTGAAGCGCGCCCGGTAAAAAAAGGCTTCGCCGTCGAGGCACCAGTCGAATAGGTCATGCGCAACTATATTGGATACAGCCAGCAAGCTATCTCCTCGCAAAGAAATCCTATACATCAATCCGTCAAAGGTTCTGCGGAAAATCATCCAGCCTTGTTTATTGACCTTGGGTTGGTTTTTTACTTCATCCAATATGAATTGCTTACTCCCCGAACAAGTATCTACCTTCCATATTTCCGCACCGTCGTTAATACCTGCCTCTTCCGGATGGAGCAGGTACAACCACTCGTCCGGGTTGCCGGGGTTTTTGCCGACCAGGGAGTAACCCGGGCCCACCCGGTGGTAAAAATAAAGAACGGGTTCGTCAGGGAAATCCAGGCAAGTGTCGGCAGGCAGCGGGCTGGCGTATAGGGCGCTATTGCATTGTTTGTCTGGTGAAGGGATAACAGCATCGTCTTCCTTGGAGCAGTTGCTAAAGGCCCCCATAGCGATGAGGGATAAAATGATATGTTGTTTCATAGCTTTAGTGTTTTACCAGTTTGATGGAATGGTGCTGCTGCCCGGAGCGGACACGGCAGAAATAGAGGCCCGGAGGGAGGCCGGGCAGGTGAAGGCTTAAAGGGCTCTTCCCGTTGTAATAGCCATTGAACAGATGGCCCAGGTTTTGCCCGCTCATGGAAAATAGACGGACATTTAGCTGGCCTTCCGCCATTCCATCAATAATGACTGTTCCTGTTGTCGGGTTGGGAAACAAGCGTGGTTGGCCGGCGTTCTCTTTGCTGGCAGCAACGGGATTTTCTGATTGCACCACCAAAGAGATGGCCAGGCGGGGGCTTTCGCAATGTGCCAAGCCAGCGGGCATCGTGCCCAGCAGTTCCTGTCCCGTTGCGTCATAGATGGCATAGCTGTACCCTGAGAGCTGCCCCTGAAAAATGCATCCATCAATGGTGGGCGGCGTTTCAAAATATACCATGGCATAGGGCCGCACGCCGTAATATCCCAGGTCGGGCGGGTCGGGCGGGGGTAAAAGATCTTCGGGTTCTCCCCAGAGCGTGCTGGCGCTGTTGCGCACCCAATAGCCTGGTTTTTCCGCACTGTCGACAATAATCGCGTTGGGGTCGTTGGTCAAAGCGCATATATCGAGGTCGATGTCCCAGGTGTGCCGGACGACGTCAATTTTATAGAACTCGTCGCCCGTATTGATGGCGTATCCAGAGTCGTCATACAGGTAATTGCCCTGCATTTCTATCCCGCAGGCGGAATTAAGCAGGGTATGGTCGCACAAATATTCCAGCACGTCCGGCTCGGCAGAAAAGTGCAGGATGCGGTTTTCCTGGATGAATTCCATCGCCGATCCTGCGTTCAGCCTGCCCCAGCCAGTTTCCTGGTCGTAAAAGGGGGTTTCCAGGTCGTCAGTTGTATACTGCATAATATGTTCGAGGTCTTCCACCGACAAACGCACTTGCTCGCTGGCGGAAGCCAGCAAAGCAGCGACGCCGGTAGCATGAGGCGCGGCAGCAGAAGTGCCGGTATGAGGCACGTATTCCTGGTCATTGCTCATGGTGGTCATAATGAGTGCCGCTGTTCCGGGAGCAAGAAAGTCCATCGGCTCTCCATACATGGAGAAATAGCTGTCGTCACCCGGGCCTCCATAGGCGGGGTCTCCATTTTCATCATTCTTCAACTCTCCGTCCGTCCCGGTCGAGCCCACGCAAATGAAGATTTCATCGTCAAAGCTGCAGGGATATTGAGCCGCTGTAAGCTCCTCTCCAGGGAAACCATTGCCCCGCGACGCGATCAGGGCTATGCCTGCGCGAAAGGCCAGGTTTACCGCTTCTTCCAGCGACTCGACATCATTAGAAGTAGAACCGTCATCCGGAAGGGCCAGGCTGTTATTCGCGAGTTCAAACATAGGGCTGCCGGCGGCCTGGACGGAAAACATCAAGGCATCGGCATAATCTGACGTCGCCCATCTGTTACTAGCATCTAAAACGCGCAACCCCAGCAAAGTGATGCCGGGAGAGTCCGTATCCCCGCCGGCAATGCCGGCGACGCCTATGCCGTTGCCCCTTATGGCGCCAATGATGCCTGCCCCCCGGGTGCCATGAGAGGTCAAATCTTCTGATGTCGTAATAACGTTTTGGCTGTTCCCGTTTACAAAGTCCCAGGATTCTTCTACGACGGATCCGTAACCGAAATCTTCGTGCTGGTAAAAAATGCCGGAATCGAAAATGCCTACTTTAGTCTCCGGTTTGCCGACGCTGTGATCCCAGGCTGGCAAGATATTGATCGAAGCTTCCTCCGGATAATCTGGATTAGGCGTATCCCACAAAGAATGCTGCTCCTCACACAGCGGGTCTTCGCAATCCGCGTCGCCGGTGCCGGCAAAATTAGGATGGGCGTAGACGATCCTTCCTGCGCTGATGCTGTCCAGCCCGGCGCTGACGGCGAGCTCGTTTTTGCCGTCGGTGCAGTTTTTCAATACCATTGTCGTCCAGTAGGGAGGGATGTACAAAGGGTCGCCATCCAGGGTGGTGATGCAGAGCTCTTCCGTCGTCAGCCGGGGGAACACTTTGACCAGGTAGCAATCGCAAATATCTTCGCCCTGGGGCAGTTCCAGCAGTTGCCCCATTTCATTCAGCAGGGCGGTATCCGTCACCACTTCGCAAAGCGGGCCGTAGTGTAGGTTCGTATTGTCTATGAAACTGCTGTCCAGCACCGGAGAAGCAAAGCGGATGATGACTTCTCCTTTGACGTAGTGGGGGATGGAATCTTCCGAAAAGGCCACCTCCCTGTCCAAATCCAGCTCTTCCAGGGCTTTTAACACGTACTTTTTAGATTCCGCCTCCTGGACGGCCCCAGAGAACAGCAGCCTTCCCTGCCCGCCGGCCAGGAGGGAAAAAGATTGCCGTTCAGGGTTAGCCGCCA
>JAGFJD010000051.1 GCA_024102975.1 Phaeodactylibacter sp. | reverse complement strand
CGCCTGATTTTCGTGCCCAACGTCCTGACCGCCAACGGCGACGAATTCAACCAGTGCTGGGAGATCGAGCTCGGGCCCGACATGCAGTTCGACCCCACGGATTTTGAGATCGAGCTCTACAGCCGGGGCGGCGAGTGCGTGAGAGGCTGCCAGGAAACGTTCACGGTGGCCGATGCGGTAGAGATGTGCGGGGAGGACTGCCCCGGCGCGGGCACCTACTGGTACGTCATCAAAGGGCCGGAGGGCTTCTCGGCCACCGGCGCCTTAACCATCATTAAGTAACCCATCAAACCCCTGGACGATGCGTCATTCCATACTCTCTGTCATACTGTTCCTGGCCGGTTCCACGCTGCTTTCGGCCCAGCCTTCTGAGATCTATTCGCCCCTCTCCCACCGCCATGTCCTGGACAACCCGGCGGCCATGGGCCTCGACGGGCGGCACCACCTCTTCCTGGGCGCCTACCGGAAGTGGTTCAACCTGGAGGATGCGCCCCAGAGCTTTTTCATCTCTTCCGCCCATCCCTTTTTCAACCGCTCCCTGGGCATCGGCGGCACGGCAGTCTTTGACCAGGCAGGCCTGGTCAACACCCTGCGCCTCAACCTGAACGCCAGCGTTCACCTCAACCCGGATAGCCGGCACCGCTTCTCCGTGGGCGCCTCGGCCCGGTACCAGAACCTGAGCTTCGGCCTGCCCAACGTGGAAGACCCGCTGCTGGCCGGCGAGCCCTCCTCCTCCAACGTCAACCTGGGGGTGGGCCTCAACTACAACGCCGATCTGGGCAAGGACAATTCCTTTTTCAATTTGTACGTCGCCCTGCCCCAGTTCCCGGCAACGCTCGACATCAGCCCCGCCAACGCCAACGCCATGCTGGCGGAGTACAACATCGCCAATACCCTGCTCATCCAGAGCAACCTGAAATACAGGGTATCGGACGGCAACTACTTCATCCCTTCTATCCGCTACCAGGGGATGTTCGCTGCAAACTCCTGCAACTGCCAACTGGTGGACCTCGGCCTGGGCATGTCCTTCCTGGAAGAAACCTTCAGCGTGCGCCTGGGCGTGCGCACCGGCCGCGCCAGCCTGGTCTACGGGGGCGTCGGCTACCACTTCGGCAGAGGCTCCAGCGTCAACCTGTTCGTAGAACCGGGCGGCCCGCTGGGCTCTTCGGCCGCCTTCGACGCCGAACTGGTATTTGGAGAAGGGATAAAGCCGCCTCCGCCACCCAAAATGGCCTGCTGGAAAGACCAGGGATGCCTGAAGCAGCGGCTGGCCGATGCCGGCATCGGGGAGCGGTTCGACGTGAGCCGCACCACCAATGAGCAATCCGACTTCACCTTCGTCACGTTCAGCTTCGCCGAGCGCATCGACGCTTACATCAATTATTTCGAACACGGGGATTTCCTCAGCCGGTTCCCCCTGCCAAAACTATTCGAGGCGATCGAAAGCCTCAACCGGGAAGACATTCAAAAGCAAAAAGCGCAGGTGGTCCAGGTCACCTTCCGGGTGAAAGTGAAGAACCCGCTGGAAGACAATTCCTACGAACTCTATACCGGCGCCCCGTTCACCATGAAGTACTGGCAGTCGGGCGCCATGCAAAAAACGGAGAATATCCGCCCGAACCAGGAGCTAACCGAAAGCCAGCTGGCTGGCGCCAAGCTCCATTTCCTGGCTGAGCGGTTCCGGGCCGACATCCCTTCCCTGCAAAACGTGAATGTGCGCCGGGAAGTGGTTTACGACCCCAGCATTGCCGACAACCGGAAACTGGAGGTTGTCTTAGTTGTCAAGTGACCGGATGGCCGACAGGATGCTGTCCCGGGCCTGATAAAATTGTTGCCTTTCCAAAAGAGGAAGGGCCAGCGGTTCGGGCAAATACTGGAAAGCATGGACAAAGTCGTCCTGAAAATCCCGCCGCCAGAACCGCAGGCACACGTGCGGGCCGGTGGCCGAGCCCGTCTGGCCGACATAGCCGATGACCTGCCCCTGCCGCACCGTATCGCCTGGCTGTACGCTGTCTTCGAACCGCGACAAGTGCAGGTAGCCGGTCGCGTAGATCGAATCGTGCCGGATCTTGACATAGTTGCCGTTGGGGCCGTACAGGCCGCGTTTGACGACCACCCCGTCGGCCAGAGCGTAGACCTCCGCGCCTTCAGGGGCTGCGAAATCCGTGCCCTTGTGGGCTTTGATGTATTTCAGGACGGGGTTCAGGCGGGTGAGGTTGTAGCGGGAGGAAATCCGCCCGTACCGGACCGGCGAGCGAAGGAACTGCCGCCGGAGGGGCCGCCCCTCGTAATCGTAGAAGGCCGTATCCCGGCTGCCGGCCGGCCGGATGGCGAAGACGGCCGTATCCAGCGAGCGGGCGCTCAGCTGGAGCCCGGCGACGGACGCCTTGCGGAAGCTGGGGTCGCCCTCGTACTTCCGGGCCTCCCACACCCAGCAGAGGGTGTCGCCCTTCTGCAGGTTGCGCAGGCCGATGGACCAGGAGAGGATCTCTTCGGTCCGGGACAGGAGTTCCCAGGGAGCTTTCAGGCGGCTGCTTTTGCCGGTCATCAGGTCCAGCATGTCGGCTTCGAGCACCCACCGTTCGGCGATGTAGGATTTCAGCAGCTTGTTGCTGAGCAGTTCCACCCGCCCTTCGCCTTCGAAAGCGAACAGCAAGGAGGTTTGCGGGCCGGTGAACAGGCGGGCCTGATAAGGTTCGGGATCGGTGATCCGTTCGAAATACAACAGAGCTTTCGTCCCCGGGGAAAGACGGGCCACGCCCAGCCTGCGGGCCGCCCCGGCCAGTTGCTCCACCTTGGCCTCCTGGCGCAACAGGCGGGAGAGGTAGCCTTCGATGGGCAGTCCTTCGTCGAGCGCCGTTTCGATAATGGCGTGTTGTTCGAAAGGCACCGGGGCATCGTCCGCTCGCCCGTACCGGAACAGAAGGACGGCCAGGAAGGCAAAGACGGCAAAACCGGAAATGGCGACGGCAGGGCCTTTGTTCCTGCGAAGGAAGGAAAGGAGGCCCCCCGAGCCGGCATCGGTGAGGTCGATGGTGGGCCGCCCCGCGCCGGAAGCGTCGCGGATGGTGATTTCCTCCTTGCCCTTCTCCGTGAACTCGATCTTGTCTTTTTTCCGGTTGAACATTGAAAACGGAATATCGGGGTTTTAGCTGAGAACCAAAAAATAAGCAATATTTCCAAAAAACGCCCGCCCGGCGGGCAAATACATTTCAAAAATGAGAAATATTTATTGTTCTAATATAAAAACTGGCAAAGCTGTCTTTTTGACAAAAAAAGGTGGCGCGGCAACGCCTTTTTTCATAATTTTGTGCTGTTTGCACCCAATTAACCAAATAACAAACGATCATGCCTGAATTGTCTCAGGACAACCCTATCACGCTTCGCCTCAAACAACTCGGGCAGCAATGGAAAGCCTTCGAAGAAAGCTCGGACGCCCCGTTCGGCATTTGGAAGGCCCGCCAGGACGCCTCCCGGATGATCGATGCCCTGGTTTATATGGAAGATACCGAAGAAGGCGTCGTGCCCTCTATTTTCCTCACCTTTGAGAGCGATTTCAAAGACCCGGAAACCTACGCTTTCGAGCTGATCAGGGAATTCCTGACGCACATTTCTCACCCCACCAGCCGGGCCTCCCTCGAAGAAGGGGGCGTGGATATCGACGCTCTGGAAATAGGCGACATAAAAGACACCAGGGCCTGGCTGCAACTGCTGGCCGATTTCGCCGGCCTGGTGGAGATTTTGAACGGCCACTTCGTCGCCTACCTCCTGCCCCGGAACAACGAAAGCCCGAAAGAATGGGTAAAATGGCTGGAAAGGCTGATACAAATGGATATCCCAGATCAAATCCGGATCATGCTCAAGGAGGAAACACAGGCCCCGCTGCTGGGAGAACTGATCGGCAATTACCCGGACAGGGTGGTGGTACTCGAACCCGACCTGGACATGGGCGAGGCCATGCAGGAAATCCTTGCCCGGGCTTCCAAAGGCAGAGAAGAAGAGCCGGGGGTTAAGTTCCAGAAAGCCATGCTCGGCCTGGGCCAGGCCGCCGGGCAGCAGAAAATGGACAAGGCGGCAGCCCTGGCCAAAGAGGCCCTGGCCATCGCCGCCGCCCAGGGCTGGCCCCACCTGCAGGTAGCCGTCCTGTTTACCCTCGCCAACGGTTACATCGGCATCAAGGACTACGAAAGCGCCATACAATCCTACCGGCAGGCGCAGCAGGCGGCCAGGGAACACGCCGAAAAAGATGCCGCTATGGGCGGGCAACTGGAAGCTCAGGCCATTATCGGCGAGGCCGGCTGTTACCTCGGGCGGCAGGATTTCAAAACCGGCGCCCAAACTTACGCCCTGGCGGGGCCCATCGCCCACGCCATCGAAAAACCGAATATCGAGCTGGAAGCCTGGCGCATGACGGGCTTCTGCTACCACTATATCAAAGACTACGACAACGCCTGGCTATACTACCGCAAGGCCCTGGAGGCGGGCAAGAAGGTGGAAAGCGCCATGCGGCCATCCACTACGCTGCCCTATGTGGCCGAAGCGCTGCTGGAACTCCACGCCAGGGCAGATTCGGGCATGAAAAAGTACGAGCTGGAAAATGAAATTACCGGATTGCTGGGCGAAAACTGGCAGGAACTCCTAAAAACCACCGCATCGTGATAGCCGCCAAACATTTGGACATGGTCCTGGGCATGGACATCCACATCAACCTGGTGCCGGGCACGCCGCCGGTGCCGACCCCCCTGCCCCATGTCTACACCGGAATGATCCTCGACCCTTTCGATTATATCCCCATCTTCGGCCAAACGGTCATGGTCAACGGCATCCCGGCGGCGCAGCCGATGACGGAATGCATGTTCTTCCCCCAGTTTCCCATCGCCGGCCCCTTTACCAAGCCGCCGGAAATGAAAGGGGAAGTGGTGACCGGCAGCTACACGGTGGGCGGGGCTACCATGTCGCTCACACAAATGGCCGGCATGGCCGGCGGCTGGGTAGCCGGAAAACTGGGCTATCCGCCACCGCCACCGCCGCCACCGCCGCCGCCAACCTCGGTCTACCCCCTGAGCCGCCTGGGAGACATCGCCCTGGGCTGCGCAGACGTGGGGCCGCCCGCCCCTACCGGCAAGGACAAAAAAGGCGGCGTCAAAGGGCTCACCTTCGTGGCCGGGGTGGTCATGGCTGTGCCGATGGGCTTCCCGGTGCTGGCCTCCGGGCCGCCAGCGCCGGCGCCCCTGAGCGCCTTCGTGCTGCGCTTCGCCATGCAGTTCGCCATGAAAAAACTGGTCAAATTCCTGGGGAAAGCGGCGAGAAAGGTGGCGACCTTCATCAACAAGAAAATCCTGAAGAAGATGGCCAAGGAGGGCAACCTCGCCCAACGGGTCAGCAACAGGATGTGCAAAATGGGCCTGGAGCCCATCGACCTGGCCAGTGGGAAGATGACTGCCGAGCGCAACGACTTTTCCCTGCCCGGGCCGGTGCCTCTCGACTGGGATTGCATCTACTACACTTCTTCCGATTACCAGGGGCCGGTGGGCTACGGCTGGCACCACAAATACGACATGGCCCTCACGCCGGAGATGCGCGACGGGTACCTGGTAATGAAACTGCGCCTGGCCGATGGCCGCCTGGCCTTTTTCCCGCAACTGGAAGTTGGGGAAGCTTTCCTCGACCGGCAGGACAAGGTGGAGCTTCGACGGGACGAACAGGGCTACTACGTTCGGGACGAGAGGCGCTTCCTGTACCGCTTCCACGAGGGCGTCGGCGACGACTGGCCCCTGGCGCGGGTGGAAGACACTTCCGGCAACAGGATACAGCTCAATTACGACGGCCACCTGGCCCTCCGGGAAGTCATCGACAGCGCCGGGCGGCACCTGCAGGTGGATACCGACGCCTTTGGCCGCATCACAGCCATCCACGCCCCCCACCCGGAAAAGGAGGGCGCCACCTTCCCCATCGTGCGCTACGAGTACGACGAAGCGGGGCGCCTGCTGGCGGCCATCAACGCCCTGGGCCACGCCTTCCGCTACCGCTACGAAGGCCTGCTCATGGTGCAACTCACCTACCGCGACGGCCTGAGCTTCTACTACGAATACGACGGCGAGGGCCACGACGCCAAATGCACCCATTCGCACGGCGACGGCAACATCTACAACGGCAACATCACCTACGAGGAGGGGAAGACTACCCTGGAACGCATCGTCGGCCACCCGGACGGACACGTGGAGCACTTTATCGAAACCTATTACCACGACGGGGCCGTCGTCCACCACGAGGTCGACGCCCTCGGCAACGAGAAAAGGTACGAATACAGCGAGGACTACGAGCTGCTGGCCGAAATCGACCCGCTGGGGCATAAGACAAGCTATAAGTATGACGGCCGTGGGAATTTGGTGCAGATTGCCTATCCGGATGATACGAAGATTAAGATGCGGTATTCGGAGGAGGATTTGCTGGTGGAGGCGGTGGATCAGATTGGGGGGAAGTGGGTTTGGGAGTATGATGAGCGGGGGCGGGTGGTTAGGCGGGTGGATAGTATGGAAAGGGTAACGGAGTATCGCTATAATGAGTATGGGCAATTGATTCAGTTAATTGATCCGGCAGGAGGGCGTACGCTTGTTGGCTATAATGCCAGGAAGGAAATCGATCAGTTGACGACGCCGGATAATGCTTCTTCGCGGTGGCGGTATGATAATCTTGGTAGGGGTATAGCTTCTATTGATCCTAAGGGAAATATTCAGCGTAGGATTTTTGATCTGTTGGGGCAGATAATAAAAGTGGGCGAGCCAAACGGAAATTTGAGAATACTGGAATACGACCTACAGGGAAATGTAGTACGCGTGAAGGATAAACAACGGGATATTCATTTTGAATACGCTGGACTAAGCCAAATAAAAAAACGAATTGAAAATAAAACGACAATAACTTTAAAGTACAATACTGATGAGCAATTGGTTGGAATTGTAAACGAAAACGGCTATGCTTATAAATTCGACCTGGATGCCAATGGCAGGGTCGAATTGGAAAGTGGATTTGATAAAGTTAAGCGTTTTTACCAAAGAGATGCAGCAGGCCGAATAACCAAGGTAACACGTGCCTCTGGGATAGAATCCACCTACGATTTAGATTCAGTAGGCCAAATACGGAAGTGCCGTCATTCTAATGGCGAGATAGAACAATTCGATTATCGTGAAGATGGGGAGTTAATACATGCCGCCAATCAAAATGGAATTGTCTTTTTTGAAAAAGATCTTATGGGGCAGGTAATAACAGAAAATCAAAATGGTTTTTTAGTACACTCTCAATATGATAAGCTTGGTTTTCGGTCTAGGATATCGACCTCTTTAGGCTTTAATCTTGACATCCGTCGAAATAAAATGGGTGATGTCTTAGGCTTGAAAACCCTAGGCGACTCCTCTCTTTGGGAGATGCAATTTAAACGAGATGTTTTAGGGTTTGAGGTAGAGCGGCTTTTTTCCAATGGAGTAAAGGGGAAATGGGAACGCGATCAATTAGGAAGGCCTGTACAACATAAAATATTTAGCAAAGGTGGAGAAATACAGCGCTCTCGCACCTATGAATGGGATATCAGCAACCGCCTCAAACGCGTAATTGACTTTGGTACAGAAGTGACCCAGTTTCAGCACGATGACTTTGGCAACTTGTCTGCTGCCGTTTATCCCGACGGGCATTACGAATACCGTTTGTCAGATGCCGTAGGAAATTTATTCCGCAAACCAGATCACAGCGACCGAAAATATGGGCCGGCAGGACAATTGCTGGAAGCAGAGGGTACACGTTACCGCTATGATTCGGAAGGCAACTTGGTTGAAAAGAATATGGTTGATGGCAAAACCTGGCGGTATACTTGGAATGCTGTCGGCATGCTTGCTGAGGTGGTGCGGCCAGATGGGGAAATCGTAAGCTTCACCTATGATGCATTAGGGCGCAGGATTAGCAAAAACTATCGAGACGCTGTTACTTATTGGCTATGGGACGGCAATGTGCCGATCCACGAATGGGTTAGCAACCAACCGGTTTCTGAAAAAAATCCTACCTTGACTGAATTAACGCTCGAAGAAACACCAGAGGAGAGTTGGAAAGATAATGAAATTGTATTTTTTGAAAAAGATAATTATGATGGTGGCGAGCAGGAAACCATCGTCATAAAAGAGGTTCAGCCTAAATACACAGATACAGTTGTCAGACCGGAAGAGCAACCTATTCCAATGCCTTCACCCAATGCGATGGTCACGTGGCTTTTTGAGCCAGGAACTTTTGTGCCTATTGGCAAATTAACAGAACAAAGGCAGTACAGTATTCAGACTGACCACTTGGGCACCCCAATATCTATGCACAACGAAAAAGGAGAAAGGATATGGGCTGCTTTCCTAAATTCTTATGGCAAGTCAAACTCATTGGAAGGTGATGTGCAGATGTGCCCCTTCCGTTATCCTGGGCAATATGAGGATGCAGAGACAGGATTATATTATAACCGGTTTCGGTATTATGATCCTGAATCAATTCAATATATCAGCCAGGATCCCATAAGAATTAAAGGAGGGCTTGCTCTTTATTCCTATGCCACAGATCCAAATGTCTTGTTCGACCCACTTGGGCTCATGGACTGTGCTCGTGCTACGAAACAAGCAAAAAAGATTAGCGAGGAAGCAGCAGGTGGTAAAATTCGACGATCTCCTGATTATCATGGCCGCTTAGATCCTGATGTTGAAGCTGATATTTTAGCTAACCCTGAGAAGGTCTTCTTATCGGAAGGCAAAAACAATCGACTCATATTTTACAAAGAGGGCAATGTCGTTGTCACTGAAACCGGCAGTCGTCGTGGGCAAGTAGTTACCAGCTATGGTGATAAAGGCCCTAAAGGAGAAAGTGGAGCGGCAATTTTTGGAGGTAATCCGAGCGATCCTGGACCAGCAATCAATCCAGCAGATATTAGTTCAGGAAATGTGCCAACACCATCTGGTGGAACCCTGCCACCTGCAACCGAACTGAGCATATGAAAAGATTTTTTGATGAGCATTTGAAATTTATTAGTGGAAAGATTGGACTAACTCATCAGCCCCGATGGACGTTACCACCCGGAACTTTAATGGTCGGGCCATATCGCTCCTCGGAAGAGCATGAGCTTCATTTGGCAAAAACTAATGGAAGTGGAGATTCAATTTTTGATTCAACTGATGAACTTCGTTTTGATTTAAACGACAGAATGCTAGTAAGTTGCCGGGTTGGCCTCGCAGAAAATCCTTATTTTACAGAACATCTCCTGAAAGCCATTCTTTCAATTGAGACCGAGCAAGGCTCACTTGAATTAATTCAGGAGCATGGATTTCAGATCCCCTCATCAAATATTACTTGGATAGATCCGGATGGCCAATGGTTACTTGCAGTTCAAGGAGTTATTCAACCAGAACACATTGAACAACGGCTTCGACTAGCACCCAATTTGGATTTGGTTATTGGAAGCGGAAATATATGTGGCTGGCTTTTATCCCAACCTGGTGATTATCTTGTAAAAAGCATATGGGATGACAAAGTCAATCCACCAACGACTGATTCTTTATCCAAGTATATTGCAGCTTATATCCTCATGATGAACACAGAATTCATCAATCAGCTTGAAGGAAGTAGCGATCATGCAAAAAAAATGCTTTTTAATTACTTGGAGGAATTACGCTCAAATTGCGAATTCTCCCCCCAAAGGCAAATACTTATCGATTCGGTTAATACTATTCTTGACACTTTTTTCAGCTAATAATAATAATGCAATTCACCAAAAAAAATAACCAAACCCACGAACCACCATGCAAAAACTCCCCCACCCCATCCTCACCGGCCAGCGCAGCCGCGCCCACGACGCCTGGGGCAGCGGCCAGTACGGCGCGCCCCGCGGCGGGCGCAAACACCAGGGCCTGGACATCAGGGCGGCCCCCTTCCAGAAAGTCTTCGCCCCCTTCCCCGGGACCATCACCCGGGAGGCGGCACCCTACCGCGACGACCACCGCTACCGCGGGTTGGTGCTGCAGGGGTCTGGCGCCTGGAAGGACTACACCCTCAAAATTTTCTACGTGCAGGGCATCGTCTCCGGGGAGGTCGGCGCGGGAAGCCAGATCGGCTATGTGCAGAACCTGGGATTGAAGTACCCCGGCATTACCAACCACATCCACGTGGAAGTGCGGAAGGGGAAGCAGTTGGTGGATCCGTTCAGTATTTGGCAGATGTGTTTTTGAAATACAATGGAAATAGGTGGAAATGGATGGAAATACTTTGAAATGGATGGAAATGCGTGGAGATGCTATGAAGTGAATGGAAACAGGTGGAAATTGATGGAGATAGATGCCGAAATGTATGGAAACACATAAAAACAAGCACAACACATATGCGACCACGCATATACAAGCAAAAAATATTTAATTGGCAACAAGCTGATAATCAGTTCCAAAAATCTATAAAACCTGTTTTTGGCAGGATTTTAAGGTAACGTTTCCCCCAACCGGGTATTAATATTTAGAAGCAAACGACATGGAAGAACAAACCCCCGCTACCAAATACAAAAGCATGCTGCGGATAGGCGTCGTCCTTTTACTCATTTTGCTGTTCTACCTCTTCCTGTCGGATGAGGATCATTCGGTACACAACGTCATCCGGCGGGCGTTGCAGGTGCTGGTAAAGGCACTGTAGGGCGGTGATTCACTCATTCACTCATTCAGTCCATATACTATAACCCAAATCTCCAAATATGAACTACATCCAGAAACTCCAGCAATCCCGGCGGTTTTTCCGGCAGTTGGAAAGCGAGGCTCAGAAATTCAACCAGTACGCCCGCTTCGTGCAGGAGAACACCGACCTGTTCAAAAAGTCGATCACCAACGTGCAGGGCACGAACAACGAACTGGAAAACCTCAAGAAGCAGGCCCGGGAGCTGAAGCGCCTGCTGGATTCCCTGCTGAGCGGCGGCAAGAAACGCTATGCCTCCAGCCACGCAGAGCGCGCCTCCCCCCACTTCCAGGGAGAATACGGGCGGCTGAAGGGCGACGTGCGGAAGTACCAGAAAATGCTGGGCCGACTGCTGGACCACATCAACTTCCTGTCCGACGTCGTCAAAAGCACCTATTCCGACGAGGCGCGCATCACGCTGGCCCTCCAGGCCTACGGCAGCCAGAACGAGAGCCAACTGAAAAAATTCGGCAGCAGCTTCGACGGGGCCGACCCCATCGTCATGGCCTCCCTGGTGGCAGCCGTCATCAAGTCGGCCATTAAAAAACTGAAAGGATAAACTCAAAACATGGGGATAACCAACCACAAGGTCGTCAACTACGCCCGGTCCCAGGCCGGCAAGCGCGTCTTTGCCGAGGCCGAAGGCTCGCTTGGCGAGTGCTGGGACCTGGCCTTCCAGGCCCTGAAGGAAGCCGGCGCCAAGACCCCCCATGATTTCGGCGGAGGAAACGCCTACAAATGGTCGTCCCGCACCGTATCCCTCTCCCAGGCAGAGCCGGGAGATATCATCCAGTACAAGAACCTGAAGATCGAAGTGGTTAAGGTCACGGTCCGGACGCTGCCCGACGGCAGCACCGAGACGCGCACCGAAACCAGCACTTTCGAGATCGGCCTGCCCCGCCACACGGCCATCATCAAGGCCATCAAACCCAACGGGGTGGTAGAGGTGTACGAACAAAATATCGGCGGGGTGAAACATACGGCAGCCAACGAGTACCACCTGAAACCGGGAACCTATGAGGACGGCGATACCAAAATCACCGTAACCAAAAAGAAAGGCAGTTACAAGATTTACCGGCCGGAGCCGAAGGTGGAGTGAGGGGTGGTGGGGCGGAATGTGTACGGTGTAAGGTGGAGAACGAATCACCCATGATCAAAGGGATGGTTCAGTTTTCTGTGTCTTCTGAGGCTGGGCAAGTTGTCCGTTGTTTGTTGCCGGTTGTTTCCAGGCTCCCAGAAGGCACCCTGGCCAACAGCGAATTGCGAACAGCGAACAGCAGCACAAGGCCAGCCGGCGCCCTGGTTTCCGCCATATTAAAAATATATTGAAAGCTTTAACCGTTACCGCATTTATTGTTAACTTAGAGCCACAGGCTGGAATATTCAAGGACTATGCCGCAATACGCAGAACTTTTATTCTGTTGTTTCCGTAAACTTTCTTAGAACGAAACACAAAACCCAAATGCCCCTGTAACCATGCTACCCAAACTTGCCTACGAAAACCAGTTGCTCACGGCGTTTGAGATCGCCCGGTCCATTGCCCGTGACCACCGGCACGGAACCTTCTCCGGAAGCCACCTCCTCCGCGCCCTGATGCACGAAGACGTCGGCCTGACGCCCCGGCTGGAAGAATGGGGCATCGACGTGCTCTTCATCAGGGAATGGGCCGACTACCGCATCTCCGAATACCCCAAGAGCATGACGGTCACCGAGGAGCCGGAACCGGACGAAGGGGTCGTCAAACTGATGGAGTTCGCGGATATGATCCGGCTCAAAATCTCCGAAAAGAAAATTACCCCCATCGCCGCCCTGATCGCCCTCTGCCGGCAGGACATCGTCTATACCGAAGACCAGCTGCGCTCCCTGCCCCTGACCGAGAGCGAACTGCTGAACTTCGCCCTTCAGGACTCCGCCGGCAACGGCCAGCCGGCCGCCGAAACAGCGGGCGCCCCGAAGAGCAGCATCCTTGGCCGAAAGCCCGACCTCAAGACCCTGGCGCGCTTCTGCGTGGATAAAACGGCCCTGGCCCGCGACGGCAAGATCGACCCCATCGTGGGGCGGGACGGCGAAATCCGCCAGATGGTCGAAACGCTGAGCCGGCGCACCAAACCCAACGTGCTGCTCGTCGGAGAACCCGGCGTCGGCAAAACCGCCCTGGTGGAAGGCTTCGCCCTCAACATCATCAACGAAGAAGTGACCGGGCAGCTCCGCTCGGCCACCGTCCTCGAACTGGACACCGGTGCCCTGGTGGCCGGCGCCTCCTATAAAGGCGAATTTGAAGACCGCCTCAAAAAAGTGATCAAAGAGGTGAAGCTCATCGACCGGGCCGTCCTCTTCATTGACGAAATTCACGTCCTGCTCGACCCCAGGGGGTCTTTCGGGGCCGGCGGCGCCAACCTGCTGAAACCGGAACTGGCCCGCGGCGCCATCACCGTCATCGGGGCGACCACCAACGAGGAGTACCGGAAATACATCGAAAAGGACGAAGCCTTCAACCGGCGCTTCGAGAAGCTCATCATCGAAGAGCCCAACGAAGAGGCCGCCGTGCGCATGCTGCGCGCCATACAGCCCAAATACGAAGAGCACCACAACCTGAAAATGGACCGCGAGGCCGTCGGGCAGTGCGTGACCCTGGCCAAGCGCTTCCTGCGCGAACGCAGCCTGCCCGACAGCGCCGTCGACCTCATGGACCGCACCATGGCCGCCGTCCGCCTGCTCCAGGAAGGCTCCAACGAGGTGATCGACGCCTTCTTCGAAGAGCTGAAGAAATTGTCGGAGTCGGAGATCGCCCAGGATTCCAACGCCTACTTCCAGGAACTCAAATGGTTCGAAGGCCAGATGAACCACCGCCTGAGCCCCATCCTCATCTCCGCCCTGGAAGAGGGCGAGGAAAAAAACAAGAACATCCGCCTGCCGGAACAATTGCACGGCTACCTGAAGGAAAAACTCGAAAAGGTCAAAGCGCTGGCCGGCGAAAAGATCGAGGCGGTCTCTCCCGCCCATATCGCTTCTATCGTGTCGTACAAGACCGGCATTCCCGCCGGCAAAATCCGGTCCAAAGAACGGGAGCGGCTGCTGGCTATGGAAGAAGCCCTGCTCCAGCGGGTCGTCGGCCAGGACCATGCCCTGAACATCATCTCGGACGCTATCCGCGCCGGCCGCACCGGGGTCAACGACCCCGAAAAGCCGGTGGGCTCTTTCTTCTTCCTGGGCCCCACCGGGACGGGCAAGACCGAGCTGGCCAAGTCGATCGCCGACTTCCTGTTCAACGACCCCGACGCGATGATCCGGTTCGATATGTCCGAGTTCAAACAGGAGTACGCCACCTCTGCCCTGCTGGGCGCCGAGCCCGGCCTGGTAGGGTACGAAGAAGGCGGCCCCCTCATCAACAAAATCCGGCAACGGCCCTACGCCGTAGTCCTCTTCGACGAGATCGAAAAGGCCAGCAAGGAAATATTTGACGTGTTCCTGAAAATCCTGGACGAAGGCAAGGCAAAGGACAAGCTCGAAAAGGTGGGCGATTTCTCCAAGGCCATCATCATCTTCACGTCCAATATCGGGCACGAGCACATCACCAAAAGTTTCGACGACGGTAAAATCCCGGACCGGATGGAGCTGGAAACCGCCATGAAGCGGTACTTCCGCCCCGAATTCCTGGGCCGGCTGGACGGCATCGTGCCGTTCTCGCCCCTGCGCGAAGAATCCATGCTCCGGATTTTCGAAATCCACTTCCGGAAGCTGCGCAAGCGACTCGAAAACCTGGGCATCAAGGTTGAGCTGAGCGAGGATGCCAAAAAACACATCGCCCATCTCGGATACTCCGAAGAATTCGGCGCCCGCCCCCTGATCCGGGCCATCAAACAGCAGCTGAGCCACCCCCTGTCCACCATGATCATTAAGGGAGAACTCCAGGCCGGCGATTCCCTCTTCGTAGGCCTGGCCGAAGAAGGAAATCTGGACTGGCAAGTAGCCGGCATGGTAACGAATTGACCGCTTCGGGTATTAATTGACAGGATGCCGGGATTTAAAGGATTAAACAGGACAACGGCATTCATCCTGAAGACAGCCTGATAGTTAACAACTATGTAAATTAACTCTAATATGCCACCTAAATTTTTTGACTTCAGAGACATAAAATGGCCGGGAACCTGGCTGATAGAAAACGAACTGCCAACGGCCGTCCCACAGATTCCCTACAACCGGACGCTGTTCGTCCAGCAATTCACCGACGAACCGCCCTCGGACGTCGAATTTGTCGACGACTGCCAGACGGTGCAGGACGTGTTCGACAAGTTCAAACCCAGCAAAGTTGTTGAAATGACCGACGAAGCAGGCGTCGGCGAAGAGCAGGAGCTCCGGTTCAATTCTCTGATGGATTTTGGCCGCGACGGCATCATCAAGCAGTCCGAATTGCTCACCCGGATTTCCACCAAAATGGAACTGTATCAGAGTTTCATGGAAAAACTGACCGACGAGCAACTGAGCATGCTGCTGGCCGACCCGGAAGAGAAACAGGCCTATATCGACGTGCTGAAAAGCCTGATCGAAGAACTGGAGGCCGCTGACCCGGAAAGCGCGGAGGGATAACCTTCACGCCCGGATAGCACTACCTTTTTTAAACCTCTCAAATCTTAGAAAATGGCAGAAGAACTGAAACCAGTTGAAGAAATATACAAGGAAAAGCTAGACACGCTCGCCAAGTACGGCAAGTTCAATATGGTGGCCAAGACCGTGGACGATACCAAACGGCTGGACCCCCGGAAGAAGGCGGAACGGCAAATCTTCCTCACCGACAAGAAGAAAAAGGACAAGCGCCTGGAGCTGAAGAACCGGCTGAAAGCGTGGATTGAGTTGCTGTCGAATCACGACACCGTCGGCGAAATGCAGAAGAAGGCACAGGAAGAAGGCAGGAAAGCCGAAGCACTGCTCAATAAAAACATTCAAAAGGCGTTGGAAGAAACCCGCCTGCTGGAGCAGAGCTACCGCTCTATCGTCCTGTTCTTCAAGAACGCCAAGCACGACAAAATCAGGAACCTCACCATCCTGAACGCCAGCATGGACCAGCTGTCCGACCCTAACCTCGACCAGTTCCGGGCCGAAATCCGCAACAAGCTGCTGTGGTCTTACGGCAAGCTCGGGAAATCCCAGAACTACTCCATCATGGCCATTCCCGGCTATATCGGCTCCAATATGGTGCTGAAGGAGTTCTCCAGCATGGCCCGGGACAACAAGGTGCTGCTGCTGACGGATTTCCACGACCTGTCGAGCTACGACAGCGTCCTGGAGGAATTCCAGGAATCCGGCTTTGCCGACCTGGACAAGACCAACGTGGTGATGACCTGCAACTGGCTCATCGGCCGCAAAAAGGACGAGCAATCGGATGAGTATGACGACCTCACCATCCCCCCTTCCGCCGCCCTGGCCGGCAAGCTCTACGACCCCAACGTTCCCATTTCCCAGCCCAGTGCCGGCAAACGGTACGGCGCCCTGGAATTCGTGGAGAACGTGCGTTTTGAGCTGCTGATGGAACACATCGGGCTGCTGGACGAACAGGGGCTGGTGCCGGTAGTCAAAGACTTCAACGCCGTTATGCCCTATTCTGCCCGCACGCTGAGCACCGCCGACGACGTCGGCCTGCAGACCTACAGCGTGGTGCGGGTCTACGACTGGGTCGGAAAGGTGGTGATGGATTTCCTGAACCAGGCAGGTTTCGAAAACGCAAGCCAGAAGATGCTCGATACCTACCGCAGCCAGATCGCCAAGTTCCTCAACAGCATTACCGGCCCCAACAAGCTCATCAAGGCCTTCAAGATCGATAAATTCGAACCGGATACCGCCAACGGCCGGCCGGACCGCATACTGGTCCACATCATTATGGATCCCCTGTTCCCGGCCAAGACCTTTGCTCTGAAAATGGACGGCACCTCCGGTGAAGGGGTGGACAATTACATCTGGAACACCTCAGTGGAGCAATCTTAATTTTCTTCATAAAAACCAATGAATTATGCCTTTTAAAGCCAATTTGGAAGTCGACAGCACACCGTTCCGCGTTCTGGAATGCTCTTACCATTTCGAGCGCGACTACGACCAGTTCGGAAAACCGTCCAGCGAAGTCCGCGGCGGCACCATCGACATCACAGTAGAAACGACGGGCACCACCCTGTTTTCTTCCTGGATGATGTCCTCAAAACTACGCAAAAGCGGCAAAATCATCTTCGAGGACCCCACCGAGGATGCCGAACTCAAGGTAGTGGAATTCGAAGACGCCTACATGGTCAATTACGAAGAGAGTTTCGGCTCCCGGGGAGAGAACGGCATGGTGGAAAGCTTCCGCTTGTCCGCCAAAAAGATGATCATCGGAGACGGCACGCACGAGAACAGCTGGTACAAGTAAGGCGGGCAGGGCCGCATCGTGACTGAGGCGGCCTCCGCCTTTTCGGGTTGGCATCATTTAAATAACCTCAATCTGAATGTTTTGGCAAAGAAAGCACTCGCATTTATCGAAGTCGAGGGGGTCCGGGAAATTACCAGGTACACCCAGATCCGGATCGACCAGCACCTGTTCGGGCACCACGAATTCCGGATTCAGGTGCCCATAGAATCGATCGAAGGAGAGGGCAACTTCGTCTTCAGTAAATCTAAAGAATTCATCGGCAAGGTGGTCCGTATTTCCCTGGAATCCGACCTGCTCACCGATGCCAGGAGCCCTGCCTTCGTCGGCATCATCACGGATATCGGCTTCGCCCGCGCCTTCGGCAGCAGCAATGAGCTGATCCTGAAAGGGAAAAGCACGACGGTGCTGCTGGACAACGGCAGGAATTACCGCTCCTTTGCTGAAAAAGGGTTGTCCGATATCGTGAAGGAGGTAATGAAGGAATACCCCGCAAACGTCCTGAGCTGCAAAGCCGACCCGGAGCATACCGATCCCATTCCCTACGTAGTGCAGTACAAGGAGTCGAACTTCAACTTCCTGCAACGGATCGCCAACCGGTACGGGGAATGGATTTATTACAACGGCAGCGAACTGGTTTTCGGCAAGCTGGACCTGCCCAAGGCCATCCCCCTGCTGCTGGGCAGAGATCTCTATGATTTCAACCTGAAACTGTCGCTCGCCGCCACCAACTACGAGCAAAAGTACTACAACTACGAGAAAAGCGAAGTCTATACCTCGGCTTCGAAAGACAAGAAGATCAGCCATTTTGACCCCGCCTACGGCGAGCTGGCGTTCAACGAATCGGGCAAGCTGTTCGCCGCCACGCCCGCCTGGCCACAAGCCAACCTGACCGGAGACCAGAAAGAACTGGATAAGCAGGTAGAACGCCGGGTGGACCAGCAGTCGAGCGGCATGGTCTTTATCACCGGCAACAGCGACCACATCGGCCTGGGCATCGGGCGCACCATCTCCGTCACCGGCGCCAAAGCGGAGGATATGACCAAGGGGTTAGAGAACTTCGGCGAATTCGTCGTCACCCAGGCCACCCATTACATCGGCGGTGACGGCGACTACTACAATTCCTTCAGCGCCCTGCCTAAAGAGGTGGGCGTGCCGCCGCTGAATGAAAAAATCCGCTTTCCGCAACCCGAGCCGGAGCCCGCCGTCGTTAAGGAAAACATCGACCCGAAGAAGCTGGGCCGGGTGCGGGTGCAGTTCTACTGGCAGAAAGGAAACGAGATGACGCCCTGGATTCGCCTGGTCAGCTCCCACGGCGGCAAGTCCGGCGGCTTCTACGTCATCCCGGAAAAGGGAGACGAGGTGATGGCGGGCTACGAACACAACCACCCCGACAAACCCTTCGTACTCGGCTCCGTCTACAACAAAGACGGCAAACCGGCCGGCAACTGGAGCGAACCGGAAAACAACATCAAGGCCATCAAAACCAAATGCGGCAACGAGATCATCCTCAATGACAAAGGAGGGTCCGAAGAGATCAAAATCCTGAACAAGGGCGGCACGAACTCCATCATCCTGACCATGTCGGACGGGGGCGCCATCAGCATCACCACCCCCAACCAGATGAACCTCAGCGCGAAGAATATCTCTATCTCAGCCGAAGAGGACATCGTCATGGATGCCAGGAATGTGATGGTCAATACGGGCAAGAATATTGAATTGACAGCTACTGAAAATATTACAACCTCTTCCGATAAGGCTACTGCGATCGAAGCCAAGGAGGACCTGCTGGTGAAGTCTAAAACCAAAGCCGTAGCCGTCATTGCCAAAACAGACGCCGCAATCATTGCCCAAACCGGAGCGCTTGCCGCTCAGGGCAATAAAGCCGTCGGACTGGTCAGCGAAACAGACGCCGTTTCAGTAGGCGGCAAGACCAATGTAGACATAGTGGCCGACGTCAACGTCAACGTAAGCAGCAAAACGATGACCAGCGTCGGCAGCGACGGCCCGGTGGTGGTCAGCGGCAAGATCGTCCAGCTCAACTAAACCGCCGTCCATGGACAATTACTACAACATACCGTTCAGCTTCGAAACTTTGCTGCGGCAGGAAAGGAAAGGGTTGACCTGTTCCGTTCAGGAATCCATCATCCAGAACATCTCCCTGATCATCAGCACCAAGCTGAATGAGTTTCGCTACGACCTCGCCTACGGCTGCAAAATCTGGGAGGTCGATTTCGTCGTGCCGTCCAATATTAACATCTGGAAGGACGAAATAAAAGCGTCGCTGGAAGAGGCCATCCTGAAATACGAACACCGCATCGAGAGCGTCGAGGAGTTCAACATCAAAGTGAACGTCGACCCGAAAAACGCCAAGCGCAACAACCAGATCCTCGATTTCGAGATCAGAGGGTCGATCAAGGGCACCAGCAAGCGGTTCCAGTACAAGGACACCTTGTTCTTTAGCCCGTATTCGCGGTGATCGGGAGGCCAGTAAATGAAAAACACAGGGGATGAATCCATTTTCTACCGATAAAGCGACCATTCAGCAGCGCCTGTATAAAGAAGCGGCTGAGGTTTACAAGAAATACCTGGATCACGACATCAGCAACCTGGACCGGTACGACCCGCTGGTCCACATGCTCATCAGCGCCTGCGCCAGCGAATTCAAGATCTTTTCCGGCGAAATACAGTCTTCCCAGTCGAGGATGCTGGAACATCTGGCCCAGTTGCTGACGCCTGACGCCTACACGGGCCCCATCCCCGCTCATGGCATTCTCTATGCGCCCTCTGCCGGCGGCAACTTCACGACCGACAAATACCAGGATCACTTCGCCTATGCTTCGCCATCGGGAAAGGATGTTTTTTTTACCCCCACCGACAGCTTCCAACTGCTGGACGGCCGGGTGCAGTACCTCGCTTCCGGAAACTCTTTTTTCGCGTTGCGCAACGGCATGGAAAAGGAAGAGCTGTTCCGGAGCCCGCGGGGCGAGGCTTTGCCGCCCGGAGTCCTGTGGATCGGGCTGGCCATCGCCGAAGGTTGTACCGACATCGGCGGGGTGAATTTCTATTTCAACCTGCCATTTGAAAAGAACTACAGCCGCCTGGAGGAGCTGCTGCAGACCTCGCGCTGGAAAATGAACGACATCCCGCTGCATACGCAACCTGGCCTGGCGAAAGCGGAGGGGACGGCCGCCCCCGGCGGCTTCAGCCAGTTCCACCTGATGCGGCAGCACGAACAGGAGGCCAACGCTTATTACCGCGGCCAGTTCCTGAACGTGTCCTGCCCGGACGGAGAGGACTTTGCCAGTTTCCGGCCCCTGCCCTACCCCATCCCCCTGGCGGAAACCTTCGGCGAGGAGGCCCTCGACAAAGAAATCAAAGAAGCCTGTTTCTGGCTGCAGGCAGAATTCTCTCCGGCGCCCTTCTCCAGCCGGGAAGCCCTGGAAGAGATGGCCCGCAAGATGGCTTGCCAGGTCAACTGCTTCCCCGTCCTCAACCGCCGGTTCCACACGCCGAACTTCCGCCTGGGAACCGAGGTCAATATGTTCTCCCTCAGGCCCGAGGGGTTCTTCTACTGCATCGAAGACGTGAAAAATTCCCGCCAGGGCAAGGAGTACATCGAAAAACCCTTTACCCACCTGGCCAACCAGGGCCGGCAGAAGCCCAACGGCGAAACCAGCGTTTATGCGTTGCGGCGGGACGGGGTGCACCGGTTTGACAAAAGGGCCAGCCTGGAGCTGATGGAAAACATCCTGCAGATTCTCCGGGAGGAATCGCTCATCTATCACGCTTTGGGCAAAAATGTGATCACCCACAACCTCAAGTCCATCCGAAAGTCCATCAACGATATCAACAACAAGCTCTACGCCGCAAAAGAAGAAGAAAACCTGGAAGATAAATGCTTCGTCGCTTTCCCGCCGGCGGAAGAGGAGTATGTGGTCGTCCGCTACTGGTCGACCGGCGGCAAGGCGGGAAGGAATATCCCCGCCGGCGAGCCGCTGAAGTCTTTCGACGCTTCGCGCAGCGGTTATGATGAAGGCGGAATCAAGCTGACGACCACCACGCTCGGAGGCCGGAACCGCCTCCTGGAGAAGGACCGGCTGGACGCTTTCAAATCCGCGATCGTAGTGAGGGACAAGGTCGTCACCCGGGAGGACATCCGGCTGCTCTGCTACCAGCAGGCCGGCCCGGAAATCCAAAGCCTTGCCATAACCGACGGCTCGAAAACGGGGCCGGGGCCGAGGACCGGCTTCATCCGGACCCTGGATGTGGCCATCAAGCTCCGGGGTACGCCGGACCCCCAGCATTGCCGGTATCTGGCCCAAAAACTGACGGTCGAACTGAACGGCAAATCTGCCGGCTTTGTGCCCATCCAGGTTTTTGTCGATTAAATCCGGATTTCGTTAAATATGCATAGCTATATGGAGGTTTACCGGAAAATAGTGGATACCCTTTCGAATATCCGCGATGATATCAGGGCCGAAGTGCTGCTCACCGAGCTGATCGAGAACGGGCGCCTGAAGTGGACGGAAAAAAAGGTGCGGACGCTGGGCATCTTCCGGCGCGGCTACCGCAAGGATATCGACCAGGTTGAGATCGAAAAAGACCCCAAATTCGGAGCGTTCCGGCACCTGTTGTTCAGCATCTGGAGGGAAGGGATTTACGACAGCCTGCCGAAGGGTATCTTTCACGACCTGCGCAAGGAAAATCAGAAAAAGGACATTGGCCAGGTTAAAAAGGACGTGGAAGCGGAACAGCAGGAACGGCAGGCCGCCAGGGACTTCTTCTTTCCCATCGAACAGGAGTTCTACAACCAGCGGATCGCCCTGGAGATGGCCGAACGGAAGGTCCTGGCAGGCTTCAAGAGCGATACGGGGGCGCGTTATTTTGCCGAACAGTTCTGGGGGCTGGACGTCGCGGGCATCGCTAATGAACAGGTGATCTCCCTGCTTTATCTCCTGCCCTATGCCTTTTCGTATAAGGGCCGGCTGGAAGAATTGTCCGCTTTGTTCTCTATCGTCCTGGATGACCCTGCCCGGTGGAAATGGGTTTACGGCAACCGCCGGGAAGCCAAAGAGAGCGAGGTGCAGCCGCTTGGAAGCTCCTTTCTGGGAGAAAACCTGGTATTGGGAGAAACTTTCAAAGACGACATTCCGGGGCTGATCATCGCAATCGGGCCGATGAGCCCCCGGCGGGCGGCCAGTTACCTGCCCGGGCATGGGCAGCACAAGCTCGTCCGGATCCTGGAGCGGTTCTTCCTGCCCATTGAGGCCCGGCTGGAAATTCAACTGGAGATAGAACCGGAAGGCCGGCGGTTCGTTCCGGGCAACGGCCAGGAAAAAGGCGAACCTGTTTACAATAACATTTTAGGATATACCACTTTTATTTGACGATGATCCCGATCATAATTACATCAATCATACTCTTTGCCGGTTTGCTGTTTTCAGTGATCGGCCTGTTCATTGCCCAAAAGGAGGAACAGAAGTTTGAACGCAAAGGAGTTTTCTACTACGCGCTCATCAGTTTCCTGCTTTTCTTCCTGCTGGGGCTGCTCGGCATGCTGAACGAAGAGGGGCCGGGCCGCGTGCTGCTCATCAGCCAGGCTGCCGCCGGATTGTTCGGGATATTTCACGCCTGGTTTCTCTTTGCCAATTACGACTGGGCGGACCACGCTTCTTTCCTGCCGGAAACGCTGCTCACCGCCGCCATCACCTTTACGGCGGGGCTTGGTTTCCTCTCCGGGCTCTGGGTGTGGGCTTATGTTTTCGAATTTTATGATTACAGCCTGGCCCAGTACAAGGCGGTGCTCTGGCTGCCCGTCCCCTACCTCATCCTGCGCACTTACGATTTCATGCTGCAAATCCCGCAGCGGAAATTTATCGCCTGGCCGTACCCGGAAACGCCGGCGCCCAGGATCAACCTGGACAGCGATAATGTGCGATATATTTACCTGGACTTTTTCACCCGTTCGGAGCGCTATCCGGCGGGAAGGGTTGCCGGCCTGCGGTCGAGAATCCCCCTGGACGCCACCTTCAGCGCCTTTTTCCAGAACTTTGTGCAGGATTACAACGAAAAAAACGTGGATTACCCCATCGTCAACCTGCGAAGCGATGAAGACGGCAACCCCATAGGATGGGCCTTTTTCGCCAGCCGGACGAAAAGGGGCAGAAAATGGGCGGTCGACCCTAACAACCTCAGCAGGCAGCAGGTACAGGAGGGAGACTTCATCCAGGCCCGGCGGCTGCCTTTGGGAGAGGCCTTCCGCTCCCAACCGGCAGAACAACCCCGGAGAACCGGAAGTAAACGGCAGGGCCCGGAAGACAGCGGGGACGAGATCATCATCATTGAAAAAAAGTGAAGAATACTAACTTCATATAGTCATGAAAAAATTACACATCAACTGGCAGGACGGCATGAAAGTGAACCAGGAGCATTTCCTGGGCATGGAGTATGCCATGCGCAATGAATTGCTGGACCATACCTCTTTCCGGTTGAATTCCTACAATTACGGCCTGACGCCGACCAAAGGGGCCGGGCCTTCCTGGGATCTTTTCTTCAAGCTGGACCAATCCAACGACATCGTGCTCAACCTCCTGGCCTGCCAGGCTATCACCCCCGGCGGGGCTTTTGTGGACATCTCCCCGGAACAACAGCACCTGGCAGAGTACCGGATCAGCCGGGGGCAGATCGTGGAGCGCCTGCAAAGCAGCCGCGACGAGGCCATCTACGTAGTTTTGAACCTGGATGTTTACAACAAAAAAGCCTGCGGGGAAACCTTGCCCGGAGAACAATCGCCGCGCCAGCCATTCACCGTCCCGACCGCCTACCTGACGATCGCCAACTACCCGGAGGTCTCCCATGCCTCCAGCAACGGGATTTCCCAGCTGATCGTCGGCCGGATCGTTCAGGCCAACAACCAGCTCCGCCTGGATGAAAACTACATCCCGCCCTGCGCTACGGTCCATGCCAACTCCCGCCTGTCGGCGCAATTCGACGAGTGGGCCCGGGGGCTGGAGGGGCGGTTGTTCAACAACCTCAGAAATACCCTGGCCCGGATAGAGCTGGTGGAAAAAGAAGGAGACCATTCTATCACCTTCTCGGGTTCCGGCCGCAAGATATCCCTGACAGGCGCCGTCCGCGCCCTGACCGTCGCCCTGATGGAAGGGCTGGCAGAGATCGCCCCCCGGTTCCCCCTGTTGAAAGAACAACCCTTCCTGTTCACCGTCGCGGCCATGAAGGAACTGGCCTGGAAAATGAACGTGCGGTATCTATGCCTGAACACGTCCAACCAGAACGACCTGGATAACTATTTCGCCGAATCGCTGGGCGTCAGAAACCTGCGGGGGATGCTGGATAAAGCCATCGCATTCAGATACGAGCACGACCGGATCGACCTCGCCGTCCAGGCTTGCAATGCGTTCGTCGAACTGTTGCATACCCTGTATGACGCCGACAGCGGCCTGCCCGGCAAAAACTTCAACTGGAAGGAAAAAGAAGGGGTCATAGAGATCGAACCCAGCAGGGACCGGCCGACAAAAACAATTGACTAAAAGCGAACGATATGGCAATAGGCAAAGTAAGCAATCAAGGTTCCCGAGTTGTAGCAATTTTTAAAGTGCTGGGCGTCTACCTCCTGACTTTGCTCCTGTTGATATGGATTTTCAGCTTTAATGTGCAAAGCGTCAACGAGCAGCCCGCCGACCCCATCAAAGCAGATTTCGAGGCCGTCAGGCAGGATACGGCCAACCTTAAACTCATGGTTGGCTACATCGACACCATCGCCGCCATCACCAGCCAGCTGATCAGGCTGGACCACCAGGAACTGGAAGAACCCGGTTCGGCAGCTGCCGACATCGAGGAGCTGATCGCCATGCGCAAAAGGTTTTATGAGGAACTGGTCAACCTGAAAGAGGGCGAAAACCTGACGGCAGAAAAGAACAAACTGAAAAAAGTTTACGCCGTGCTGGTGCAGAACCGGATCAGGATCAAAGAACTCGACATCAAGATCAAAGCCACCCGGGAAGACGCCGACAAAAGCCTCAGCGACGCCCTCGAACAGGCAGAAAGCGACAGCGAGGGCGAGAGCGAACAGCTGACTTCTGAATTGGAAAATACAGAATCTTCCCTCCAGGAGGTTAAAGATGAACTGAAAGAGACCAAAGCTGATTTGAAAACCGCCAAAGCAAATTACGACAAACTGAAAGAAAAGAACGGCGCCATCCTGGCGAAGGTCAAAGAAATCCGGGGCCTGATCGAACAGGAGAAAACCAGTTCTTCCTGGTTGTCATCCAATTGGAAAAAGGTGGTCGAAGTCGTCTACCCCAAGATCACCGCCCTGGAAAGCTTCGTTGAAGAATAGTTTGCAATTCCCCAAATTATCCCTACCTTTGCAGCCGCTTAAAAAGCTCTTTGTTTGTTAACCTTTAAATATGTCTGATCCATATGAAGAATTACGAAGTAACCTTCATCGTAGACCCTGTGCTGTCGGGGGAAGAGATCAAAGCGACAGCTCAGACATATGTCGAACACCTCAAATCAGAGGGGTGCAAAATCGTACATGTGGATGAGATGGGCCTGCGCCAGCTGGCCTACCCGATTAACCGGCGCACGTCAGGGGTTTACTACTGCGTGGAATTCGAAGCGCCCAACGGCAATTTCATCGAGCAGATGGAGCTGGCCCTGCGCCGCGACGAGCGCATCATGCGCTTCCTGACCGTCACCCTCGACAAGTACGGCGTGAAGTACAACGCCGACAAGCGCGCCGGCAAAATCGGCAAGGTCACTAAAAAGAAGAAAGCTGACGACAGCAAGAAAGACGACCGCCGGGGCGGACGCCGGGATGACCGCCGCGACAACCGCGACCGGGACAACAGAGACCGCGACCGCGACAGCCGCCGGGAAAGACAGCCCGCCAGGCAGCAGCCCGCCAGGGAAGCGCCCGCCGCTAAAGCGCCCGCCGCTACCGCCGAAGAAGAGGAATAACCCCTCTGTTTGTTGAACTTTAAATCCACAAGAAAATGGCTTCAAGAGACGATATAAAATTCTTAAGCAACCCCAAGATCGGGCAAAAGCGCAAAAAGTACTGCCGCTTCCGCAAGTTCGGCATCAAGTACATCGACTACAAAGACCCGGATTTCCTGATGCAGTTCGTCAACGAGCAGGGCAAAATCCTGCCCCGCCGCATTACCGGCAACTCGCTGAAATACCAGCGCAAAGTGGCCACCGCCGTTAAGCGCGCCCGCCACCTGGCTATGTTGCCTTACGTGGCCGACCTGCTGAAGTAAATTTCCTTAACCACCCTGCTTAAACTTTTAAAGATGGATATTATTCTGCTCGACGATGTAGATAAGGTAGGCGAAAAGCACGAGATCGTAAGCGTCAAGCCGGGTTATGCCCGCAACTACCTCATCCCTCAGGGCCTGGCCCTCGTCGCCAACGATACCAACCGGGGCAAACTGGACGACATCAAGCGCAAGGAAGCGGAAGAACTGGCCGCCCGCAAAGCCGAATTCGAAGAGATCGCCGCCAAACTGGTCGGCCAGGTACTCCGGATCGGCGCCAAAGCCGGCACCAGCGGAAAAATCTTCGGCAGCGTGACCAACGTCCAGATTTCCGCCGCCCTCAAAGACCAGTTCGAAATCGAAGTGGACCGCCGCAAGATCAAACTGCCCGAAGAGATCAAAGTGCTGGGCGAATACAGCATCGACCTTGACCTCCACCCCGAGGTGCCCATCAAACTGACCTTCGAAGTAGTGGAAGAATAATTTCGTTCTCCCATACAACTGAATTGAACGATCTACATCCGGCCGGTTGCTGCCTTAGGGAAGCAACCGGCTTTTTGATTTTTGATGTGCGATGTGTGACGTGCGATGTGTGATTTGGGGGGAACGCCGGCCCCGGGTGTTCCCGGGCAAATCGCAAATCGCAAATCGAACCTCGCAGATAGGGAAGCTCTGGGGATGTGCGATGTTTGATGTTTGATGTGGGATGTTTGATGTGCCTCAACGCCGGCCAATGCTCAAAGCTCCTCCACCAGCCATTCCGTCACCTTCTTTTCTGCTGTGGAAAAATTGACGCCGACCGCGATCTTTTGTTTGGGGGAATCCATATAAGGGGCGAGATAACCTTTGTCTTTTATCTGCTGCACGGCTTCGCCGGCCGTTTTGTCCAGCTTAAATTCGAAGGCGTAGATGTGATCCGCAGTGTGCACGAGGGCGTCGCAGCGCCCTTTGGAGGTGTGTACTTCCGATTGGATATAGGTTCCCAACAGAGAAAACATGAGGTGGATCAGCGCATGGTAAAAATGCTCGTTTTCCTTTTGCCACAGGTCGTATGGAATGCTGCTGAATGTTGAATTGATTGCCTCAATAGCACTTGCGATGTCGTTGGCCTCCAGCGCCTTTGTAATGGCAACTGCCGGCGCCAGGGCATTGCCGGAAAGGGTGTCGCGATATACATTCAGCAGATATTGCTGTAGTGAAAAGCGCACTTCTTCATTAGGATACCGCAGGTGGTAAACCCTGAAGCGCTCATCATAAAAATCAATGGTGAGGTAGCCGGTTTGAAAGAGGACGGTAATGGGGTCCAGCCTTTTGAAATCAAATGCGGAGAGTTGGTGTTCCGAGGCTTCTATGTGTCCAATGTCGTAGTAGCGATGCTTGCGCATTTCTTTTACCAGGAAGGTAGGCGTGCCGGTTTCGAACCAGAAGTTGTGGAAGCGTTTGCTTTCCTTGAAAAACCTCAGAATGGAAAAAGGATTGTAAACTTTCTCTCCCCCCCAGGAATAACCGTTGTACCAGGCCTTCATTTGATGGGCATCCACCTCCTGCAGTTGCTTTGGAAAGTACCGCTCCAGTTCCTGATGCGTCAGGCCAAGCAAAGTGAATGCAGCAGTACTTAAGGACAGGTTTTCCAGATTATTTAAATCTGAAAAAATACTCACCTTGGAGAAAGCGGATACCCCGGTGATGAAAACGGTTTCCAGGAAAGGGTCGCAATCTTTGAGCACAGAATAAAAACTCTTGAGTATTTCCCTGTTGGCCTCCGCCTTAGGAATGTCATCAAGATAATCGATGATGGGTTTGTCGTATTCATCGATCAGCAGGACGGCTTTTCGTTCTTTGGCAGCTTTGATAATCAGCTCTTTAAATTTCAGGTCGTATGAATCTTCCTGCAATTCTATGCCCAGGCTCGCCGCTGTTTCCGAAAGCATTTTGTGAATGGCCGGCTCCAAGCCCAGCGTACGCACCCCCTGGCTGCTGAATTTCAGCCAGATCACCGGGTGTGTCTTTCCCCAATCCCAGCGATCTTCTACCCACAACCCCTCAAATAATTCCCGGCTGCCGGAGTACAATTCTTTGATCGTCGACAACAAAAGGGATTTGCCGAAGCGGCGGGGCCGGGACAGAAAATAATAATTGCCGCTTTGAAGTATGCGATGGATTTGTTCGGTCTTATCTACATAGACGTAGCCGCCTTCGCGCAGCTTACCGAAATCCTGTATGCCAATGGGGTATTTCATGGTTTCAAAGATAAGTTTTTTTGAGTGCAAAGGCCAGACAACATTCTGGCAATGTAGCAATTTACCAGGCGCAACTGGGGCCGGACGGCAAGATCTACATTTGTGCTTCCAACGGCATACGCAGCCTGCATGTCATCCACAACCCGGATGCCGCCTGCCCGGCCTGCGGCTATTCAACCAGTTGGGGCAGCCGGCAGGGCAGTGGCGGCTGCATGCCGGGGTGAATACTTTTGAGGTGAGGCATCTGCCGGGCGGCGTGTATTTTTATGTGCTGGAAGAAGGAGGGAAAGTATGGCAGCAGGAGAAGGTGGTGCGGCGGTAAGGGCGGTTTTACCGCATATACTCCCAAGCCGTCTGATACCTCCCTTCCTTCTCACAGTAGTCCAGAAACGCGCCGTAAAAGCCATCATTTCCAATGGTGGCGCTATCCCCCACCACGACCAGCTTTTTCCGGGCCCGCGTCATCGCCACATTCATGCGGCGGTAGTCCTTGAGGAAGCCTATCTCGCCTTTGCCATTGGAACGCACGAGGGAGATGTAGACCACGTCGCGCTCCTGCCCCTGGAAGCCGTCGATGGTGTTGATGGAAAGGGGCAACTCCGCCAGGACAGCATCTTCTTCGATCGCCTTCTGGATATGCAGCACCTGCTCCCGGTACGGAGAGATGATGGCGATGGAGGGCGGTGGGATGCCGTTGAAAGCATCCTTTAGCAAATACAGGTGTTCCCGCAGGATGAAGAACTCCTCCGGGTTGTAGCGGCTTTTGTACTTCTCCTGCACCTTCTCCTCAAAGCCGCAGCCTGCCGTGTCGATGAAGGACACCGGCGCGCTGTCCGTTATGTCCAGCCGGTGGTGGCGGACGCTTTCGTCCGCCTTCAGGGCATTCTCGTAAAAGCGGCGGTTGGAAAAGTTCATGATCTGCTCGTTCATGCGGTACTGCACGTTGAGCAGCCTGACTTCCGGCAGGCGTTGCAGCAGCTTTTCGATCAGCGTCACGTCCAGCCCCCGCTTTTGCGCTTCGCGGGATTGCACCGTCGGCGGCAGTTGGAAAGGGTCGCCCGCCAGGATGACCCGCGAGGCGCGGGTGATGGGAATCCAGGTTGCGGGTTCCAGCGCCTGGGCGGCTTCGTCGATGACGACGGTGCGGAATTTCAGGCGGTCCAGCAACTCATGCCCGGCACCCACCAGGGTGGCGGTGATGACCTGAGAACCGGCCAGTATCTGGTCGATGAGGCGGTCCTCCAGCTGGCGGGCCCAGGCGGACAGCTCGTTGGCTTCCTGGTGGAGCTGCCGCCGCTCGGCGCGCTCCTCGGGGCCGAAGCTGCGCTTGTAGCGCTGGGCCCGGCGCCGCGCCTCGGCAGCCTGGAGCTTGACTTTCTTGATGTTCCTGGCTTCAGGATGCCGGGAGAGCTTCATCTCCAGGGTATGGTTGATGATGCTCTCGTCCACCCGGGAGATATTGCCGATGCGGGTCACCTCCAGGCCTGCGTCTGAGAGGCGCTCGGTGAGCAGGTCGGCGGCCGTGTTGCTGGGGGCGGTGACGAGGATGGTGTTTTCGGTTTGGGCCAGGAGCCTGACGGCATGCACCAGGGTGGTTGTCTTGCCGGTACCCGGCGGGCCGTGCACCACGGCCACGTCCTGGGCGGCAAGGATGTGGTTGACGGCTTCGTTCTGGGAGGCGTTGAGCTCGGGAATTTCCACAGGGTTGTTTACCGGGGCGAAACGCGGAGGCTGCTGGCCCATCAGGATGGCGCGCAGTTCCGCCAGCCGGCCCTTTTTGGCTTCCAGCACCTGTTTCAGCGCCTTTTCCATCTCCTGGTAAGTGGTCTCGTCGAAGAGCAGGTCGGCGCCGATGAGGCCCAGCCCCAGCCAGTCAGGCAGGTCTTTGGAATTGAGCACGATCTTCATCCGGTTCTTGTCGACAAACTGTATGACGCCGCTGCGCTCGGGATGCTGCACCGCCGGCTGCCGGGTGTACAGGTTGACGACCTTGCCCGGGCGGAAATGATGAGGATCGCCTTCCGCCGCATTGCGCTCCACAATGACGAAAGCGCGCTCCCCGTAGGTATAACCGCTTTTAACCACCTGTAGCGGATACCAGGAATAACCCCTGGCCTTGCGCTCCTCCAGCGGCAGCCGCTGCACGATCTGTTTGAATTGCTCCAAATCTTCCTCCTTTTCCAGTTGCAGCAGCCCGGAGAGCTCCGCCAGTTCCTTCAGTGCTTCTGACATTTGATCTTTATTGGATACTATACTTGGTTGCAATAGGTTTTGTGCATTTGCCCTCCCCGCCCCTTAATCCCCTAGCGCCTCCGCCGAGTAGCTTCGGCGCTCGCGGAAAGGGGAACGCCACCCATAAATGCACAAAACCTATTGCCGTTGAGTACATATCCTAAAACCCGTTTGCTGCAAATCAGTTCAATATAGCCTGATGGCCAAAAATACTTTGATACAAGTAGAAATAAGGAAATACAGTTGTATGCCCAGGCACGGCAGGCATTCCCAGCCCATTTCCATGTATTTCCACATATTTCCACGTATCTCCCCCCATTTCAACCCATTTCCATCTATATCCACGTATTTCCCCCCATTTCCCCCCATTTCAACCCATTTCCCCACCAGCTCCCACAACCAACTTTACCCCGAGCTCGCCGGGGGCCAAAACCATCCCCTGCCGTCATGTGTATATTTAAATATGTTTCGAAGACCACCTCTGTCCAATACCGACGAAGAAAGAACGGACCTGCGGGAGCAGTTCGCCGCCCTGCGCAACCTGCCGCGTTTTTTCCGCCTCATCTGGCGGGCCAACAAATATATGGCCGTTGGCAATGTCGTGCTGCGCCTGCTCAAGTCGGCAGTGCCGCTGATCACCCTTTACATCGGCAAGGAGATCATCGACGAGGTCATCGGCCTGATCAACGGGGAAGTCGCCAGCACGGGCTACCTCTGGCTCCTGGTGGGCCTGGAATTTGCCCTGGCCATCGTTTCCGACCTGCTCAACCGCGGCATCACCCTGCTCGACAGCCTGCTGGGCGACCTCTTCGCCAACAACACGTCCGTAGACCTTATCCGGCACGCCGCCCGGCTCGACCTCTATCAGTTCGAGGACGCCACCTTCTACGACAAGCTGGAGCGCGCCCGCCGGCAAACGACCGGGCGGACCATCCTCATGTCGAACGTGCTATCCCAGGTGCAGGACGTCATCACCGTCCTCTTCCTGGGCGCGGGCCTGATCGCCTTCAACCCCTGGCTGATCCTCATCCTCATCGTTGCGGTCATTCCCTCCTTCCTGGGCGAGACCCACTTCAACCAGCGCACCTACTCCCTGACCCGCAACTGGACGCCAGAGCGGCGCGAACTGGATTACCTGCGCTACATCGGCGCCAGCGACCAGACCGCCAAGGAGGTCAAAATTTTCAACCTGGCCGACTTCATCGCCAAACGGTTTGCCTTCCTGTCCGACGAATACTACAAGGCCAACCGGAGTATCGCCGTCAAACGGGCAGCCTGGGGCAGCGTGCTCTCCGCCCTGGGCACCTTATCTTACTACGGCGCCTACGTTTTCATCATCTTCCAGGCCATCAGCGGGATCATCACTGTAGGAACGCTCACCTTCCTCGCCGGTTCCTTCGAGCGCATGCGGGGTTTGCTGCAGAGCATTATGAGCCGGTTTTCGCGGATAGCCGAGGGCGCCCTTTACCTCCAGGACCTGTTCGACTTTTTCGGGATTCAACCGTCCATCGTTTCCCGTGAGGACAGCCTGCCCTTCCCCGAAAAAGTGCGGGAAGGCTTCACCTTTGAGAACGTCAGCTTCAAATACCCGAACAGCGAGCGCTGGGCCGTCCGCCACCTGTCCTTCCACCTGCAGGCCGGCGAAAAGCTGGCCCTGGTGGGAGAGAACGGCGCCGGCAAGACCACCCTGGTCAAGCTGCTGGCCCGCCTCTACGAACCCTCCGAAGGGCGCATCCTCATCGACGGCGTGGACCTCCGGGACTACAACCTCCAGAGCCTGCGCGACAATATCGGCATCATTTTCCAGGACTATATCCGCTTCCAGATGAAAGCCGGAGAGAACATCGCCATCGGCAACATCGAAGAAGTGGTCAACATGCCGCTGATCGAGAGCGCCGCCCACAAAAGCCTGGCGGATACCGTGGTGGAGGAATTGCCCGAACGCTATGAGCAGGTATTGGGCAAACGCTTTTCCAAGGGCGTGGACCTCTCCGGCGGGCAGTGGCAGAAGATCGCCCTGGCGCGCGCCTACATGCGCGACGCCCAGTTGCTCATCCTCGACGAGCCCACCGCCGCCCTCGACGCCCGCGCCGAACACGAGGTCTTCCTCCGCTTTTCCGACCTCATGCAGGGAAAGACGGCCGTGCTCATCTCCCACCGCTTCTCCACCGTCCGTATGGCCGACCGCATCCTTTTCCTGGAGAACGGGCAATTGCTGGAGCTGGGCAGCCACGAAGAACTCGTGGCCATGGGCGGGAAATACGCAGAGTTGTTTCAGTTGCAGGCCCGGGGGTACGTGGACTGACCGGTTGGCGGCCCGAAATTTCCTTATCTTGATCTGAAATAATTGTTATCTGGCCACCGGTTCCGGAAATTCAGGCACCCAACCGTAAAACACCGATTGTTATACTGACGCACGCTTGGTTTTTGCTTTACAAAAACCAGCGAGGTCAGTATATGCTGACCCGGCCGGTTCTGTGGCCGACAAAACCAGCCGTGCGTCAGTATATTTGCCGGATTATGCCCATATATGCCGCCACCTGTAGGTTCGACGTGAGAACCGTGTGTGCCTATGTGGTTAAACCAACGGCCTGAACAGGCGCTAAAAACCATTTCATGAAAGCACTGCTCCCATACTTCGCCCTCCTGCTGCCCTTGCTGGCACCTGCCCAGCCCACATTGCCGGACAGCCTCCGCCGCATCGTCATCCTGCAGCCTACCGGCGAAACCGCCGACGGCCTGCCGGAAATGGCCGCCGTGCCGGATACCGCACAGCTGCACCGAACCGCCATGCAGGCCATCGGCGGCACTTTCGCCCGGGAGATCATCGACCTCTATTTCCTGGCCCAGGTGTATCTCAAAAACAAAGGCGAACGGGAAGCCATAGAGCCCGCCTACCTGGCCCTGACGCAAAACCAGGGCGGCTATGCCCGCTTCGGCTTCTACCTGCGGGGGGAAGGGCCAATGCCCCATACGCCTTATATCGATATCGTAGAAAACACCATCCGGGCGCCGATGGACAGGCTGATGTCTTTCACCCAGCTCTACCCACACGAGATGGGGCACGCGATCTACCGCCTGCTCAGCGCTGATTCCACCTACGAAGAAAAGTCCCGGTGCGTAGACATGCATTACTTCCCGGTGATGACCGACTACGGCGTGGCTTTCAACGAAGGCTTTGCCGAGCACATCGAGAACGCCGCCCGCCTGTTCGAACCCAACGACAGCATCAAGGCCGGCATCTTTGCGGATATCCGGAAGGCGCAGGAGAAAAAGCCGCGCTATATCCGGGGCTTTGAGAACGACTTCCGCCTGCCCCTTCGCCTGGGCTACTACAAGGCCACCATGATACTATGGTACCAGCGCCTGGAGGACCTGCGCCGCTACGAACAGGGCATGGACGGCACTGTCCGCTTCAAAAGCGAAAGCCTGGAGCGGGGGAGCATCGAGGACCGCCTCACCTTCCGCAACAGCGGGCTGGTGTTCACAACCGAGCCCCGCAACCGCCCGCAGTTGCTGGCCACCGAGGGGGTGGTCAGCCATTTCTTCACCCGCCTGCTGGAGAGCAAACTGCCGGCGGCCTACCGGGAACCCGAATTTTACCGGCCTTTCCTGTATGACACCACCCTTCAGGCAGGCAATCCGCAAGAGCTGTTCCCGCCTTTACAGAACCTCTTCCTCAAATATTTCGCCGTCCTCCACGATTTCGTCGCGTTTGAGCACTCCGGAAGCGCCCAGGCTCTCGACTTCCTGGAGGGCTACTGCCGGGCCTTCCCGGAAGAGAAAGAGGCGATGGAGCAGGTATTCCGGAACGCCTTTTTCGAAAGCCACCGCTACCTGCCGCCCGAGGTTTGGCTGATGGCCAAGGGCCACGAACACCGTCTGCTGCTGCTCGACGCCTTGGGGGCGATCACCGTGCCGGTTTATACGTTCGACCTCAACCGGGCAGAGATTGAAGACCTGCTCACCCTGCCGGGCATGAGCGAACCGGACGCCAAAAGCATCCTGAAACACCGCTGGAAGCACGGTTTCTTCCACAGCCTGGCCGATGCCGCCGCCGCAGCAGGGCTGTCCGCCGAAGGCCAGGCAGCCCTGCGCGCCGCCGCTTTCGACCAGCCGTACTTCGACGCCATGCCTGAACCGCAACTCGACATCAGCGCCCTGCTCATCACGCCCGTAAAGCGCCTGCTGATCCATGCCCTGCCCTGCCTGGCGGCAATCTGGCTGCTGGTTTTTGTGTTATCCCGGGCAGAAAGGCCGCTTTCCTGTAAGGCATTGACCGGGCGGGCGGTGGGTTATGCCCTGTTGTGGCTGCTGTTCGTCACTGCCGGCCTGGGGGCCCTGGTCGTGAGCAGCCAGCCGCTGACGTGGTTCCTGCCCTTCCTCGCAGGGGCAATGCTGCTGGCAGCCCTGGTTAACCGGAAGAAGCCGGCAGCATTGCGGCGGAGTTTGGCAGCCATAGGGGCGATGGGATTGCTGGTGGGTTACAGCCTGGTATAGGGGCAGGGAGGGAAGCGCCTCCCCGGGTGAAATTGCCGCAGGTGCTGTTGCTGGATTCGCCGGCAGTGCGCGCCACAGGAAGGAGAAGCATTGGCACACGCTGCCGGCAAATCCGGCCTGGCTCATCGGGCCTTCACTATCTTCCGGCTGGACAAGACGTTGTTCTCTTCGTCAATCACCTGGAAGAAATATACGCCGTCCGGGCAATCCAACAAGAAGGATGCTTCCGCAGCTGCCAGTAATTTCCCGAAAAAAGTATGCAGCGACAGATTGGGGCAATCCTGCTTAAGAGCATGTTTGGAGGTAGTCCCCGACACTATGTGTACGGGGCAGGCTATTTGGGCTGCAAATGCCAGATTTTGGAACCTCACGGCGGTTATTTTTTGGTCCGTAGCTAGGCTATGCACCAAAA
>JAGFJD010000039.1 GCA_024102975.1 Phaeodactylibacter sp. | reverse complement strand
TGAACTTACTCTTCGTCAGAAAAAACTCACGTAGCTCCGGCTATGCTCGTTTTTTCTTCCTTGATTAAGTCCAAAATAACTTCGCCTAAGCAACCATTTATTTAAGTTTTCATGTACTAGTAGTGTGGCTCCCAAACGAAATACGCCTACTGTTTCACCGCCTTCACCGCGAACGGCGCCGGCAGCTCGCCCCCCTGGATCAGAGCGGCCATCAGCCGCGCCTGTTCGTAGGAAAATTGGCCGGTGATCTGCGACTGGCCGGATTGGATTTCCACCTTGACTTGCGGGGCAAATACGACCTGCCCGTCAAATGCGATCGCAATGGGCCGGCCCAGGTTGTCCCGGGTGGCCTGCGCCCAGCGGGCACTGCCTTCTTCATTGAAAGCGAGGCGGATAGAGGCTGTTCCGGCCGTCTCGTCGGAGTGTGCCCGGCTGCGCTCCACGGCAGCGCCTGTCAGGGCAGGCTTTCCGTCCTGGCCGTATTGCAGGGCGTAGAGTTCCAGCCTTCCGTTCTCGCCGGGGGCGAAGCTGAGAGCGAAGCGCAGGCCGTCCGGGAAGCCCTGAGCGGCTTCCCGGCTGGCGGCAAAGCGCCCGAAGTCAGGTATCCTTTCCGGGGTGATGCCGCCGATCACCGCCTGCTCTTCTTTCGCCTGTTTCTCCAGAGGAAGCCAGTTGCTCCAGGCTTCTTTTTGGCCGCTCTGGTTGATCATGCTGAAAACTTCCGCCTGGGTGTACACTGCGCTGAATTCGAGCCTGCCCACGTCGGTCAGCAGGGGAATGGCCGCTTCCAGGGGCGCAGCTTCCTGAAAACGGATGCTGATCTGCGCTTTTTCCGGGTGGCGTTCGGTTTCGAATGCCGTGATACCATAGGCGTTCAGGCGTTTGGCGATGACGCCTTCCGCCTGGAGCAGCATTTCCGGGCTGGCGCCCGGGCTTTCGATGGTGACTTCGGTTAAACGGGCAGGCGCCTACCGCTACCGCACCAGATGTATCTCCAGCCATGGCGCTTTGAACTCATAGCGGTCCAGCCGCAGGTAGTTGGCGAAGCGCGGCAGGAAGATGGACCGCCGCTGGTTGCCCAGGCTGACGACCAGTTCGTCGCCGAACTTTTTAAGGCTGGCGTCGCCTTCTTTGACAAAGGGGAGCTTGATGCGGGCCAGGTAACCGTCTTTTTCCTCCTGGAACTCGAAGGGGCTGTCCTGGTACAGGATGGCGGCCGGGTTGTTATCCTGGTAGATGGCCTGGCCGATCTTTTCCAGCAGTGCTGTTCCGAAAACTTCCTGCCCCTGGTGCATGACCTCAAAGATGGGCAGCGGCTCGAAGGCGTTCCGGATCTCCTGGAGATATTCCCGCTGGGAAACCAGATAACGCCCGAAGACCCCTTTTCCCGCTTCCTCGGGGAAGATGCGGTTGACGATAACGGCGTCGACGTTGTAGCCGTAGAGCTGCAGGTAGGAATAGGCCCGCTTGGCCTCTTTAACCACCATGCGCTCGGGGTTGACTACAACCCGGATGGAGCAAACTTCAGGATCCTGCATCACCTGCTGGATGCGTTCCAGTTTGTCGAAGAGGCTCTCCAGTTCTTCCATGCCTTTGTCGAGCGGAATGCCGGTCATGGTGCGCACCATGGCGCCGAAGCCTTTCATGGCAAAACGCTGCCCGGGGAAGGCTTTCAGGACCCACGACTGGGTGACCTGGGGCAGGGACAACAAGCTCAGGGTCTCGCCCGTCGGCGCGCTGTCGATGATGACCAGGTCGTATTCTTTCTTCCGGTAGTATTCTTCCAGCCACAGGAAAGCAGAAGCTTCCTCCATTCCCGGCAGGGCCGACAGCTCTTCGGCCACGACGTTTTTCACCCCCTGGAATTTGAATACCGCCAGCATCAGTTGCCGGATGCTCTCCCAGTGCTTTTTCATGGAGTAGTAGACGTCGAATTCCTGGGCGTAGAGGTTGGGAGCGATCTCCTTCGGCTCCGGGCCCAGTTCCCGGTCCAGTGCGTCGGACAGGCTGTGGGCCGGGTCGGTGGAGATTACCAGCGTTTTGATGCCCTGGCGGGCAGCGTGCAGGGCGGTGGCCGCCGAGAGGGTTGTCTTGCCGACGCCTCCCTTGCCGGTAAAGAGGATAATGCGCATGTTTGGAATGGCGTTTACAAGGTAAGGATCGAAGCGCCGAATTGTTGTGCAGGCAGGCGAATATTGCGGGGTTGACCGAACTTCTGTTGCGGGACTGTTTTTAGATTGCGTGTGACTATTCCGCATCATCGAAGCCAGCGGCAGAAAACGGGCTGTTCCATTGATGCTGAATAGGTACTATTTCCAGTTGTTTCGTAACTATTTACCACATAGGCCACATCAGGCAGTTTACATAGGCCACAGTAGCCGCAGCCTATGTGCTCTACTGTGAAAACACTATGTGTCCTATGTGGTTAAACAAAAGACCTAAACAGTTACCGTGTTTCACTATTTCAGTCCAGATACTTACACCTTGTACACGCTTCCACTTTTATACACCCTGGCAGAAGTCCGGTCAGTTATTCAGATACACCTCCGCCACTTCCCGAACCGGCTTCCGGCAGGCATAATCCCTGCAGACATATATCAGGGTTTCCCCGCCTGCCGGCCAGCGGTGGGCCAGCAGCGGGTATTCGTCATTGGGTTTTTCCGTAGCCATCAGCACGTGCAGGCCGAAGAATTCTTCATTCGCCTCCCGGGCCTTTTCGAGTGCGCCCGGGCCGGCGATGGCGATCTCCAGCCACCCGAACGCTTCCCCCAGGAGCGCTGTTCCCCAGCGGGCGTGGGGCAGGGGCGATTCCAGCAGGCGGTTGCCGGCGGCCAGCAGCATGCGGCGGCCGTGTTCCTGCCATTCCGGCCGGCCCAGCAGCAACCCCAGTTGCTGGAGGTTGGCCGCCATGACAGCATTGGGCGAAGGCATGTCTTCTTCCCGGACAGTTAGCTGCCGCATCGGGCTTTCCCCCTGCCCCCTGGCAGTGTAGTAAAACAGGCCGGAGCTTTCTTCCAGAAATAATTCCAGGGCTTGCCGCACCAGTGCTTCGGCCTTGTCCAGCCAATGCTGCAGGCAGCTTACTGCCTGCAATTCGAGCAAAGCCTCGATGAGGTAAGCGTAGCCATCGAGGAAGGCGGGGATGTCTTGTCCGTAGATGTGAAGCAGGCGGCCGTCTTTGGCGCGCAGCTGGCCGAGCAGGAAGGCCATCGTGCCTTCCGCCTTTTGAAGCAGGCGCGGGTTTCCGGTGGCGCCGTGGGCGCGGGCGAAGGCCGTAACGGCCAGGGCATTCCAGGGCAGGATCACTTTTTCGTCGTGGCGGGGGCGGGGGCGCCGGGCCTGGTTGGTTTTCAGCTTCTGGCGGCAGCGCTGCAAAAAGTCCTCCATTTCTGCCGGGCTGATCCCTTTCTCTCGGGCGAACTGCTCCGCCGGTTGGGTGGCAAAGAGGATATTGCGGCCCTCCCGGTTGCCTTCCCGGGTGATGTGGTAATACTCGAAAAACCAGTCGGCGCCAGGGCCCAGCAATGCCGCCACTTCTTCGTAATCCCAGGTATAATAACCGCCTTCCCCGCCGCCCGACTCGGCATCGAGGGCAGAACAGAAGCCGCCGCCCGGGCGGGCCAGATATTCCTCCAGGAAGGAAAGGGTTTCCAGGAGGCCGGCCCGGTACCTGTCTTTTTTTGTCCATTTGTAAATGTCGGCCAGCAGGCGGGCGGCCAGGGCATTGTCGTAGAGCATTTTTTCAAAGTGCGGGATTCGCCATTGCCGGTCCACCGCATAGCGAGCAAAGCCGCCCTCGAGGTGCCCGCGCAGGCCGCTCAGCAACAGGGCGTCGAGGCTGGCCAGGAGATGCCGGAAGGCCGGAAGGCTGGACGTTTGCCAGGCGTAGTGCAGGAGGAATTCCAGGGCCATAGTGTTGGGAAATTTGGCGCCCTTTCCGAACCCCCCGTATTCCGGATCGGATTGTTGCCGGAGGCCTTCAAACACCTGATCGGCAGTAGCGGCGCTGAAAAAGCCCTCTTTGCCGGCCCAGGGGCTGAAGCGCTCCCGGCGCTCTATCCGGCCGAGAATCTTTTCCGCCTCCTGCTCCACCGCGCGCCGGTTTTCGTAGAAGTTGTAGGCGGCGTACTGGAGAGCCTGCATCCAGGACTGGAGCCGCTGCCCGGGCTGAGGCGGAAAATAAGTGCCGCCGTAAAAAGGCCTGCCCCGGGGGGTGAGGAACACGTTCAGCGGCCAGCCGCCCTTGCCGGTGATGGCTTCGCAGGCCGCCATGTAAAAGGCGTCGAGGTCAGGCCGCTCCTCCCGGTCCAGCTTGATGTTGATGAAATGCTCGTTCATGTAGGCGGCGATCGCTTCATCCTCAAAACTTTCCCGGGCCATCACGTGGCACCAGTGGCAGGTGCTGTAGCCGATGCTGAGCAGAATGGGCTTGTCTTCGCTGCGGGCGCGCTGCAGGGCTTCTTCTCCCCACGGGTGCCAGTCCACCGGGTTGTGGGCATGCTGACGCAGATAAGGGCTCTTTTCGTCTTTTAATCGGTTCATGACGTGAAAATAGCAACCGGTTCCTGAAAAATGAGAAAATGATTAAAATCTGTCGCCCGAAATTTTTATTTAGCGGTATTCCATATTTTTGTTACCTTAATCGACGATCAAACAGGAGTCACTTGAATAATACCTCCCTTCATTTTTTTCATTAACAATTTCAAAAACTGAGATCAATGAATGCAGTTGTAAAACTTCTTATTCTTTCGATGGCGAGCCTCACTGCCTTTTCCTGTGTCAGCAAAAAACAGTACATGGCCCTGCAAACCGAACTGGACGTGGCCAACAAAGACCTCGGCAAGTGCGGCGAAAGCCTGAATGAATACATGAACCGCCTTTCCGCCTGCGAGTCTGACAAGGCACGGCTCAACGGCGAAATCCGGAACCTGCAAAGCTCCCTCCAACTGCGCGAGGAACAAATGGGCGACCTCAGAGCCCAGCTCGCCGACGTCAAAGCCCAGCGGGACAAACAACTGAACCAGGTGGAAGGCCTGACCACCCTCTCGCAGTCCGCCAGCGACAACATTAAAGAGACCTTATCCCAACTGGAGAAAAAGGACAAGTACATCCAACTGCTCCAGGCCGCCAAAACCCGGGCGGACTCCATCAACCTGGCCCTGGCGGTCAACCTGAAAGGTGTGCTCAGCAAAGGCATCGAGGACGAAGATGTCGAAGTCAAGGTAGATAAAACCGTCGTTTTTGTCAACCTCTCCGACAAGATGCTCTACCAGAGCGGCAGCTATAAACTGACCACCCGAGCCAACGAAGTGCTCGGCAAGATCGCCCAGATCATCAAATCCCGGCCCGAGCTGGAAGTGATGGTGGAAGGCTACACCGACAATGTGCCGATCAAAAATTCCTGCATCGATGACAACTGGGACCTGAGCGTCAAGCGGTCCACTTCTGTGGTCCGGGCCCTGCAAAAGGAGCATGGCGTCGACCCCAACCGGCTGATCGCCGCCGGCAGAGGGGAATACAATACCCTGGCGAGCAACGACACCGCCGAGGGCCGCGCCACCAACCGCCGCACCCGCATCATCATCCTGCCCAAACTCGACCAGTTCTACGACCTGCTGAACCCGAACCTGGCACCGAAGTAGGAGAAGTGCCAGCATAGCTGGAAAACGCATTTTCTGCCGCCGCCAGAAATTGATCTGTCAATTTCTGGCGGCGGCCACAAGCACAACCGATAACTCACTTTATACTGGCGAACGCGTGGTTTTGTCAGGAGCAAAACCAGCGATGCCAGTATATACTGACCCGGCGGGTTTTGTAGCCGACAAAACCTGCCGTGCGTCAGTATAAGACTTGCCGGGCTTATCTTCATACTTTTTAACCTCCTGCCTCCCTCCTTTAACGTCTCCTTAGTTTCGCCAAAGTACTGCTGTCCGTAACTTTATCCTCGCCAACCGGAGCTATGTGCCCTATGGGGCAAAAAAAAACCGGGAAACCTGTAAAAACGAGAACCATGAAAACCTTTAAAAACAATCTGCTCCCGGCAGCTGCCCTCCTGCTCGCTTTCGCTTTTTCCTCCTGCACCTCGCCCCAGAGGCTAGTGGAGTCCGGCAACTACGACGAAGCGGTCTACCTCGCCGTCAAACGGCTGGCCGGCAAAAAGAACAAAAAAGACAAGTACGTGCTAGCCCTGGAAGAGGCCTTCGACAAGGCTAACCAGCGCGACATGAAGCTGGCCGAACGCCTCCGGCGCGAAGGGCGCCCCGAAAACTGGGCCAAAATCAACGAAGCCTACCGCCGGGTGCGCAGCCGGCAGGAGCGCGTCGCCCCCCTGCTGCCCCTCATTTCCAAAGAGGGCATCCGGGCAGAATTCCGCTTCGTCAAAGTCGACGAGCTGGAGTATGAAAGCCGCCAGAAAGCGGCGGATTATCACTATACCCGCGCCCGGGAATGGCTGGAGGCCGCCCGCCGGGGCGACAAGCTGGCCGCCCGCCGCGCCTACGAGGAACTGGATGAGGTCGATCAGTACTTCCGCGATTATAAGGACAAGGCGGCCCTGAAAAAAACGGCCCACCAACTGGGCACCACCCACGTGCTGGTCCGGCTGGAAAACCGCTCCCGCTCCATCCTGCCCGTCGCCCTGGAACGGGAAATCCGCCGCATCGGGGTACGCGACCTCAACAGCTTCTGGCAGGCCTACTATACCGAACAGGCCGAAGGCATTGATTTCGACTACGAGGTGGTCATGAAGATTACGCACCTGGAGGCCGGCCCCAACGTGGTGAAAGAACGGGAATTCGAGGAGGCCAAAGAGATCGAAGAGGGCTTCGAATACGTGCTGGACAGCCGCGGCAACGTCATGAAGGACTCCCTGGGCAACGACATCAAAGTGCCGAAAAAGGTGCTGATCCGCGCCCGCGTCTTCGAGACGTACCAAACCAAAGCGGCCTCCATCGGCGGCCGCCTGGAGTTTTACGACGCCCGCACCCGCGACCTGATCGACTCTAAACCGCTGGCCGCCGACGCGGTTTTCGAAAACTATGCCTCCACCTTCCGGGGCGACAAGCGGGCCCTCAGCGAGGATGCCTGCCGCTACCTCGGCAACCGCCCCCAGCCGTTCCCCACTGACGAAGCGCTGCTGCTGACGGCCATGGAACAGCTCAGGCCGGCGATCAAAAGCCGGATTGCGGAGACGCGAAAATTAATTTAACGTGAGTTCGGGATTGATAGCAGAATATACATTCCCAAAACTCTAACTTACCCGGCAGGTAAATTGTGCCTCTGATAGCCGCTCAGAACCGTACCCCAAAACTCAGATTCAACGTCCTGCCCAGCAATTTCACCTCATTGCCCAGCACCACATTCTGCGGCGCCTGCGGGCCCATTTCTCCCGGGGCGAGCGAATAAATGTACTGCCGGTACTTGATGTTGTCGTGGTCGAACAGGTTGAAAACGGAAATGGCCGCCCGCGCCCTCAGGCCGGAGATGGGGAAATTGTACCCTGCTTCCACGTCAGCGCGGTGGTAATCCGGTAGATAGGTGATAAAATCCTCGATCATGATGTCCCGCCGGTCCTGTTGAGCCTGGAAGCGCGCCAGGTCGGTGAAGGGGCGGCCGCTGGCGAAAATGTAGGCGGCGGAGCACTCCCAGCGGCCCAGCTTCAGCATGTTTGCCCATTTCAACTGATGGCGGCGGTCGTCCTGGGAGGGAAAGGGCTGGTTGCGGTTGATTTCTTTAAAATTCTGCGTGGTTTTGCTCAGGGTATAAGCCACCCAGCCGGAATAGGCGCCCCAGTCCTTCCTGAGCAGGATGTCGACGCCCCGGGAAAAACCCTCGCCAACAAACAGGCGGTAATCCAGTTCCCGGGAAGGCGTCATGATGTTTCCGTCGACGAAACCGGGCCTCAGCAAGGCAAAGGCCACCACTCCTTCCGTCTGTTTGGCGTAGCATTCCACGTCCAGCTCAAACCCGCCGTCCTGCCAGTTGAAACCCAGCATAGCCTGGTTGGCGTGGGCGGCGGGGAAGCCGGCGTTGCCTGCCAGGACCCAGAAGTCAAAAGAGCGGCCGAAGCGGTCTTCGTAGTTCATCTCGCGCAGGAACTGGTTGTAGCGGCTCAGGGCGCCCTTGAAGCGCCAGGCTTCGTTCAGCTGGTATTCCACTTGCAGGCGGGGCGAGAGGTAGGGCTTCCGGTCGGGCTGGTAGTACGTGCTGCGCAGGCCCAGGGTGGTCTGCCATTGCCCGCCCCACTGCTTGCGGTGTTCGAGGAAGAGGGCGTGCTGGCCGGCGGAATGGCGGTTGCCGAGCAGCTCGCCCCGTTCTACTTCGAGGTTGACGCCCACGTCATTATACAGGAAATTGTAACCGGCGGCCAGGTATTCGCCGCCGGAGATCAGCCACTTATTTTTCCAGTTGAATTCCAGCCCCCGGACCAGGTTGGCCTGTTGGTTGAACAACACTATCAGCGAATCGGCCATCAGCGGGCGGGTGATGGAGGTGGCGGTATTCCCTTCGGTCTGGAAGGAAGACCAGGCAAGCCGGAAATCCGACTCGAAGCCCGGGCGCCATAATTGCCGTTCCTGTAGGCTGAAGCCCGTATTGGCCCATTCCATCTGTTCGTTGTAGGCCTCCCGGGTGGTGACCAGCCCGCCCCGGAAGCGGCGGCTGTACTCCTGCTGGTACCGGTAATCGAAGCGGTCTTTGCTGTGGAAAAAGTTGGCCGCCCATCGGCTGGTGGGGGAGGGGGCCCACGTCCAGCGGCCGTAAGCGTCGTAGAAGTTGAAATCCGGCTCGGCAGCGACTACGCTGTTGATGGAGGGATTGGCTCCGGCAGCCAGCAGCCGGTCCGGGATGGGGTCTTCCTCCCGGATGAGCCCGTAGAGCCGGGTGTCGGCCACGTCCTGCCCGGTGACCCGGCCGCTGAGCGTCAGGCTCATGTTCCTGCCCAGCGGCGCGGCCAGGTAGCCGTTGGCCATGAGCAGGTTGAGCTCGGCGCTCCCCTGTATAGCGCTGCCTGCGGGTTCTTTGGACGCCATTTCCAGGACGCCGGCGGTGCGCCCTCCGAATTCTGCGGGGAAGGCGTTTTTGTACAGTTTTACCTCCTTGATCATCTCCGGGTTGACGGAGCTGAAGACGCCGAAAAAGTGGCTGATGTTGTACAAGGTGATGCCGTCCAGCAGGATCATGTTCTCGTCGCCGTCTCCGCCGCGGATGTTGAGTTCTGCCGACAGGTCGTCGTGGGCGCTGATACCGGGCAGCAGCTGCAGCTGACGGAAGAGGTCGTTGCCGCCCAGGAAAGCGGGCAGGCGGCTGAGCTGTCCGGCATCGATGGTCAGCGCCGGCGTGTTCCGGCGGGAAGACAGGACGGGCGGGCGCTCGGAGACGGTTACCGGCTCGATCTCCTGGATCTGGGGAGTGAGCTTCAACCGGAGGTGGGTTTGGTTTTGTTCCGGGCTGAGGGGTACGGACAAGTGATGGTAGCCTATGTACTGAGCCCGCAGCCGTATCGGCTCATCGGAAGCGGTAAAGGACAATTCGAACCGCCCGTTCTCATCGGTTTCGGTACCCTTATTCGCTATTTCCAGGAAGACGGCGGCATAGGGCAGGGGCGTGCCGGTAAGGGCGTCTACTACCTGCCCCCGGATGAGCAGCTGTTGGCTCAGCTTGCCGCTCCCGGTTTTCGGGCGGATCAGGATTTCTTTGTCCGATAAAAGCTGGAATTCCAGTCCGGCGGGATCGAGAAGCCGGGCCAGGGCTTCCCGCAGGGGCAGGCCCTTGATGGATTGGTTGACGGCAATTTCAGAAAGCAGGCGGCTGTCGTAGGAAATCTGCAGATGGTAGCGTTCCTCGAGTTTTTCCACAGCGGCGGCAAGAGAGCAGTTGATGAACTGTTCCCGGACGATTATTTCCTCCTTCTGCGCCAGGCCGGAGAGCATCGCTCCCCATCCCAGCGCAATCATCAATAACGTTCGCCTCATTAACCTGTGTTGAGGAGACGTCTTCCCGCGTGAATCCTGCCTGCAAAAAGGTGTCGCCTCCTGTTTTTGAGTTTAATAAGTAGTCGGACATATTTAAACTACGTTTCGTTCGCGAGAGGCTCCGCCATAGCCGATGGCGAAGGCGGAGCCTCTCGCGAACGAAACGCAATCTATACTGACGTACGCTTGGTTTTTGCTTTACAAAAACCAGCGAGGTCAGTATATGCTGACCCGGCCGGTCCTGTAGTCGACAAAACCATCCGTGCGTCAGTATAAATTGGTCCGACTACTTATGCCAAATATGCTTTTATTCTCCGCTGCTCTCCGCCCGCACAACCACCACTTCCCCCTCCCGGCTGGCCTCCAGTTTCATCGGCCAGCAGACCCGGTAGAGGGCGCTGTCGAGGGCATTGCGCTCATAGGCGCCGGTATAAGTTCGGGACAGGATGCTGTCGGGGGCGTCGATGCGGATGTCAAACTGGCGTTCCATTTCGGCGAATACTTCCCGCAGGGGGGCGCTGTGATATTCGAACCGGCCGCTTTGCCAGGCCGGAGGCGCGCCGGCTTCGAAGTTGTTCCTTTGCCAGCCGTTTCCGGCCCATAAGGCCTGCTGGCCGGCGGTGAGGATTTCCTGGTTTTCATCGACACTTACCTGCACCCGCCCGGTATAACAACGAACGTCGAAACGCCCTTCAAAAGTGTTGACATTAAAACTCGTGCCCAGCACTTCGACCGATCCCTGTGGTGTTTCGACGATGAAGGGTTTGCCTTTTTCAACCTCGAAAAAGGCTTCCCCTTCCAGCCGGAGCTTCCGGGTGCCCGGCCAGGCATTCTCCTGATAGCGAATGCTGGAGCCGGCATTCAGCTGCACCCGGGAACCATCCGGAAGGCGGTGTTCGGCCATCTGCCCGTAGGGCGTTTCCAGGACGGCCGTCCCGTCGGGCCGCAGGAAGAAGAAGGCCAGCAACAAAGCCAGCGCCGCCGCCGCCGCGTATCCCAGCCAGCGATAGGCTTTCAGGCCAGGGGAGCTGGCCTGCGCCGCGCTTTTCCCGGTGGCGGCGTCTATTTTCCCCCATATTTGGTCAATGCGCTCCGGGTTGGCCGGTTCTTCTTTTATCGCAAGGGCGCGGACGAGCAGGCGGGCTTCTTCCACTACCTGCCGCTTTTCCGGGTAGCGGGCCAGCCATGCTTCCCATTGGGCGGCATAACGGGCCTCGCCTGCCTTCGCCCAGCGGATGAAAGCCGCATCCTGGGCCAGTTCTACAGCATCATATTTCAGATATTTATCGTTCATTTTCTTAGCGAGTCATTCTACTCCTTTATACAATAGAGGCCGGGCCGGGCCTTTTGTACTCAAAAAAAGTCAAAAAAAATCCAGGGCGGCAGCCACCACCCCCGGATCAGCAGCTCGCGCAGGCGGCTAAGGGCCGAGTGGGCCAGGTTGCGCACCGACTGGTAGCTGATGTCCATGGCCTGGCCGATGTCTTCGTAATCCATGCCGAGCTGGTATTTCAGGTAGATGGCCTCCTTTTGCCGGGGGCTGAGCTGCTGGAGGGCTTCCTTTAATTTGAGGTGTTGCTCTTTGGACAACTCCCGGGCGGCAATCTGCTCGTCGATGGCAATCTCGCAGTCGAACTGCTGCTCTTCCGGTTCTTCGGCGGTTTCGCGCTTTTGCTGCCGGCCCAGTTGGCGGACTACCCGCCGCCGCATGGCCACCAGCAGATAACTCTGCACAGAAGACACTTCGCTTAACTGCGCTCTCCTTTGCCAGAGGTCGACGAACAGGTCCTGCACGCAGTCCTCTACCAACTGCCGGTCGGCGGAAAACTTGCCGCCGTACTGCAGCAATACCGGAGCGTGGGCCCGGTAGAGCGCTTCCAGGGCAGCTTTTCGCCCTTCCCGCAGTTGTGACCAGAGTAGTGCTTCTGACATGGTAGCTTGCGTTGTGCTGGGCAAAAGTAGCAATTCTGAAACGATACCAGGTATTTCGGTATTCTGGTATTTCGGTATTCTGGTATTCTGGTATTCTGGTATTTTGGTATTCTGGTATTTCGGTATTCTGGTATTTCGGTATTCTGGTATTTCGGTTTTACGGCCCCGCTGCCAGGCCCCCAACACCACAACACCCCAACACCACAACACCACAACACCCCAACACCACAACACCACAACACCACAACACCACAACACCACAACACCACAACACCACAACACCCCTCAATAACAGCGTCGATAAAAAATCAAAAAAAAATAAAAAAAATTCAGTACACCCCATTCCTTCCCTGCTCCTATACATGAACATTGAATTACTCAACTCAAAAATTAAACGAAAATGTTAAAGCAATCTATGAAATGGAGCTGGATCCTGATCCTGGCCGTCGCCGCTTTCACGGCAGCCTGCGACAAGGAGCAAACGGACAGCCTGACGGACAACGCGGCGGTCGATACCCGTACGGTCACCAACGTTGAGATGGTGGCTATGGAAGTGGACGGCATGGAGCACGGCCCCCGCTGCTTCTCCCTGGTATTCCCGGTAACGGTCGTTTATCCCAACGGCGACACGCAAGTAGCTACAGACGCCACTGCCCTGCGCGGCCTGTTCCGCACCTGGCGGGAGCAAAACCCCAACGCCATGGAGCGCCCCACGCTGCAGTACCCCTACTGGATAACCATGAATGACGACGGAAGCGAAGTTCAGATCACCAGCCACGAAGACCTGCGGGCAGTGCTCGCCGATTGCCGTGCCAACGCGCCGGGCGGCGGCCCGGGCCACGGCCCCGGACATGGAGGCCCTGGTTATGACCCTGGACACAACGGCCCCGGCTTCGGGTTCAACAGCCCGTGCTTCAGCCTCGATTTCACCACGCCGATCACCATTAACCTGCCCGGCCAGGGCGACGTAACCGTCAGCAGCGAGGAAGAACTGAGGGCTGCTATCCGCGCCTGGCGCGAAGACAACCCCGGCCCGGTTGACGAGCGGCCTTCCCTGGTTATGCCGTACACGGTCGTCTTTGATGACGGCACCACCTTCACAGTCAATGAAGAAGCCGACCTGGAAGAGCTGCGCGATATCTGCCAGTCCTTCTGCCCGGGCGGCCCCGGCAACGGCCCCGGCAACGGCCCCGGTAACGGCCCCGGTTTCGACGGCCCCGGCCCGCTCTGCTTCCGCCTGATGTTCCCGGTCACCGTTATCCTTCCCAGCGGACGGGAAATTACCGCCAACAGCCGGCAGGCGCTGATGCGCATCCGCCGCGCCTGGAGGGAACTCAACCCCGGTTCCGACGAACATCCCACTCTCGGCTTCCCCTTCACAGTTATACTGGAGGACGGCACCCAGCAGGTGATCGACGACCAGGCCGAGTTCGACGCCCTGGTTGACTCCTGCGGCGAATAACAGACTGCCAAGCCATCCAATAGAAACAGGGCCTGTCCGGATTGACCGGGCGGCCCTGTTTCTATTGCACATCCCGCTTCAAAATTGCATCAAAATCCTTTCCTACCTTTGCAGCTGTATGAAGCTACTGATCGTTGAAGACGAAAAAGCCCTGTCGGATAACATCCGCGCCTACCTGTCGCGGGGCGATGTGGTCTGCGAGACGGCTTTCAACTTTGAGGAAGCGCAGGACAAGTTGCTGTCCTTCGACTACGACATCGTCCTGCTCGATATCATGCTGCCCGACGGCAATGGCCTGAACCTGCTGCGCCTGCTGAAGCGGCTGCAACCCGAGACGGGCGTGCTGATCATCTCCGCAAAAAATGCCCTGGACGACAAAGTGCAGGGGCTGGAACTGGGCGCCGACGACTACCTGACCAAGCCCTTCCACCTGCCCGAACTCAACGCCCGCCTCAACGCCATCTTCCGGCGCCGTAAATTCCAGGGCCACAAAATCCTGGAATTCCACGAAATAAAGATCAATACCGACACCCACGACGTATTCGTCGGGGAGGCCTCCCTGGTATTGACCGTCAAGGAGTACGAATTGCTGTTGTTTTTCGTCACCAACAAAAACCGGGTGCTCACCAAGCAGGCCATTGCCGAGCACCTCTGGGGCGATAATGTGGACCTCCTGGATTCCTTCGACTTCGTCTACCAGCATATCAAAAACCTGCGGAAAAAGATCAGCGCTGAAGGCGGGGCAGATTATATCAAAACCATTTACGGGCTGGGGTATAAATTCAGCTCGGATCAATAACCGGAAATGAGCCTGATCACGAAAACTACGTTTTTCTACCTGCTGGTCGCCCTGCTGGTTTTCGGCATCGGCGGAGTGGTGACCTTCTACCTGGTACAGAAAGAAGTACAGAAAGAGACGGATTTTGCCCTGCGGGACAACCTCCGCGAGATCACTGAGGAATTAGCCGAAGGAGTGCCGCTGGAATTCCTCAAACGCGGAAAGGCCGACATTGCCGACCTGGGCCCCATGCCCCGCGACACATTCTATTCATTTGCCGACACCCTGGCGCCTCACCCCTACCTGAAAGGGCAGATGGAACCCTACCGGAAAGTAACCGCCGTCCAGGAGGTCGACGGCCGGTATTACCGGATCAGCATCACCGATGTATTTATCGAAACAGACGACATCTACGACGTAGTGGTCGACATCATGCTCCGCCTGTTCATCATCCTGAGCGTAGCCATGCTTTTCTTCGGCTTCCTCATCACCGGCTGGTTGTTCCGTCCTTTTCAAAAAACGCTGGAACGCATCCGTTCTTTTAACCTCAGGGACCAGCAGGTGCTGGACCTGCCGCAGACTTCCACCCGGGAATTCCGCCAGCTCAACGCCTTTGTCGCTCAGATGGCCTATAAGGCGCGGAGGGACTATCTGGCCGTCAAGGAGTTCTCGGAGAACGCTTCCCATGAAATCCAGACCCCGCTCGCCATCGCCCGCGGAAAGCTGGAATTGCTCCTGGAGACCCAGGGACTGACCGACGATCAGCTGGACCTCGTGCAGTCCGCCCAGCAGAACATCAACAAACTGTCGAGGCTCGGCAACGCGCTGCTGCTGCTGACCCGGATCGAGAACAAGGAATTTGCACAGGAACCTGTTGATTTTTCCGGGATTACCCAAAACTGCCTGGACAACTTTGCCGAGCTGGCCAGCCTGAAGGGGCTGGACCTAAGCCGTCAGGTCGAACCCGGGGTGCAACTTGTCATCGACTCCACGCTGGCGGATATCCTCGTGGCCAACCTGGTGAAGAACGCCATCCGGCACAACATCCCCGAGGGATGGGTAGAGGTAAAACTGGACGCAAAGCGGCTGCTGGTCCGGAATTCAGGCCCTGCCCCCAGCGTATCCTCCGAACAGCTCTTCGACCGGTTTCAAAAGAGCCGCCAGGGCGACGGCTCCCTGGGACTGGGGCTGGCGATCGTGAAAAAGATTGCGGAGGCCAATGGTTTTGAGGTGTCGCACCGGTTCACGGAGGGGGCACATGAAGTGGAGGTCGTTTTTTAACGGATGCTGATTTCCATGTGTTTGCCCAGGCCGATTTCGATAATTTTAATCAAGGTTCCCAATTCAACGTCTGATTTATCATTCTCGATCCTGGAAATGTAATTTTTTGTCGTTCCGCTCCGCCTGGCCAATTCTTCCTGGGTTAAGCCGGCTTGTTTTCTGGCATTCTTAACCAATTCGCCTATTTTATACATTTTGTTTCTCTCTTCATCTAGTTCGCTCTCTTCATATAAAACAACCGGATCCAAATCAAAGGCCACTTCAAATTCCATTCCATTGGACAACTTTGTTCTGCGGATAAGATTAGGCCAATACAGGGTTCCCTCTTTTAATTCCAGTTTCTGAAAAGTCTCTTTTTTTAGCAGTTTTGACCGGAATTCATCGTCTTTGTAATTCCATTTTTCAAAAAGAAAGGCAAAGTCAATAATCCGATGCTCGCCCGTATTGAACGCCAAGTATACTTTGAATCCGTCAATTTCATTAATTTTAATGATCCGCGGTATTTTTGTCGATTTCCTCATGGTTCTTTATTTATGATTCGCATCCCAGATTTCCATCAAAATTGCCTGGTTTTCTTTGGCCCACCTGATAACTTTCTTGCGTTGTTTAGCGGGAAGGCGGCCCTGGTAGGTTCCAAGCGTCTTAATTTCAACCAATTCTTCATATTCCGCATAAATCGCATGAAAATGAGGCGGGGCGTGGTCGTCGAAGTAAAGATCGATTTTGATCCCATCAAAGGTAAAATAAGTTGGCATCCGAATCTTTTGTTGCCTAATTAGGATACAAATTTATGTTTATTTTTGAGACGGAACAAACTTTTTTTGTATTTGCTTAACTGGTTTGAGCTTGGCGAAAGCATATCGCTGTTTAAACATTAAATCTTAAAAAACTGTTAAAGCCTCAAACTTCAAAATTCCCTCAACTTTCCTATAAAATGTCGTTAGGATTGACTCCTATCTTTGTATTAAAAAAGAAAAATTATATTCCCTCGACTTAAAAAGCAATAATGAAAAATCGCCTGATTTTACAACTGTCTACTTTACTTTTTCTGTTGCAAGCCCCATTTTCTCTGGCTGCTCAGCCCGACCCCGACAAGCCCGCCAAAGGCCTGGTGAAGGGGGTTGTGGTGGACCAGAGCACCGGGCAGCCGCTGGATTACGCTACTGTCACCATTTTTTCTTCCGCAGACAGCTCGATGGTAACCGGAGGCGTCACGGACGTGTCCGGCACTTTCCGCCTGGAGCTGAAATTCGGGAGCTATTACGCCAACGTGGCGTTCATTTCTTTTGAAGACCTGAATATCAGCAACATCGAGGTGAGCCGGGATAACCCCGTGGCAGATTTGGGCACCATCCGGCTGGCGCCGAATGCCACTACGCTGGCGGAGGTGGAAGTCCGGGCGGAAAAAAGCAACATGCAGATTTCGCTGGACAAGCGGGTGTTCAACGTCGGCAAAGACCTGGCTAACATTGGCGGCAGCGCTTCCGACGTGCTGGACAACGTGCCTTCGGTCACCGTCGATGCCGAGGGCGGCGTCAGCCTGCGCGGAAGCAGCGGAGTGCGCATCCTGATCAACGGCCGGCCTTCCGGCCTGGTCGGCGTTGGCGATACGGACGGCCTGCGGCAGATTCCCGCCAACCTGATCGACCGCATTGAGGTGATCACCAACCCCTCGGCCCGTTATGAGGCGGAAGGCATGGCCGGCATCATCAACATCATCCTCAAGAAAGACCAGCGTCAGGGCCTCCATGGCTCGCTCGACCTGACCACCGGCTATCCGCACAACTACGGCGTTGCTGCCAACGCCAACTACCGCAGAGGCGATCTTAATTTCTTTGCCAATTACGGCATCAGCTACCGGAAGCGCCCGGGAAAAGGCTCCCTCTACCAGGAAATATTCGACCGCAACGAATTCAAGCCTGACACGCTCAGCATCCTGCAGCAGTACCAGGACCGCGAACGGGGCGGGTGGGACAATACCTTCCGCGCCGGCGCCGAGTACTTCTTCAACGACAAAACCAGCCTGACTGCCTCCCTGACCTACGAGAACGAAGACGGGGACAACCTCTCGGATATCGAGTACCGCGATTACCTTTTCAGCCTGGACCGCCTCACCGGCATTACCCGACGCCTCGACCGGGAAAAGGAGATCGAGAACAACCTCGAGTACGTCATGAGTTTCCGCAAGGAGTACGAGCGCGAAGGACACCTGCTGACTGCCGACATCCGCTACCAGGATAATGCCGAGGTGGAAAAGTCCACCATTACTGAAGAATATTTTACGCCCGAATACACCCAGACGGGCGCTCCCGGCCTGGAGCAGCGTTCCCGCAACGCTGAGAACGAACGCCTCATCCTCGGCCAGATGGACTACATTCACCCTTTCGGCCAGGAAGGCAAATTTGAAACCGGCCTGCGGGCGTCTATCCGGGAGATCAATACCGACTTCAAGGTGGAGGAGTTCAGCAATACCGGCAATGACTGGGAACTGCTGCCGAACTTTACCAACCAGTTTGTTTACGATGAGAATATTTACGCCGCCTACGCCATTGTAGGCAATAAGTTCGGGCGCTTCTCGGCCCAGTTGGGCGTGCGCGCCGAGCTGACCGACGTCAACACCCGCCTGCTGGAGACCAATGAGGAAAATCCCCGGGATTACCTCAACCTCTTCCCCAGCGGTCACTTCGGCTATGAATTTGGCGGGCAGAATTCGGTGCAGGTGAGCTACAGCCGCCGCATCAACCGCCCGCGGTTCTGGGACCTCAACCCCTTCTTCAGCTTCAGCGATGCCCGCAACATCCGCACCGGCAACCCCAACCTGGATCCGGAATTCACCCATTCTTTCGAAGTGGGCCATCTGAAATACTGGGACAACATGTCGCTCAGCTCTTCGGTATACTACCGCTACACCGAAGGCATCATCGAGCGCATCCGCACTCTCCAGGAAGACGGCACAACGCTGACCCGGCCCGAAAACCTGGCCACTGAAGACGCCTACGGGCTGGACGTCACCTTCTCCGCTTCCCCAACCAACTGGTGGGATCTGGACGGCAACGTCAACTTCTACCGCTCCATCATCAATGGCAACAACATCGACACGGCCTTTACCGCCGACGCCCTGACATGGAACGGGCGGATCACCTCCAAGATGGACCTCTGGAAGTTCCTCGACGCCCAGGCGCGGCTCAACTACCGCGCGCCGCGCAATACCCCTCAGGGTAGCAACAAGGCTTACTTCTTCCTGGACCTGGCCTTCAGCAAGGACATCATCGACAACAAAGCAACCCTTACGCTTTCGGTGAGCGACCTGTTCAACTCCCGCCGCTGGCGATATATTTTCGAGGATGAAGATTTCTACAGCCGGGGCGACTTTCAGTGGCGCGCCCGGCAGGTTACCCTCACGTTCAACTACCGCCTGAACCAGAATAAGCAACGGCAGCGGGGCGGTGGCGATTACGACGGAGGGGACGGAGGCTTCTAACCCGCTGCGCCTGTTGTCATCAAAAGTAGGCTCACTACGAAGATTCCCCTTTAACGAGCCTCAATGGCATAAGTGCTTTTACGGCATTAGTGCCGCCCCGGTTCCGGCTTGGAGCCGGGGCTTTTTTCGGACGGGCCACTTTTAAGTGGCCCGTAATGGAGAGGGGAACCGTCGCGGTAAAAGGGCAATCGCCCCTAACTGTCAAAGGCAGGACAACGAACCCGGCGCGATTTTCAGATATTTGCCTACATTCGCAATGATGACAGCGCCAGCTCAAAATATCGCCCTCCTTTTGTTCCTGCGCGATGAAAAGCAGGAAGCCCGAGCCAAACCGCTGGCGGGGTCGTGCCGGCGCGTCAACTGGTCTGTTTTCCGGGCGCTCAATCACCATGCCCGGCGGCAGGCGCGGTCATCCGGCCTGCCGTTGCTCGTGGTCAAAGGGGCGCAGCAAACCGGCCATTCTTTTGGGGAACGCCTGGCCAACGCCTTTGAATACGCCTTTGCCCGGGGATACGACAACGTCATTGCCATCGGCAACGACTGCCTGGCGCTCGACGCCGCCCGCCTCCGGGAGGCAGCACGGGTGCTCGGCGATGCCGGCGCCGTCCTGGGGCCGGCGGGTGACGGCGGAGCATATCTGATCGGCCTCAGCCGGAAGGCTTACCACCGCCGCGCTTTCATTGCCCTTCCCTGGAAGGCCAACCGCCTTTACGCCGCCCTTTGGCAGTACGTTCGTCTCCTGGGTTGTGATCCTTACCTGCTCCGGCAAGAGGACGATGCGGACGATGCTCCCGCTCTCCGGCGCCTGGCCGGACGGCTCCCTTCCTGCAGCGTTTTGCGCCGGGCCCTGGAAAGGTTGCTGGCGCCGCCCGCGCCGTTGCCGGCCTTATGCGCCGCTCCAGCCATTGACCTGTGGTGCCGGCCCTGCCGGCAGCGGGGCCCTCCTTCTACGGCTCCTTAAAGTCCCCGTGCTAAAAGATATCCTGGCTGCAGCGAAATGAGGAATGGGCGCAGCGTCCATGCCCGGAGGCTGTTTTTGGCCCCCTTTCTTTCGGATGCCGGGGTATAATATAACCATGCATTTCCAAGCAGGCTGCCGGGCAACCGGCAGGCTCGTGCTTTTCGTATGTCCATATCGGCGGCGCATCTCTGCTGCCAGGCGAACCGCAGGAATGACGGCACCGCTTTAAAAAATACCTCATGAAGAAACTTTTGTCCTTTATCGCTCTGCTCTTTTCTGTTTCGGGCCTTCTGGCCCAGGTCGACCTTCAGGCCATAGTTATCAACTATCTGTCCAACCAGCCGGTGGAAGGCGTGGAGGTGGTGCTCCGCAATGAAAGCCGGGGGCTGGAGGCGTCCCGTACGACAGATGGCAAGGGGCGGGTCGTTTTCCGGGGCCTGCCAGAAGTTGGAGGCTACCGGCTCGTTTTTTCCGGCGACGGCCAATTTGAGGCCAGCTCTTCGGAAACTTTCAGCATTCGTTCCAACCAGAACCCGACGGTTCAGCTCAACCTGCTGGAAAAACGAGAGGTACAGCTCGATGAGGTCGTCGTGTTCGGCACCTCCGGCACCACGCAGGTCAACCGCACGGATGCCGAAGTGGCCTTCGAGCTCAGACAAAAAGAGATCGAGGCCATTCCGATCGAAGGGCGGGACATTACCCGCGTGCTGTATCGCCTGCCCAACGTGTCGCAGGCCACCGGCTTCTATCCGGAAGCGCCCAACGTATCGATCAACGGCGCCAACTCCTTGTTCACCAGCTATATGATCGACGGGATGGACAATAACGAGCGCTTCCTCGGGGGGCAGAAGTTTGCCATCCCGGTAGGTTTTACCCGCAACATTACTGTGCTGACCAACAACTATTCGGCAGAGTACGGCCTGACCGCCAACGGCGTGGTCAATATCACGACCCGGTCCGGCAGCAATGAATTTGGCGGGGAGGCGTTCGTGATCACCCGCCCCGGCCCGGCCATTGACGGGGAATCGGATTTTGCCCAGCGCGACCTGTCGGGCAATGAAGTCAAGGCCGGCTTCCAGCGATACCAGGCCGGCGCAGGATTCGGAGGAGCGATCGTTAAAGACGAAACCTTCTATTACTTCAACCTGGAGCATACCACCGACCTGAAGGACAACTTCCTCAGCTCCCCGCTGCTGAGCAACGAGGAGACGGTGCGGGGAGAGAACCGCTTCACCTACCTGTCCGGCAAGCTGGACCACCGCTGGAACTCACGGTTCCGGTCCAGCCTCCGCGCCAATCTCGGGCTGGCCAGCATCGAACGGCAGGGCGGCGGCCTGGAGGGCGGGGCTACCTTCCCTTCTGCCGGAAGCATACAGGACCGCAACTCCCTGCTGGTAGCCTTGAAGAACAGCTATATCGGCAGTAATTTCAGCGCCCAGACGAACCTGCAGTACAGCCGCTTCCGCTGGAACTACGGCCGCCCGCTGAACAACGAAGGGCCCCAGGTTACCGTCCTCGGCCCCGATGAGCAAACCCTCGCCATCCTCGGCCATCCCGGGTTTGTCTTTGACGAAACGGAAAATACCTTCCAGTTCCAGCAAAAGTTCAACTACTACGCCGGCCGCCATACCCTGAAAGCCGGGCTGGGCGTCATCTCTGCCGATCACCAGCTCTTCGGCGGCGGCAATGCCGACGGCAACTACCGGGTGAAGCTGACGCAGAGCCAGCTCGAACAGGTGCGCAGCCTCAACCGCGGCGGTGCCCTGAACGTCAACGATATCCCATCCGACGTGGAAGTGCTGGGGTACAGCGTCGAACTGCGCCCGGCCTCCTTCGGCGCCCGGCAGACGATCTATTCGGTCTACCTGGAGGACGAATTCCGCGCTTCTCCCCGCCTCAACCTCACCATGGGCCTGCGTTATGACTACGACAACCTCTCCCGGGGAGGCGCCGATCAGGGGGACCTCAACAATATCGCGCCCCGCCTCAACCTCAACTACCAGCTCGGCCGGCGCAGCAGCCTGCGCGGCGGCTACGGAATCTTCTACGATAAGGTGCCCTATGCAATATACAGCGACGCACTGCAGCAGAACACCACTTCCCGGGACTACAAAAAACAACTGCAGGAACTGGTACGCCTGGGGATCCTGCCGGCCGGTACAGACATCGGCCGGATTACGTTCAACGGCAACCTCAGCGGCTTTGCCGGCGATGCGGAATACCTCAGCGGCCCCGGGCCGGAAGCTTTGCAGGAACAGCGCGAAGGCGTCTTCAGCAACGAGCGGCGCATCCTCAACCCCAATGGCTACGACAACCCCTACACCCACCAGTTTGCGCTGGGCTACCAGTTGCAGCTGAACGGGCAGAGCCTCTTTTATGTCGACCTGGTACACAACCAAAGCTACAACCTGTTCCGCCTGCGCAACCTCAACGCCGCCGAACCCTTTCCCATTTCCGCCGACAACATCCGCGTGCGCACGCAGGCACAGGCCGACGCCAGCCGGCCCGTCCCGATCGTCGACGGAGCGTATGCGGTGATCAATGGAGAAGAACTGAGTGGCGTAGCCCGCTCGGTGATCGTCTCCGAAACGGAAGGGCGCTCGCGCTACTACGCCGCCAGCTTCAATTTCCAGAAAGAACGGGGAGAAGAGGATTACGCCCTGCGGATCAATTACACCCTTTCCTACCTGGAAAACAATACCGAAGACATTAATTTCCGGGCAATGGATGCCAACAACTTCAGCGCCGAGTGGGGGCCCGGCATCAACGACCGCCGACATATCCTCAACGGCATCTTCTCGTATTTCCCGCTGGAAAACCTGTCCTTTACCCTGGCTGCCCTTATCCAGAGCGGGCAACCCATCAACCGCACGCCGCTGCCGGTAACCTATGCAGTACTGGATGAAACGGGCAACCCGGTGCAGGAGCAACTCGTCGGCCCGGACGGAACTTTGGCTTTTGACGAAGCGGGCAATCCCATCCTGGTAGATCTTACTGCCACCACCACCGACCTGAACGGCGACGGCGCCTCCTTCGGCGACGCCTATGTGGGCAACAGCGACCGCTACCCCGGCGAAAGCCGCAACAGCGACCGCCTGCCGTGGTCCAACACCTTCGACCTGGGGGTGCAGTATCGGGTACCCTTCGGCAAATCTGCCCTGGAATTGCGCGCCGACGTGTTCAACGTCTTCAACACCCTGAACCTCAGCGGCTACAGCAACAACGCCACCCAGAGCAACCAGATACAGCCCGGCCCGGCGTCGGCGCCCAGCGTGCTGGTGCGGCGCAACGCCAGCGCGCCCCGGCAGTTCCAGTTCAGCCTGCGCTATGTTTTTTAGCCCGGACGTACCACTTTCAAGTGGTGCGTTCCAAAAACAAGGCCGGCAACCCCGGACGTACCACTTTCAAGTGGTACGTTCCAACCACAAAACAGACAACGCCCCGGCCAGTTAACAAAACCTGCAATGACGAATAAAAAAATATGGATTTTACCCGCCCTGGCAGGCCTGCTTTTGTCCTGCCAGGGAGGCGTTGCCGAAGAAGCACAGGAAGAAATCACAAACCTCCCCTGGGAACAGATCGAAGCCCGGGCCCGCGGCAGAACCGTCAACCTGATGATGTGGTCCGGCGACCCGCTGATCAACGCGTATATGCAGAATTACGTCCGCCCGGCGCTGAAAGAAAAATACGGCATCAGGTTGGAGGTCGCTAACGGCCAGGGCAACATCATCGTGCAGAACCTCATGGCCGAACTACAGGCCGGCAAGGCCGAAAGCGAACTCGACCTGATGTGGATCAACGGAGAGACCTTTTACCAGCTCCGGCAGCTCGGCGCCCTGTACGGGCCGTGGACAGAAAAGCTGCCCAATGCCCGGTACATCGATTTCGACAACCCCTTTATCGGCGTTGATTTCCAGCAACCGGTAAACGGCTATGAGTGCCCCTGGGGCAATGTGCAGATGACGATCATCTATGATTCCCTGAAAGTTCCGGCGCCTCCGCAGGGCCGGGAAGAGCTGCTGGCTTTCGTCCGGGCGCATCCCGGCCGGTTCACCTTCGACAGCCAGTTTACCGGGCTGGCCTTCCTGAAGGCGCTGCTCATCGACATCGCCGGCGGCCCGGCTTCCCTGGCCGGGCCGTTTGACGAGGCCAAATACAATGCGTACGCGCCGCAGCTGTGGGCCTATATCCGCCAGCTGCAACCCTATCTATGGAAGGAGGGGCGCACCTTCCCGGAAGGCGTGGCGCCCATGCATCAGATGTTTGCCAACGGGGAATTGTGGTTTACCATGAGCTATAATGACAGCGAGGTGGACAATAAAATCCTCCAGGGACTCTTCCCGGAGAGCGCCCGTGCCTATGTATGGGAAGCAGGCACGATCCAGAATTCCCATTACATGGGCATATCCAAAAATTCACCGCATAAGGCAGCTGCCATGGTGGTTTGCAACTTCCTGATCTCGCCGGAGGCGCAATACAAAAAACAGGACCCTTCGGTTTGGGGAGACGGAACCGTCCTGGCACTGGACAAATTGCCGGAAGAGTGGCGGGAAAAATTCCGGGCGCTGCCGAACCGGCGTTACGCCCCTCCCCGGGCAGAAATCCAGGACAAAGCGCTGATGGAACTGGCGCCGGAATATATGATCCGGCTGGCGGAGGATTTCAGAGAGGAGATCGTTCGGTAAAGATTTCAGATATCTGATATTGTGATTTTTGATTTGCTCCGGGCTAAAAGCTGTGGTTGTGCAACCAGCGGTGGGGCGTAAATCAAAAATCGCAAATCGCAAATCAAATATCCCAAATAATGCTGTTTCCCCGATTTCAATAACGTATGCATAAAAACACCACATACCTGGGCCTGGCCTTATTCTTCCTCCTAGCCGCTTTCCCCCTGCTGCTGGGCATCGGCTATGCTTTGCTGTACAGCCTCGGCCTTACGGGCATCCTCGGCGAGGGCTTCACCCTTGAACACTGGCAGGCTGTTCTCGGGTCAGCAGCATTCTGGGAGACGATGGCCTTCAGTACCTGTGTGGCGCTGGTGTCGATCGGGTTAGCCGTCGGCCTGGCCCTGGCGGTAGTGGTGCGCCGGCCCTTGGCCTTTGGCAGCGGCGCTTTATCTTTTTTCATCTACCTGCCCCTGGCCATACCTGCCATTGTCATGGCCTTTTTTATCTTCCAACTGCTGTCAAAGGGGGGCGCCGTGTCTCGCCTGGCTTTTCAGCTCGGCCTGGTAGAAGGCCTGCAGCAGTTCCCGGACTGGGTCAACGGCCAGTACGGGATCGGCATCATCGCCGCCCACTTCCTGATGGCGCTGCCGTTCTTTATCATACTGTACACCCATATCTATCAAAGCGAGGGCATGCCTGCTCTGGTGCAGCAAGCCCTGTCTCTGGGCGCCAGCCGGCGGCAGGCTGCCTGGCGGGTAGCGGCGCCGGCGTTGTTCCGGCGTTCTTTCGCTACCGTTGTGCTTTACTTCCTCTTCGTCATGGGATCTTATGAGATTCCGCTGCTGTTGGGCAGCCAGTCCCGGCAGATGGTTTCCGTGCTGGCCATCCAGAAGCTGCAGCGGTATAACCTGGGGGATATTCCGCAGGCTTATGCCATCAGCATGTTGTATTCTATAATAGTTATTGTGCTGGTGGTGGGGTTGTTGAGTTCGGAAATGAGGGATACCTGGAAAGAATACCAATAATCTTTGTGTATATGTCCATTCGTGCATCCGTGTACAGGCTGTGCCGGAAAAGAGCTTGCCTGGCCCGCCTGTTGATCGCCGCCATCATCCTGTTCCCCTTCGCCTTCCTGCTGATGCTTTCGTTCGGGCGGCGCTGGGCCTATCCCGCCCTGCTGCCGGGCGAGTGGACGCTGGGCAACTGGCTGTCCATCCTGGGCGCGCAGGCGGGGCTGGGAGAAAGCCTGGCGTTGTCGCTGGCCCTGTCTACAGGGATCGCTGCGGTATCGACTGCCACCAGCTTTTGGGTGAGCCGGCAGGTGGCGGGCCACCGGCACCGTCGGCACTGGCTGCTGCTGGCTTACCTGCCCTACGTGTTCGCTCCGGTGGTCCTGGCAGCCTGCCTGCAGTATTTTTTCATCCGCGCCGGCCTGTCGGGCAAGGTATGGGGCATAGCCCTGGCGCAGTTGTTCATCACCTTTCCCTACGGCGTGATCTTTTTCACCAGTTTCTGGACGGAGCGCATGCTGGCCCTCGGACAACTGATCGCCACCCTGGGCGGCAGCACCTGGCAGGCCTATGCCCGGGTGCTGCTCCCGGTGGCGAAGGGCGCCCTGATGACCTGTTTTTTTCAACTTTTCCTGATCTCCTGGTTTGAATACGGGCTGACTACGCTTATCGGAGTGGGCAAAGTACAGACCCTTACCCTGAAGGTGTTCCAGTACGTGAATGAGGCGAACACCTTTTTTGCGGCCCTGGCCAGCTGTCTGCTGGTTTTGCCGCCGGTGGTGTTGCTGTGGTTGAACAAGCAGTATGTTTTTTCGAGGATTGATTGATTGTATCGCGGTATAAAGTGCTTTTATAGCCACTAAAACACGAAAGCACCAAATCCGCACAAAAAATTTAGTGCGGATTTGGTGTTTTTGAGCTTTCGTGGCAATCAAAAAATTGTTTTCATCATTTAGCACTGTAAGGTGATGTTTTTAGAAGCCATCGACATAAAAAAAGCCTTCGGGCCCGAAGCTGTCCTGCAGGAGTTGAGCTTTCAGCTGGCGGAGCACGAAATGATGAGCATCCTCGGCCGGTCGGGAAGCGGCAAGACCACGCTGTTGAAAATCCTGGCGGGCCTGGAAACGCCGGATGGCGGCAGGGTGCTGCTTCAGGGGCGGGATATGGCCCCCGTGCCGCCCAACCGCCGCAATATGGTCTACCTCTACCAGGAGCCGTTGCTTTTTCCCCACCTCAATGTATTTGAGAACGTGGCCTTCGGGTTGCGCCTGCGGAAGCGGCCGGCAGCGGAAATCAAAAAACGGGTACAAGAGATGCTGGACAACCTGGAACTGCCGGAGCAGGCCCGGAAGATGCCCCATCAGCTTTCCGGCGGGCAGAAGCAGCGGGTGGCCTTTGGCCGCGCCCTTATCATCAACCCCAGGGTGTTGCTGCTGGACGAGCCCTTCGGTGCTCTCGACGCGGAAACCCGCGCCAGCATGCAGGAACTGCTGAAGCGCATCGCGGCGGACTTTGCCATCACCGCCCTGTTCGTCACCCATGCGCTGAAGGAAGCCCTGCTCATGGGCGACCGCATCGGGTTGATGCAGGCGGGGAAGCTCAGGGTATACGATTCTAAAAAGGAATTCATTGAGGATAGGGAGACAGGGGTGCAGGCAGAAATGGCGTTTTGGCGGGAGATTGGATGATAGGGAAATGCATAGCGGGCACATCAAGAAATTTAACCGGCCTGCGGCCTCAGACACTCACCTTCACAAACTCTCCTTCATTGCCCACAAACAGTAGCACATAAGCTTTTAAATGCTCCAGCCTTTGCAGGTAATCGTCATGCTGAAGATAGCGCTGAAGCTGCCCGACAGCTTCTTTTTTCACCTCTTCCGCCCGGGCGGCGTCCGCTTTTTTGACATATTTGAGTTCCATTACAAATTGATACTTCGTTTCAAAAGGCGGGCGTTTTTGCAATAAAATATCCACATATCCCTTGCTGGTTGGAGACTGTTTGACTTCAAATTCGTGGTGGATGGTGTAAACCCCGACCGTGAACAGGATGGATGTAAATATAGCCTTGAGGTATTTTTCGTCGAATTTCATCTTATCCCGGGTAGACAGCGCCGTCAAGATGTCCTGGGTGTAGGCAATCAAAGGTTGAATTTCGTCATCAAGGGCTAAAACGCTGACAAGTTCATGCAGGTCTACCTGGTTGGCAGGAAGCCGGCTTCGTTCCAATACCACCTGATGAAAATATTGATAATACAACTGCTCGATCACATAGTTGGGCATTTTTAAAATCACGCTGGCCAGGCTGCTTTTGTGAATCGTTATAATACCGGTATAGTACAATAAGCTGATAAAATCATTCCGGTCAAACCGCCTTTCCAATTCAAACTGGCGAACCAGTTTAGCGCGGATTTCTCCCGTCGTCAGCAATTCGTCCAGGTATAACAGGTGTTCTTTTTCTTTGCCTTTGATTTTAAACAGGCGGCGGATTTTCGTGTAATCGCTGGCGATATTGGGGTCTAATAAATCTTCCGGGTATTGCTTTTTGAGGCTATATTCCGTCGCAAAGTACAGTACCATATCCGAATTATAGACTTGTTCCGCGGCTTCTTTTGCAAATAAGTAGCCATCATACCATTCTTTCATCAGCGCCAGAACCTCCTCTTCCCTTTCCTGGGGCACGCCGATGCCTCGAAGCACCTCCCTGACCTCGTGTTGTTTAAAGCCCATCAGGGCATTAAATTCTTCGCGCAGGCTAATATTGGCGGAGATATTAAACCCGCTGGTGAGGCTGTCCAGCGTCAGGGGAGAGACGCCGGTGATGAACAGCCGGTCTATCGTCCCGCTTTGCGTGCCTACTTTGACCGCTTCATAAAACTTGCGGACAAAGCCGTTTTTGCCCACCATTTCCTGGAAATCGCCGAAACGAAACGAGAGGATTTCATTGGCGAAATGGTCGTATTCGTCTATCAGCAGGTAAATCTTGTGATTGGGCGCTTTCAGCTTCGTTATGCGGAGGATGTGCTGCATCACTTCGGCGGGAAAGGTGTAATTTTCGACTTTTTCTATATCTGGTTGGCCCAAAAGGCCGTCATAAAGCCCCAGGAAGGTTAGCGCGCTGTCTTTTACGTTTCCTAAAAAAGATTGGTAGGTATTCTCAAAAGAAGAAGTATCCAGCTGAGAAAAATCGAACTTTAAGATCAGGTATTGATTCGCTGAGGCCGTGGGGTGCCGACCGATATGATACTTCCCAAATAACTGCTCAAATTTGTCTTTATATTGAAGCCCGTAATAATATTCCAATACCGAAAGGAACAAACTCTTGCCAAACCGCCGGGGGCGCACGAAAAATAAATACCGCTGGTTCAGGCTTTCCAGCACTTCGATATAGGGCGTTCGGTCAACGTACAAATACCCGTTGCTCACTAAAGTCTCAAAATTGCTGATCCCATAAGGAAGTTTTACCATCTGGTTTTGAGTTTCTCCTCAAAAAATAAAAATAAGTTGTCGGTTTCGAAGATCAGGCAAAGGCTGGAAACCCATGAGGGGTTGAAGCCTTTGCCTGATCTTCGAAATTCAAATCGACAACTTATTTTTTGATCGCCACTAAGAAGGGTAAAGATACCAAATTATTACTTAACGTGAGGTTTGAGGTTAAGGTTTAGGCTGAGGGCGAGAGATAGCAGCCGCATTCCCGGCATTCTCCGGCAAGTATGCCTGAGACTCCCAGCCTTCAGGGTTCTCAACCTTAACCTCTGCCTCAACCTCAACCGGCCTCAGTTCGCTGAATGGCAACACATCCAGGTCAAACCTCACGTTACTTAGATTGCTATTTGCCGGATTTACCCTAACTTTAGGAAAAAAAGAACATGAACATCCCTAACCTGTTATTGCTTGCCATCGCCCTGTTGACGCTCTGCTGTTCCGGCCCGAAAGCGGAGGAAGAGAAAACGACGGCTTCCCGCCTGGGAGAAGTTCATCTCGAAGTAACGGGAGCGGAGGATGCCCTGCCGTTTTTCGAAAAAGGTTTGTTGCTGCTGCACAGCTTCGAATACGACGACGCCCGGGCAGCATTCCGGCAAGCGCAGGAAAAAGACCCCGGTTTTGCTATGGCTTACTGGGGAGAGGCCATGACCCACAACCACGGCATCTGGCGCCGGCAGGACTACGAAGAGGCGCGGGCCGTACTGGAAAAACTGGCGCCCACTGCCGAAGGAAGGCTGGACAAGGCCAACACCGGGTTGGAGCGGGATTTCCTGCAGGCGGTTGAAATCCTGTACGGAGAAGGCGAAAAAGTGGAACGGGACAAGGCTTACGCCGCCTTTATGGAAAAGTTGTACGAAAAATACCCCGGCAACCACGAAGTAGCGTCGTTCTATGCCTTATCAATACTGGGCGCCGTGCCGGTCGGCCGCGACGAGCAAGCTTACGGAAAGGGGGCGGCCATCGCCGAAGGCATCCTGAAGGAGAACCCCAACCACCCCGGCGCTTTGCACTATCTCATCCATTCCTATGACGACCCCGGGCATGCCCACCTGGCCAAACAGGCAGCAGACAGCTACGCCGACGTGGCGCCCGACGCCGCCCATGCCCTGCACATGCCTTCGCACATTTACGTCGCCCTGGGCATGTGGCACGAGGTGGTGGCTTCCAACGAAGCGTCCTACGCCGCCAGCGTGAAGCGAATGGAAGACAAAGGGCTGGACAACGATGCCCGTTCTTACCATGCTTTTCACTGGCTGCTCTATGGGTACCTGCAGCAGGATAGGGTAGAGGAAGCCCGCCGCATCCTCGATCAGATGGTTGGGTATACGGAGGAACTGCCCAGCAAGAGCGCCCGCTCTTACCTGATCCGGATGAAGGGGAACTACCTGGTGGAAACGGAGGCCTGGGACGGGGCTGTCGCTGATATCGAGGTAAACCTGGATGAGCTCAACCTGAGCTTCCAGGCTATTGCCCACTTTCTGGAAGGCATGAAAGCCTATCGGAATAAGGACGCCGGTAAAATGGCGTCCCTGCTGGAAGAGATGGCTTCCGCCCGCCAGCAGGCGTCCATGTCCGTAAACAGTGAAGGCGTGCCCATGTGCGGCTCCGCCGGCAGCTACGGGCAGGCCAACCAACTGGACATCGACCAGGCTTATATCCAGGAGCTGGAACTGAAAGGCCTCCACGCCATGCTCAAAGGGCAACCGCAGGAGGCGGAGCGCTGGCTCAAAAAGGCCACCGAGGTAGAAGACAACGCCAGCTATTCCTACGGCCCGCCGGAGGTGGTCAAGCCTTCCTATGAGTTGTATGGGGATTGGCTGCTGGAGCAGGGCCGCCCGGAGGACGCCCTGAAACAATTCGCACGGGCGCTGGAGCGCGGCCCGAAGCGGGTACGGGCGCTGGAGGGCAAGCTCAAAGCGGCGAAGGCCCTGGGCATAGAAGAGGAAGTAAAAGAGGCTCGCGAATTCCTGGATGAAATCCGGGTGAAGGCAGAAGCCCAGCGCAGGGGCCAGCTCACTTGATAGGCTCAGGCCGAAGTACTGAGGCAGTTGCTGGTTCGGGTTTGTTCCCAGGGTTCAATAACCAATAACCCCGCCTGGCCCGGGATGGCGTTAATAACTGCCCCGGAGCCTCGTTACAAACGCATCAACGGTAAATTGCACAGATATTGGCCGAGGGCTGCGGCATCTCTTCCGCCGGCAGGATGTATACTTTCCCGCCGTGGAGATGGGTGTAAGTAGCCGCCAGGCTCATCAGGTCCAGGCTTTTCGGTTTGTTTTCCTTGAATAGCTCGACGGCATTCTTTTCCTCGTCGTACTGCCCCCAGCTGTGTCTGTTCCGGGCAACGAACAGCGTCTGTACTTTGCCTTCAGCGGCTTTGGGCAGTATTTCAAGGACAGAAGAGGAAGCGCCTTCTCCCTCGTTTTGCTCTTTGAACAAACGAGCCTGAGCCTGCTGGCCGTCCCTGAAGTAGTTGTTCACGATCTCCAGGGCTTTGGAGTGGAGGGCGTTGAGGTTGGCTTCTTTTGGTTCTCCGC
>JAGFJD010000026.1 GCA_024102975.1 Phaeodactylibacter sp. | reverse complement strand
CGTCATGGTCACCGGCGACCACCCCGACACCGCCGGCGCCATCGCCCGGCAGATCGGCATCCTGCACCACCCGGCGGACCGCCTGGCCACCGGCGAGCAGCTGCGGAAGATGCCCGAACACGCCTTCGAGGAGAGCATCCACCGGACCAAGGTGTACGCCCGCGTGTCGCCCGAACAGAAGCTGCAGATCGTCAAAGCCCTGCAGCGCCAGGGGCAGTTCGTAGCCGTGACCGGCGACGGCGTCAACGATGCCCCGGCCCTCCGGCGCGCCAACATCGGCGTCGCCATGGGCATCACCGGCACCGACGTCTCCAAAGAGGCCGCCCATATGGTCCTGCTGGACGACAATTTCGCTACCATCGTCAAAGCCGTCCGGGAAGGGCGCCGCATCTTCGACAACATCCGCAAGTTCATCAAATACACCATGACCAGCAACAGCGGGGAAATCTGGACCATCTTCCTGGCGCCCCTGGCAGGCCTGCCCATCCCGCTGCTGCCCATCCACATCCTGTGGATCAACCTGGTGACCGACGGCCTGCCTGGCCTGGCCCTGGCAGGCGAGCCGGCCGAAAAGGGCCTGATGGACCGCCCGCCCCGCCCCCCGGAGGAGAGCATCTTCGCCCACGGCCTGGGCACCCACATCCTGTGGGTGGGGCTGCTGATGGGCGCCGTTTGCCTGGGCGCTCAGGCCTGGGCCATCGCTGAAGATGACCCCAAATGGCAAACCTACGTGTTCACCATCCTCTGCTTCAGCCAGATGGGGCACGTGCTGGCTATCCGCAGCGAATATTCCTTCCTGTTCCGGCAGGGCATCTTCACCAACCTGCCGCTCATCGGGGCCGTCCTGCTGACTTTTTTCCTGCAACTGGCCATCCTCTACATTCCAGCCCTGAACGACATCTTCTCCGTCCAACCGCTGACGTGGCAGGAACTGGGCGCCTGCCTGCTGGCCTCCTCCGTCGTTTTTCATGCCGTGGAGGGCGAGAAGCTGGTGCGGGGGTGGAGAAGGAAAGGCGATAGGATGAAGGAATAGTACTGAACGTGAGGTTTGACCTGGATGTGTTGACATTCATCGAACAGAGACCGACCGAGGCTGAGGTTAAGGTTGAGAACCCTGAAGGCCGGGAGTCTCGGGCAAACCAGGCTTAACCTCAGCCTCAGCCTTTACCTCGCGTTACTTACTGCACCAACCCATCCAACTCCACAAACGACCAGCTCAGCTCCCGCTTCTCTTTGACGTATTCCAGCAGCAGGACCTTATCCGGGCCGAAATCCTTCACGTATTCCGGGGCGTATTCCCGGTTCACCGTATTGTTGATGCCGGAGCCCAGCATCCAGATGCCTTCGGGGGTGCGGAATTCGAACTGCTTGGCCTGCATGCCCACGTCGCCGCCGATCAATACCACCTGTACGCCCCGCTTTTGCACCTCGGCCAGCCAGGGATAGACGGCGGCGGTTATTTCGGAATCCGGATCGCAGGTGCCGTACAGCGGGGCGGCATTGACGTTAAAAGCCCGGAGGGTATCGCCCTTTTCGTCGACTTTCAGGTCATTGAACACGCCCAGGTGGTGCAGGATGACCAGGTGAGAAGCTTCCCGGATGGTGTCGGCTACCGAGCGGACCATGGCCCACTGGGCAGCCTTTTGTTCACAATCCCGTTGGGGAGGGCTGGAAGGATAAGGCCAGAAAAAGTTGGTATTCAGCACCATCAGGCAATAGCCGTCCTGCCAGTGGGTATAAAAGGAAGGCCGTTGGAGGAAATCCAGGATAACCTGCGGGTCGCCGTAGTCGTAGTCGTGGTTGCCCAGGGCCCAGTGCCCGTTTTTCAGATCGAACAAACTGTCCAGGTAAGGCAGGGCTTCCGGGTGCTCGGCGGTGCGGGCACAGACGTCTCCGCCCAGCCACACCTGGCTGTAGGCGCTGTAGTCCAACCGCTCCAGCCGGGGGTCGACCCGGTCGGTGTAGTTCCAGTCGTAAGGGTGGCCCAGGAAAATATACCGTTCGGGGGTGGCGGGCCCCGCTTCCCGGCAGGCGACAGCGCCGAAGGCCAGCAGCAGGCACGAGGCCGGGAGGAAAAAAAGGAGGTATCCCGGCCGGAAATCCCTATTATACTGACGCACGGCTGGTTTTGTCGGCCACAGAACCGGCCGGGTCAGCATATACTGACCTCGCTGGTTTTTGTAAAGCAAAAACCAAGCGTGCGTCAGTATAATCAGATCGACAATGTAGCGCATTGTCCGGCTTTTTGTTAAAAAAAACAATGTGTTTACTTAGACAAAACAGGTTCTCAAGACAGGCCGCTGACGAAATGATGACAAAAGTCACCCCTCTGCCTGATAAAGATCATCCGGTGCAAGGCCTTGCTCCTGCTATCTTGCAGCCCATATTGAGTTATTCAATAACGTTCAAGGTAACCGTTAAGAATTGACACAAGGTATGAAAATCATTTTCCTTCTCATCATCGTGAGCCTCATCGTGGCGCTGGGATTCTTAGGGGCTTTTTTGTGGGCTGTCCGCAGCGGCCAGTACGACGACGACTACGGCCCTGCCGTCCGTATCCTCTTTGACGAAGACGGCAAGGCGGGCGGGGCGCCCTCCCACGACATCACTCTTCAACAAACAGAAAACAACCATAACACATCAAAATCTTGACCTAATGGCACAAGTTGAGAAATTCAGTTACGACAATGCCATCGTCCGGAAGTTTGCCTACGCCTCCATCATTTTTGGCGTTGTGGGCATTCTGGTGGGGCTGATCGCCGCCCTTCAGCTGGTGTTCCCCGCATTGAACCTCGGCATACCCGAGACGACTTTCGGCCGCATCCGCCCGCTGCATACCAATGCCGCGATTTTCGCATTTGTGGGCAACGGCATTTTTATGGGAGTCTACTACTCCCTGCAGCGCCTGCTGAAAGCGCGCATGTTCAGCAAGGCCCTTAGCGAATTCCATTTCTGGGGCTGGCAGGCCATCATCCTGGCCGCGGCGATCACGCTGCCGCTGGGCATCACCAGCGCCAAGGAGTACGCCGAGCTGGAATGGCCCATAGACCTCGCCATCGCGCTGGTCTGGGTGGCCTTCGGCATCAACATGTTCGGCACCATCCTGAAGCGCCGAGAGCAGCACCTCTATGTGGCGATCTGGTTCTACATCGCCACCTGGGTGACGGTCACCGTGCTCCACATCGGCAACAACCTGGAGCTGCCGGTCAGCCTCTGGAAGAGCTACCCGGTATTCGCCGGCGTCCAGGACGCCCTGATCCAGTGGTGGTACGGGCACAACGCCGTGGCTTTCTTCCTGACTACTCCATACCTGGGCCTGATGTACTACTTCCTGCCCAAGGCCGCCAACCGGCCGGTATATTCCTATAAGCTGTCCATCATCCACTTCTGGGCGCTCATCTTCATCTACATCTGGGCCGGGCCGCACCACCTGCTGTACACCTCGCTGCCCGACTGGGCGCAGTCGCTCGGCACCGTCTTCTCGGTGATGCTGATCGCGCCTTCCTGGGGCGGCATGCTCAACGGCCTGCTGACCCTGCGGGGCGCCTGGGACCGCGTACGGCAGGACCCCGTCCTCAAATTCATGGTCGTGGCTGTCACCGCCTACGGCATGGCCACCTTCGAAGGCCCCATGCTTTCCATCAAATCGGTCAACGCCATCAGCCATTATACCGACTGGACCATCGGCCACGTGCACATCGGCACCCTGGGCTGGAACGGCTTCCTGACCTTCGGCATCCTCTACTGGATGCTCCCCAGGCTGTTCAACACCAAACTGTATTCTCAAAAGCTGGCCAACGCCCACTTCTGGATCGGCACGCTGGGCATCCTGTTCTACGCCATCCCGCTCTACTGGGCCGGCTGGACGCAGAGCCTGATGTGGAAGCAGTTCACGCCGGACGGCTTCCTGCAGTACGGCAACTTCCTGGAAACGGTCACCCAGATCATTCCCATGTACGGCCTGCGCGCCCTGGGCGGCACCCTGTATGTCGTCGGTTACTTCGTCATGCTGTATAACCTCGTTAAAACCGTACAGGCCGGCGCCTTCATCGGCGACGAAGCCGCCGAAGCGCCGCCCGCCTCCACCTGGGCCGTCCATGCCGGCAAAGAACACTGGCACCGCTGGATCGAGCGCCGCCCGGTCCAGATGCTGATCGCCTCCACCATTGCCATCCTCATCGGCGGCATCGTGGAAATCTTCCCTATGGCCATGATCGACGACCAGGTGCCCCGGATCGAATCCGTAACCCCCTATACGCCGCTCGAACTGGAAGGCCGCGACATCTACATCCGCGAAGGCTGCCTCGGCTGCCACTCCCAGATGGTGCGCCCCTTCCGCTCCGAAACCGAGCGCTACGGCGAGTACTCCAAGTCGGGCGAGTTCATCTACGACCGCCCCTTCCTCTGGGGGTCCAAGCGCACCGGGCCGGACCTGCACCGCGTCGGCGGCAAATATCCGGACAGCTGGCATTACAACCACATGATGGATCCGGAAACCACTTCCCCGGGCTCGATCATGCCGCCTTATCCCTGGCTGCTGCGCGACGAACTCAGCACCAAAAATACGGCCGCCAAGATCCGCACCCTGCAGAAACTGGGCACTCCCTATCCGGACGGGTACGACCAGATCGCCGTCGACGATCTGCAGAAGCAGGCTAAAATGGTCGCCGAAAGCCTGCGCAAGGATGGCATCGACGCCGAAAAGCTGGAAGAGAAGGAGATCATTGCTCTGATAGCATACCTCCAGCGGCTGGGCACGGACATCAAGCCGGCGCCGCAGGCGGGGAATTAGGGGGAGCGCTATTCGCGGTTCGCTATTCGCTATTCGTTGTTCGCTGTTCGCGATTCGCCTGGCATCCAAAGGCACCGAACCGCGAACCGCGAACAGCAAAACCTTAAAAGCAACAAACCATGTTTAAATACATTCTCGAAAATGCCGGCAACATCAACTGGATGGCCATATCGGCGCTGCTCACCTTCATGGTGATCTTCATGGTCAGCGTCGCTTTGGTGTTCAAGCACAACCCGGCTTATATCAATAGGATGGCAAGCATGCCATTGGATGACTCCAATCCTGTTAACTCTGAAATCGACAATCATGAAAAATAAAACCCTTAAATTGATCCTGGCGGCCCTGCCTTTGCTCTTGTTCTCCGCCGACAGCTGGGGCCAGGCGGCAGGAGAGGCAGGCGGCAACCCCTACTTCTACGACAGCCTGTTCTCGTACGGGATGCTCTTCCTGGTGGCTGCCGTTTTCATCGCCGCCCTCGCCGCCCTCTACAACCTGCTCAACATCATGGTGAAGGTGCAACAGATCCGGATTTATCAGGAACAGGGGATCGAGGCCTACATGGAGGAGGCGAAAAAGCCGGAGCAATCCTTCTTCCAGCGCCTGTACAAGCGCATGACCAACGTCGTGCCGGTGGAAAAAGAAGAGGATATCCTCTTCGACCACGAGTACGACGGCATCCGGGAGCTGGACAACGTCCTGCCGCCCTGGTGGGTGGCCATGTTCTACATCACCATTGCCTTCGGGGTGGTTTATTACACTTATTATCACTTCACGGACGCCGGGCCGAGTTCTGCCGAAGAGTACGAGATGGAGATGGAGCGGGCAGAAAAGGCGGTACAGGCCTATCTGTCCACCCAGTCCAACCTGGTGGACGAGACCAACGTCGAGCTGCTGGCTGACGAGCAGGCGCTGGCCGCCGGCAAGGCTATTTACGAAGGCAAAGGCACCTGCTTCACCTGCCACGGCATGTTCGGCGAAGGAGGCATCGGCCCGAATATGACCGACGCCTACTGGATTCACGGCGGCGGCATCAAGGACCTGTTCAAGACCATCAAGTACGGGGTGCCCGAAAAGGGCATGATTGCCTGGAAAGACCAGCTGAAGGCCTCCGAAATGCAGCAGGTGGCCAGCTACATCCTCAGCCTCCAGGGCACCAACCCGCCCAACCCGAAGGAACCACAGGGGGAACTCTACCAGCAGGTGGACAACGCCGCCCCGGCGGATACGTCCTCCACTGCTGTAAAGCAGGAGGGGGAGGCGATCGGAATGCAGTAGGAGTAGTGAATGAGTTAATGAGTGAATGAGGGAGCGGATGTTGTACGAGATTCACTCATTCACTAATTCACTAATTTTATTATTATACCATGAGCGCAACCGAGCCAATTAAAGATACGGAAGCTTATCGGGATAAGATAGCAACCGTTGACGAGGCGGGCAAACGGATATGGATTTATCCGAAAAAGCCCAAGGGGCCTTACACCAACGCGCGCACCTACGTGAGCTGGGTGCTGCTGGCCTTCCTTTTCGGAATGCCTTTTGTCAAAGTCAACGGGGAGCCGATCCTGCTCTTCAACGTCCTGGAGCGCAAGTTCATCCTGTTCGGCATTACGTTTATGCCGCAGGATTTCTACCTCTTCGTATTGGCTATGCTCACTTTTATCGTGTTCATCGTTCTGTTTACCGTTGTCTGGGGGCGCCTGTTCTGCGGATGGGTCTGCCCGCAAACCATCTTCATGGAAATGGTCTTCCGCAAGATCGAGTACGCCATCGAAGGGGATGCCAACGCCCAGCGCCGGCTCGACAAGGCACCCTGGACAACGGAAAAGATCATCAAAAAGGCAGGCAAACAGGCCATCTTTTTCGTCATCGCCGTGCTGGTGGCCAATACGTTCCTGGCCTACATCATCGGCGTGGATGAAGTGATCAAGATCGCTACCGAACCGCTGTCCCTCCACTGGAAGGGGTTCATGGCCATGCTGATCTTTTCGGGCGCCTTCTACTTTGTCTTTTCCTACCTGCGCGAGCAGGTGTGCGTGGCCATCTGCCCCTACGGCCGCCTGCAGGGCGTGATGCTCGACCGCAACTCCATCGTGGTGGCCTACGATTTCGTGCGGGGCGAACCGAGGGGCAAGCTGAAAAAAAACCGGAAGGAGAAGCCGGCCGGCAACCCGCTTTCCAAAATACAGGGCGACGTCAGCGCAGCTACTGCGGAGGCCCCGGCGGGCTATGCAGCGAAGAAAGCCTCCAACGGCAACCCGGCCGAGGAAATGAAGGCCAGGCTGGGCGACTGCATCGACTGCTCCCTCTGCGTGCAGGTCTGCCCTACCGGCATCGACATCCGCGACGGCACCCAGCTGGAGTGCGTCAACTGCACCGCCTGCATGGATGCCTGCGACGAAGTGATGGAAAAGATCAACCGCCCGAAAGGCCTCATCCGTTACGACAGCTACAACGGCATTAAGGAAGGGCGCAAGAAGCTCTTCACCGGCCGGGTGATCGCCTACACCGTGGTGCTCGCCATCCTGGTCGTGGTGAACATCGTCCTGCTGGCCGCCCGTACGGATGTAGAGACCCTGCTGCTGCGCACCCCCGGCGTCATGCCCCAAAAGGCCGACGAGACGCACGTCAGCAACCTCTACAACTATCAGGTGATCAACAAGACCAATGAGGAACTGCCGGTCGAATTCCGCCTGGCGGAAGGGACGAAAGGCAGCATCCAACTGGTCGGGGAAAGCCCCACCGCCGCTGCCGGCAAAGTGGCTGAAGGCGCTTTGTTCATCATCCTGGAGAACTCCGCCCTGCAAGGCTATAAGACCGAGGTGAAGGTCGAAGTCTATTCCAACGGGAAGCTGATCGATAAGGCGAGCACGAACTTTTTGCGGCCGGCGGGGATGGAGTAAAAGGGTTAAGATTGTTATCTGGCTCTATGCCACGAGATTTGTCAAAGAACCAAAACTAAGAGCATGAAATTCAATTGGGGAACCGGAATTGCCGTGTTTTATTCCTTTTTCGTACTGGTACTGGTATTCGCGGTTTACCGCTCGACCCAGTACGACAACAGCCTGGTGTCGGACCATTATTACGCCGATGACCTGGCCTACCAGCAGCACTACAACAAGCTGGTGAACGCCCAGCAACTGGAAGAAGACCTGAAGATCTGGAATAAGATACAAAAGAGGGAAGTGGAGCTGCATTTCCCGGCTGAATTCAAGGAGGTGGCCGGCGAAATCTACTTCTTCTGCCCATCCGACAAGCAGAGCGACTTCAGGCTGCCCGTACAGGCCGGCGACGACCACGTGCAGCGCATCCCAACGGAGGGCCTGCGGCCGGGCCGCTGGAAGGTGAAGGTCAACTGGAAGGCGGGGGGAAAGGAATTTTATAAGGAGGAGAGCATTACGATATAGGGGGATGCATGGAAATGCATGGAAATGGGTGGAAATGGGGGGAAATGTAGGCACAAGGCATTTCTTCATTTCGACTTATTTTTAAAATAATTGAACCGCATCATGGCATTATGGACGGCATTCACGATCGGATTGTTAGGCAGCCTGCACTGCGTCGGCATGTGCGGCCCGATCGCTCTGTCGCTGCCCTATCAGGGTAGCCGGCGCTGGCAGGCCGGCGTCAATGTGCTGCTCTACAACGTAGGCCGGGTAATAACCTACGGCCTGCTCGGCCTGCTCGTCGGGCTGGTGGGGCGCGGCTTTTTCCTGGCGGGCTTTCAGTCCTATGTTTCCATTGGGCTGGGCGTCCTGCTGCTGGCCATTGCCCTGTTTTCCATCAATGTGGAAAGCCAGCTGCTGCGCATCCCGTTCATGCAGAGGCTGAACGCCTGGGTAAAAAAACAACTGGGCTGGCTGCTGCGGCAGCAGAGCCCTGGCCGGCTGTTCCTGATCGGCATGCTGAACGGGCTGCTGCCCTGCGGGCTGGTCTATATGGCTATTGTGGGGGCCCTGGCGGCAGGCAGCGTTCCCGAAAGCGCCCTCTACATGGCCCTGTTCGGAGCCGGCACCATACCGCTGATGTTCGCTACCGCCCTGGCCGGGCAGTTCATCAACCTGCAGTGGCGGGCGCGCCTGCGAAAGTTAGTACCGGTGTTCCTGGTTGCCTTTGCGGTTTTGTTTATCCTCCGGGGCCTGAATTTCGACGTGCCCGCCGGCCTGCAGTTCTGGAACGATATGCAGCATGCGCCGATGTGCCATTAGGGCCTCCGGAACGAAGTTCCGGGCAGGCAAATAGTTGTTTTGGGTGCGCCAGGCGGCCGGGATAGTTGACGCGTTTCCGGAGGCTTTCCAATAGAGAAACGCGTCAAGTATCCCGGCCCAGCCACAAAGAGCTTGTGTCAATTACCTTGAATGTGCTCCCCGGTTGCCTTCGGGCGCCGGGGAGTTCTGTTTTTGGGGAGGGCTGCGGCTGCCTGAGTGTCTGCCTGAGGAAGTGAAGTTCAGAAAAACGGCCCTGGTTGTGGTTTTTTGGCCGTTGTTTCGATGGACGAGAATTCTGGACTCTTTTGGCAGGGTAAATGATTCTTTTGGGTGGAGTGGGCATGGCCCATCCAATTCAAAAAATGATGCACAGAATAAGAGCCTGAAACTAAGCCCAAAGAAGAAATGTTGAAAAAAAGTTAGTATTTTTATGAAAAACTAGATCAATGACAGTAGTACTAAAGCGAGC
>JAGFJD010000018.1 GCA_024102975.1 Phaeodactylibacter sp. | reverse complement strand
AGCATATTTCTTCAAGCGCGCACAGCGTCGCCGTGTCCGCCGGAGTGATCTCTATTTTAGTCGTGTCCGACAGCACCTTGACGGTTTTGCTGCCCGAAGCCACGACACACCCGTTGTCCGCCGTGGCCGTGTAGGTGTGCATGCCTGGCCCCGGCACAACGCACAGCTCCAGGCCCGTGCCCAGCACTGCGCCCGTCTCGTCCGTCCACGTCACCATGGCCATGGCCGGGTCTGGCCCGACCGTCGCCGTCAGGCAGATGCTGTCGCCTTCGCATACCTTGTCCGGGCCCTCGACGGTGGCCGACAGGCTGTCCGGCACCAGCTTGACGTAGGCCGTGTCCGGGATCACGCAGCGCAAAGTGCTGTCTACCTGTGCGATGTACATATAAATGCCGGAACCAGGGGGCGTGATGCACAGCTCTCCGCCCGTGCCGACAACAGCCCCGCCGGCGTCTACCCACTGGATGCGATCCGCCAGCATGGTGTTTGTCACTTCGAAGCAAACTTCTTCCAAAGCGCACAGCGTCACCGTGTCCGCCGGCAGGATTTCTATCTTAGTTGTATCTGTAAGTACAGTAACAACAGCGGTGGCTGTATCCGTATCGGCGCTACAACTGCTCTGCGCAACGACGACATATTGGTGGACGCCAGCATCCGGAGTAACAGCCAGGGTGGCACCCGTGCCTATTTCCGTATCATTTTCATCGAACCAGGTAATGCCGCCCGGCGGATCGGAGGAGGTAACGACTGCCTGCAGCATGACCGATTCTCGTTCGCAGATGATCGTATCCACCGGAGAAGCGGTTACTGCTATCGGGCCGCAGGGGCAGCCTTCGATCTCTATTTCCTTAACCAGCGGCAGGCAATTGTTAGCGTCCGTGATCGTTATGGTGTAAATACCCGGAGGCAGGTTGTTGGGATTGGCCACCGGGTTGCCAAGGCTATCGATGATCAATTCCGTATAGGGGGGCGTGCCGCCGGTGATTTCGACCACCGTAATGAAACCCGTGCTGGTTCCGTCGGGCGCGCAATCGTCCACGACCTCCACTTCGGCCGTTAATTCTTCCGGCGTTTCTACGGTAAGGTTAAACTCGCAAATGCAGGCGTCCTGGGAACTTATCCTTTTGATGCGGTACGTTCCCGCAGGCACTTCTATAACTGCTGTGCCGTTCCCGGCTACGGCCTGGAAAATATAAGTAGAATTCATTTGCCGTACCTCGAAAGTTTCGTGTGCCGCACCGCAACCATCGAAGACCAAATACCCAATGGCGTCCGAACAATCTGCGTCAACAGCCGTCCAGCAGTTGTTGCAGGGCGGGCTGCCGTCCGTGATTGCGATGTTGCCTTCTCCCTCGCATCCAAAAGCGTCTTTTACGGCTACCCGGTACACTCCCGCCGGCAAATTGGAGAAGGTATAGGGGTTGTCGCTGGTCGTTATGGTGTTCAGGTTGTTGAATAAAATTTCATAGGGAGGGAAACCGCCGTTGATGCTCACGGTAAGCGTACCGTCAGAAGCCCCGCATCCGCTGGCAGGGGTCGAATACAGAGAGATGTCAAACATGCCGGAATTATCCCGGGGCACTTCGGCGACGACTGCTGTTTTGCAGCCATTGGCATCGGCTACGACAAAAGTGTATGTGCCGGCGGCGAGGTTGACAAACTGCACGGTCCCCAGCGCTCCCGCTGTCCGGGTGCCGCCTGTCCAGCTGATACTAAAAGGAGGCGTGCCGCTAAGGATGTCCAGCCGGACGCGCCCGGCCTCTGACATGCAGTTGGCGGCAACGGTGTTCACCCCTACATCCGGCCCTCCCACGTCGCTGACCGGGACGATTGTTTTCGTATCACAGTTGGGATAAGAGCCATTGCCGGACAAAACGACGGAAACGGTGACGAAATATATGCCGGCGGCCAGGCTGTCGGCTTCATTGGTAGTGCTTACATTGCCGGACCAGGCGTAACTGAAAACCGTGCCGGCGGGATAGCCCACCGGTTCTATTGTCGCGCTGCCGTCGCGCTGCCCGCAATTGGCATCGACGACGATGCGGTTGACCTGAAAATCAGGGCAAATCAGGTCACAGGAATGCGTGGAGAAGGGAGGGCGCAGCGTATCTCCTGCCAGGAGGCGCCATTGCCAGTTTTCCAGCTCCCGCTGTTGTGTTTCCTGTTCCTGCCACTGGCAGTATCCTGGCTCATCCCAGTGATAGGCGGTAGTGCTCCATAGTAAGGCCGGGGCAAGCCACAGGATTGCCAGAAAGGCGGCCTTGGTCAGTGTTGGCATGATTTTCGTATTTATTATCATGGTTGTCCAGGGTTTTTAATTGTATTATCGCTCGAGAAGGCCTCGCCTCCATCACAGGTTTTTATCTCGATAGAAGTGATCTCAACCCGGCGATCCAAAGCGGCAGAGAGGAAAAATTCGCCCCCCTCGTCGTCGTCGGGGTCCAGGTCCGGGTCGGGGAAGTTTTCCGCCGCTTCTGAATCGCCGACGGGTTTCGGGTCAATAATAAAATCGCCGTAATTATCCCGCTCTGTGCCATTTACGCCCGCCCAGGATTTTTCCAGGGATTCTCTGATGGTAGCATCGATACACCGTATCCGGCGCACCGCCAGGGAATCGTTGTAATTGCTCACAGTGCCGCTCACCCGCTTGCTGCAGTAGGCCTGCATGGTGATCCGGATGTCGTTGCCGGTTTCCAGATAGTTTTTCAGGTAGGCGATAAAGTTGTTGAACTTATCGAGGTTCCCCTGCAGGTCGCGGTCGAAGAAACGTTCGATCCGCCCCCCTACTGTAACGGGGTCCGGAATGATATTGAATTGCCCGGATCCAGCTCTTCTCACAAAATAGCGCAGCGATTCGGTCTCAACGCCCTCCTGTTCTGCCGGGGTTTTAAGGTCCAGCAAAGTATCGATCCGCTCGATCCTGTCGTCAAAATCGAGGATGGTGTCAAACCTGACCTGTGTAGCGACCTTGCTCCAGGTCACCGGTATCTGGTCCAGGTTGAACTTCATGTATTTATCCTTTTTCGCGTAATAGGGGCCGACCAGGGCCGAATTGAACCGTTCGTTTGTCGTCGTCCATTTGCGCCTTTCGATCCGGCTGGGCTTGTCATTGTCAAAATAGAAAATGATGCCTTCCAGAGAGTCCGGAAGGCAGGGGATGGCCAGGTCTACGTAATAAGTGGTATCACAGCGGGCCTCGCAGCCGGTTGTCCGTATCGGCGCCAGGTTCAGGAGTTGCTTTTTAGGGGGGTAAGCCGGATTCTTAGCCGTTACTTCCAGGGTGTAATTATACTGTGGATTCAGGCGATAGGTTTGGTAGTCCGGCCTTTCCGGGGATGGCGCCCCTTCAGCGGCGAGCGTCAGGGTATATTCTTCCGCCCCCAGAGGCTCGCGGGTTGAGCTGTCCCTGACGACAAACCGGTAGTCGACGTAAGCGGGGGACAGGCTGACAACGGTGTCCAGCTTGCCGTCATGGCTGCCATCAAAGTAAACGACAACATCGCGGTTGGCAACAAAATCTTCATGGGAAGCCACCAGGCGGTATTTATGGTATTTCTTCAGATTTTCAATGCTCACCCGGTTGCTTTCTTCTTCGCAATCGCAATAAGTGATGTCATATATTTCCAGTCGGGCTTCTTCGGCAAGGTTTCTGCCGCAGCCGCATATTTCGACGGACAACTCCGCCCGCAGGTCGATGGGGTAGGTATAGATATCCTGGCAACAAGCGTCCAGCGAATCGACGAAGCGGGTGGATTCCGGGCGGTCGGAGGAGAAAAAGGCCCGGTCGCCTTCCCCGGCCAGGAAATAATACTGGTCGTTGTAGCCACTGTTGTAAGGAAGCCCCAGGTTTTCAACCACCCCGCCTGTTTTTGCGGGTATCCAGACAAAGTTGTCGTAAAGCCCGAAGGTGGATTCGCGGTCGGAACTGAAGAACAGCCTGCCGGACAAGGCATGCAGGAATGGCGTGGCGTCGTTCCACTCCGAATTGGCTGCGGAGAAGGGTTCCGGGGCGGCCAGGCTGCCGTCGGCCTCGTCCACCCGGCAGCGCCAGATGTCCAGCTTTCCTTTGGTTCCGGGGCCGTTGCGGTCGGAAGCGAAGTACAGCCACTGTTCTTTGGTGCGGAAATCGTAGCTTATGCTGGGCTGGGTGGTAGTGAATTGGGTGCTGTCTACGTTGATGTCCAGGTATTCCGGCACTCCCCAGCCGCCGTCTGTTTTCTTCCGGCGGTAGAGGGTGCAGCGGGGGTCTTCGCCACGCCCCTGCGGGCAGTGCGAGAAGTACATCCATTCGCCGTTGTTGGTGATGGCCGTATGGATGGTGTGGCTAAAGTCGCCGCCGTCATTAAAAAAGCCTACCTGCGGCAGGGTGTCGACTTCCAGGATGGCCTTCGGCACGCCCTGGTCATTCTGCAGGTAGCCAGCTTTCAGCACCTGGGAATAGATGCGGGACTGCCGCTGGAGTTTTTCCGGGCCGGAGGGGAATTTGACAGAGGAGAAGTACAGCGTATTGCCGATCAGCACAGGAGCGATATCGGAATACCGGGAGTTGACGGCACCCGGAAGGCGGGACAGGGTATCTTCCCTCAGGGCGAATCCCTGCGGGTGGCGGCCGGCAGCCTCGATGGCTCTCGCACAATCGGCTTTGCCTTTTCTTGCCGCTGTCTCGAAATCGAGCCGGGCCGGCTCGCTGAGGGGGGAACTGTCCAGGTTTTTTTTCACCTGGGCCGGAAAGGACCGGAGATGTTGGCTGAGATCTTTACTGAGAAAGGCGTCGTAGTATTCCCAGGCTTTCCTCAGCATATTGGTATCCAGACGGATCAGGTTCAGGGCGATGGTGTCTTTGGCCAGGCTCTGTTTTACTCTGCCCAGGTTGAAAGTGGAGCGGGCATAGACGTCCATATTGGCATTCAGGCTTTCCGACAACAATTCCGTATAGATGGTATCTGCTTTTTTAAAATGGTTGAACCGCTGGGCCGATTCGGCATAGCGGTACTTGATATAGAGGGGGTCCCAATCTCCTTTATATTTGCCTTTTTCCACAAAACCGAGCACCCTTTCGTAACACCGAAAGGCATTATAGTAATCCTTGGTATCGAAGGATTGATTCCCCACTTTAATGACTTCGTCCAGGGATTGGCCGCAGCTGATGAAGGGGAATAGCAGGCCGGCCAATACGGACAATAGAATTGCTCTCATATTAAATATTTTATCCAGATTCTCGTCAAAGCTCTTACAGAAAAAGGAGATAGCTTACTACTTTGTGGGAGATCTTTTTCTGCGTCGGTTTTCAGGCCATCCAATTATTTCTACGACGCCGGGCAAATCGGCGGTTGCCGGGAACAGGCAGGCCGCCGAAACAGGGATAAGCAGCAGATGCCGTACAGCTTAAGGGGTATCTGTGCGGCCGGTTAAACAAACTAAAGCAGGGGGCAGAAGTATTTATTGTCGAAACAGACTTTGCTGATGATATATCGGATAGCGATTTCCGGACCACCCCGCCGCAGGGTCGCCACCCGGAAATCTGACAGGTTAATGTCATAGGAGAAGCTGCCGTAGATTTCGCCGATCTGGACTTCCAGGGCGGGATAGACCACATCTCCGAAATCCCGGTTGAAGCGATACCCGCAGCTCAGCGCGACCGACTTTTGGTTGCCGGGCGTCCGGTCGATGTAAATCCTGCCTCCGAGGGCAGCCAGCCATTCCCGGTAGGGGCCCTGGAACTGGAAGTTCAGGTTGCCGAATACGTCGACGATGTCATCGACCTGTTTATTGGCGAACAAATAGGGGCTGTACCGGACGAACAGCCGGGAATCGCCATCATTTCCGAAGCTTTGATCCGGCCGGTTGAGGTGGAAAATGCCGATCCCGACATCCAGGAAAGACCGTTTGCTGAGGTCATTGACGATCTCACAGCTGCTGTAATCCTGAAACCGGAAGTTGAGGCCGGTGCTGAGGTCGGCAAAATTATTGTTATCCGCCTGAAAATCTTCGCCGTTGTTTTTGGAAGGGTCCAGCCCGCTGGTAGCGGGATCATACTGGGAGTCGAAATAAAGGCCGTCGAGGTCAAACCTCCGGTTGCTGAACCCGGCCTGCAGGCCGGCGGTGAGGAAGGCAAAATCAGCCAGTTTGTGGGTATAGGATCCGCTGATGTTGAGGTTGGCCAGCTTGAGCGTACGGCTTTCAACGGCAGAGAAGCCCGCGTCGTCATAGTTGAAGGCCGCTCCCGCAGCAAAAAAGCCGTTTCGGTCAAACCGTTTGGGGATTTTGAAATCGGCGCTGGCAGAAAACGTGCGGTACTTTACCGGAACGGCGCGCCACTGGCTTCGCACGTTGCCGATCAGGCGGGCGTTCCCGCGGAAGACCCCGGTCAGCGCCGGGTTGATATTGGAAGGAGAATAGGCGAACTGCGAGAAGTGTATGTCCTGAGCATATAGCTCGGGAACCACCCAGAAGGCCAATAACCAGAGGTATAGTATCCTTTTCAAGATCAATTGGTTTTTATAAAATTAAAACGCTGCCTGATAGCTCTTCCTGCTGACGGAGCCGGAAAAGGATAGTTGCACTTCCGGTTTATTTGCCCAAAATAAGGAAAAACTATTTTCCGGCAACAAATTTCGCATTATTAAATTCGGCCATCTGAATGGGCGAATGAACAGTACTTCTCATAAAAGGGAGTTTAAACGGGGGACTTTACAGCAATTGCATATACGATTGGAGGGGGAATTCGTTGCATCCAAGATAAAAAAAATCCCCGGCTTCATTTATGAAATGGGCGCAAATTTTGTTATTTTACATTTACTTAACGATTGGTGCCGGCGCAAAACCCGGATTTCCGGGCAGGTTGCGATAGGTTTATGAAACTTATCCCGGCGAGCATCGTTATTGCACTTATCCCACATTTGTACTTCTTCGTTCGGCGCCTTTAGCATTTGGAAGGCCTTTTTCCCAGCTGTCCCGGCATGCCCGGCCAGCGCCTCCCATTGCATTGCATTTAATTTTCCCAAATCCTGTACTCGGCTTTTGCCCGATAAAAAACCCTTTTGATCGTGAAAAGAGTATTGTTACTAATGGCATCGATGCTGGTATTTTGCCAGTTGGAAGCACAAACCATCTATTACGTGAGCCAGGGCGGAACCGCCGACGGAAGCTCCTGGGCCAAGGCTCTTGGCGACCTGCACAAGGCACTGGAAAAGGCCCGGCCGGGCGATGAAATATGGGTCTCCCGAGGCACGTACCTCACCTCCGGAGAAAACGACCGCACCCGGTCTTTTGTCATCCCGCCCGGCGTAGCCCTCTTTGGCGGGTTCGCCGGGTCCGAAACGAGCAGGGAACAACGGGATGTTAAAAAAAACACCACCCACCTCAGCGGGGAGATCGGCACGGCTTCTTTCCTGGATAATGCCTATACGGTCGTCTATTTCCAGAATGCCGGGGAAGAAACCACGCTCGACGGCTTCTTCATCCTGGGCGGCGCAGCCGACGGACAGGACAAAACCCGCTTGCTGGAATTTAAGGGCGGCGGCATTTTCAACCTGGCCACCGATGGCCAGTCAAGCAGCCCCAATATCCGCAACTGCACCATCACCAGGAATTACGCCCGCGAAGGCGCCGGCATATTCAACCTGGCTACGGAACAGGGCAATTGCAGCCCCAGGATCGCCAATTGTGCGTTCATTAAGAACAAGGCCGACCTGGACGGCGGTGCCATAATGAATGTCAGCATAGACGGCCATTGCAGCCCCAGGATCACAAAATGCCACTTCGAGGCCAACGTGGCCACTTACGGAGGAGCGATCTTCAACGAACCCCGGGGCGGAAACGTGAAGCCAACGATCTCGTCCAACATTTTCAAGAACAACAAGGCGTTCGTCAACAACGGCAGCATTCACAATGAATATTCCGGCGAAGGTTCGTGCCAGCCGGTCATGGAGAATAATTATTTTGAAGGGAATACCGCCTCGGTGGGCCAGGAGAAGAATTCTCCACCGGAGGAAAAACCAGAGGGTTACAAGAGGTGAGCAGCGCATCAGGAATTTTGTTGTCCATAACCGATGCTGTTGGCAGTAAATAACGGGCAGTTATTTCACCGCCAGGAGTACCATGCCGCTTAGGTTTCCGGTTTGGAAATAACTATTTTCACCCCGAGCGAGTCGAGGGGATCCAATAACTGATCCGTTATTTACTGCCGCTGGTAACGCCGGGCCGGACAGCCATAAAGTTTACAACTTCCAGGAAATTCCGCCCCATCAGGGCTCATGCTCCTGGGTAACAGCATCGTCCAGTTCCGGTTTGGCCGGCTTGGGTTCCTTGCCTTTGCTCAGGTCCACGATCTCCACCCGCCGGTCGAGCGCCGGGCCAATGCCCCAGATCGAGTTGGGGTCGTTGTCCGGATAGGTACTGCTCGCCGCCGACTCTCCAAGAGGCAGTTCCTCTACGATAAACCTGGTGCCGACGAAATCTTTTAGTTTCCGCCCATCCTGCGAGTAGGACTCCAGGAAGGTGCGCACACACTGGATACGGCGCTCGCTGAGTTTTTGGTTGTAGAGCGTGCCGCCGCGGGGGCTGCAGTATCCCTGTATTTCGATCACCAACTGTTCGTCTTCGCCCATATAATCTACATATCCCAACAGGGATTTGGCAAGGTTTTCCAAAGTGGTCAGGCCGCCGCTGACTTCCCGGTCGAAAAAGGCATTCACCCGCCGCGCCTCCGAGGGATCATTCCTGGCCAGGAAAGTATCTCTTCGTTCCAGGTAAAGCTTGATGGCTTCGTCAAAACTCTGATCCGTCCGGTCAGCCCGGCCCTGGTACCGGGTGGGCTTGTCGTGGTCAAAGTAAAGGACGATAGGCAGGGGCAGTTCCGGCGCCACCGGTTTCATAGGTATCCTTAAGGTATCCCTGCCGCAGAGCCGGCGCATATTGGCCGAATCGGAAACAGTATAATGGTAAATCGTATCTACTACCTCATAATTCTGGAAGGGAGAAGATGATGAGGCAGGATCGCCGCCATTGCTTTGGGCCGTATAATCCACGCCAGGTTGGCTGGGATCCATTTCTATATGGACAATATAGTCGATATTCGGCTCTACCGGGAAAACATTACCGGGTTTACCTTCCACCGCTTTATCCATCACCTTCTCTCTCACCTGGATCAGAGCGCCGTCCAGGGGTTCCAGGGTCGACTCGTCATAGGCTATGACTTTCAGGTCCAGCCGGGTAGGATAAAAAGAATCCGGCGCCCAGCTGATCGTGCTGGTGCTGGCAATATACTGTTCTTCCGACAGGTCAAATATCCGGGCATAAGTGAGGTCTGATTCCGGGCTGTACACTGTCATTTCGTATTTGCGGTAAAGCTGTGCCGGGAACGACGCGCTGCCCTTGCCGAAAATGGTTTGGGGCAGGCCAACCCGGTTGCGTTCGCCACAGGACAATTCAAAGAGTTCCACTACTTTTTCCAGTTGCTGTGTTTCGTCGCAGTCTTCCAGGCTCACTTCCAGCGTCCGGTCCACTTCGTTGGCCATGGTATATATATCGGCGCAACAGAACTCCAGTTCCTCCACAAAACGGAAAGAACGGGGGCGGTCGGACGTAAAATACTCCTGTTGGCCATCGTCTGTGAGGAAGAAATACTGGTCATTGTAACCGCTATTATAAGGCATGCCCATATTTTGGGGAACCGACCAGGCGCCATCCCGGAGATCACTGTAAAAAATATCGAATTCGCCGAAGCTGGGCGAAGCATCAGAACTGAAGTAGAGCCGCCGGGAAAGGCTGTGAAAGAAGGGCGTGGCCTCGTCCTTCTCCGTGTTGATCGCGTCCGGCAGGTTTTCGGGTATCCCCAGGGCGCCTCCTTCTTTGATTTCGGCCCGCCAGATGTCCATGCCGCCCTTACCGCCCGGGCGGTCGGAAGAAAAATAGAGCCATTCTTTGCCCGACACGCAATCGAAAGCCGTGCTGGGCTGAGTGGCCGTAAACTCCTTGTTTTCCGCGTTGACGGAAAGCCGGCGAGGGGTATCCCAACTATCGCCGGCGAGGCGCCTGCGCAGATAGATGGAACAATCGAGATCTCCTTTTTCCTGGTTGCACAACGTGAAGAACATCAGGCTGCCATCCTGGCTGAAGGCCGTATGCAGGGTGTGCTGCCGGTCGGCGTTGAAATTTTCGGACATGGGCATCACGAGGAAGCTGTCCATGACTTCCCCTTCCGGTTCCAGCCCCGTCCCCTGCCGGAAAGTCGACATCAACTGCTTGGAAAAGAAGGACGATTGGCGGGGGGTGTTAATGCCGGGCGGCAGAAAACGAAGCGAAGAGAAGTACAAGGTATTCCCGACCCGAACCGGCCCGACTTCCGAGAATTCGGAATTGATAGGCGTGGGGAGCCGGTAGAGGCTATCCTTCCGGACGGCAGCGGCATCCCGGAGCTCGGTACAACTTTCCATCCCTTCCCGGGCGTCTTTTTCGAAACGCGCCTGGATAGCTGGGCTGTCTTCTATATCCCGGAAGAGTTCTTCATTTAAAAAATACTGATAGGTGTTGAGTGCCTGGCTGTAATAGTGCGCGCTGTCCTGGGCGAGATTATGCAACATCCTGGCCAGGTTAAAAAGAGAGCGGGCGTGGATATCTTTGTTGGCGCCCCGGGCTTCCCGGCTGAGTTCATCGTAGAGGCCCCTGGCTTTAGAGAAGTAGTTCAGCCGCTGCGCTGCCCGGGCGTAATCGAACTTGACTTTCAGGGTATCGCCTTTATAAGCGCCTTTGGAAGCGAACTTCAGGACCGTCTCATAACACCTGTAGGCATTGTAATAATCCCGATTCTGGAAGGATTCGTCACCGGCTTCCACGACTTGTTTAAGGGATTGGCCGTACCCCGTGAAGAGGAAGGCCAGAAAAGTAAAGACGGACAAGAATAGGATTCTCATATTTAAAGCTTTGTCCTTTAAAAAAGTACGCTTAGGCCGTCTTTCTTCATATTTGAAACAATGGAAAACAGCATGCTGTTTCCGGCGCCTCAAGGTAAAGAAAAACTGTAGTTCGGTCTCCGCTTTTTCTGACATTATTCCGTCAAAACCGGGGGAAATGCCTCTTGTTTTGCCGATTAAACACTTTATGGCAACCCTTTATACGTTTGAACAAGGAAAATGTTACCTGGTTTAGGTACGAAGTTAGGTTTGAAAGGCTCTCTTAAAGGATATTACCGTCTATGGACGGAAGCAGGGAGAAAAAGTCACGGTCATTATTATATGGTGTCGGGCATGGCCAGTATTTTTCTAACTAACCTGGCGCGGGCCTCGCTTTCTTCTTTCAATTTAGCCTGCCATCGTTGATGGCGTTTCTAAGGGCATGGGCTTCCATGCTGACAATAACGGCGTCACCATGAGCACTATTGCCTAAGCACCCGCCGACATTTAACCTTGCCGTGAACCAGCCGTAGAGTTGTAGCCCACTCCCGGCAATAACAGCAGAAAACCAGCAAATTACATCCCAGGAAATCATATTTTCTTTTTTTTTATTTAAAAACATTTGGAGAATGCCGCCGGATTTCCGATCTTGTGGAAAGTTAACACATATATGAGAATTTGTTAAATTTTGCAATTATTCCCAGGCAAGTGAAACAAATTCAAAAAAGTGTCCGTTAACCTGTACAGAATTTCCCAATAATTCTATACATTTGTTTTATCCCATTATTTTTTGCCCCGAAGCCAAATAGTATTGTTAAGCGTGAAACCGGATTTTCTCCGATCCCAATATCCCATTAGGAGGAAATCCAGCATTTTTTAGTATCAATTATTTGACGATCCGTCCCATGTTGTAAGTACGAGAGTATATGCTCTCGCTCTATGTCCCACATTTGTGATCTTCGTTTGACACCTCTTTTGACAAGAAGGTGTCCCATCCCAGTTTTGCTTAAACCTTAGGTTTAACGCCTTCCCGTCAATTGAGTCCCATTTTCTCAAGGTTGTTTTCTATTTCCAACTTCAAAATTTTTTGAGCGTGAAAAGAGTATTTTTACTTACAGCATTGATCCTGGCTATCGGCCACATGAGCGCCCAGGTCATCTACGTGAAGAAAGGGGGCAACGGCGACGGCTCTTCCTGGAACCAGGCGATGGGCACCGTACAGGAAGCCCTGCTGCGCGCCAAGAGCGGCAAGCAAATCTGGGTGGCTTCCGGCAAATACTTCACCACCCGGGACAATGACCGCACCAAGTCGTTCGTCATCCCGGAAGGCGTCGAAATCTACGGAGGCTTCGCAGGCTACGAAACATCTCTCGACCAGAGAAACCCGATCAAGAACCTGACCATCCTCAGCGGAGAGATCGGACAGCCGTCCAAAGACGATAACGCCTACACCGTAGTATATACGAAGAACGCCAGCAGCAGCACCGTGATCGACGGTTTTGTAGTCATGGGCGGTTCCGCTACGGGTTCTGCTTCTCAAAACCCGCTGCACCACAAAGGCGCCGGCTGGTACAACGAAGCTACCAACGCCAACTCCAGCCCCGCTATCCGCAACTGCATCTTCATGGATAACATCGCCCGCGAAGGCGCCGGCATGTACAACTACGCCAATAACGGCACCTGCGAGCCCTTCATCGAAAACTGCAAATTCATCCACAATATTTCCGAGGTTGACGGCGGTGCCATCTTCAACGACGGCAATAACGGCAAATGCGCTCCCCAACTGACGAACTGCCTCTTCGAAGGCAACGAGGCCACCTACGGCGCCGGCATGTTCAACAAAGCCGACTACGGCCTGGCAGTTCCCAAAGTGAGAAACTGCGTCTTCGTCGCTAATATCGCCTACATCCGCGGCAGCGGCGTCTACAACGACCGCACCGCTTCCAGCAAAGGTACCTGCGACGCCATCATGACCGGCTGCCGCTTCGAAAACAACAGCTCTTCCGTAGGAAATGAGATCAGCAGCCGGGTCAGCAACTTCGACTTCTACGGCATGGAATCTTCTTCCGGCCACTAAACAATAACTCCTTTTTACGCTCAGGCGAAGGCCGCTCCCGACCACCGGGAGCGGCCTTCGCTTTTCGGAAGGGCCACTTTTAAGTGGCCCTTAACTAACGATAAAAAATTCTCTATATTTGAATACTGAGCTTTTCCTTACATCAAGGCCGCATTATGAAACCAACCACGCTTTTTTTGCTGTTCACGCTGACGCTATTCTCCTGCCAGGACCAGGGCGGGCTGCCCCCCGAAGTGGAAGCCCTCCTGGAAAAAACCCGCCAGGCACACGCCCCAGATAAGCGGGTCGCCCTGTTCGATGTCACCGCCGGGCAGGACGGGAAACAAATATTGCTCAGCGGCGAATCCAACCTTCCGGAAGCGGTCCGCTCCCTGGAAAGCAGCCTGCAGGAGGCCGGTTTTTCAACCGCCAACAGCATCCGCCTGCTGCCCGATACCAGCCTCCGGGGCAGGATTTATGGCGTCGTCAACCTCTCGGCCTGCAACATCCGCTCCGAACCCCGCCACAGCGCTGAATTGTCGACCCAATCTACCCTGGGCACTCCCCTGCGGCTGTACAAGGAAATGGACGGCTGGTTTCTGGTGCAGACGCCCGACGGCTACCTCGGATGGCTCGACCCCGGCGGGTTCGTTGCGATGACGGAAGCGGAGTACGGCCAGTGGCAACAGGCAGAAAAGGTGGTTTATCTGCCCGACCAGGGTTTTTCCCTGGCAGAACCCACGCCCGCCGCCCGGCGCGTCTCCGACCTGCTGGCGGGAAACATCCTCGCCTACCTTGGCTCGCAGGAAGGATTCAGCCAGGTGCAATACCCGGATGGGAGAACCGCCTGCGTGCCGGATGAAGCGCTGATGAATTACGAATTGTGGCTGGCCTCCCACAACCCCGACGCCGAAAAGATAATTGAAACGGCCTTCCGGTTCATGGGCCGGCCCTATCTCTGGGGCGGCACTTCCGGAAAGGGAGTGGACTGCAGCGGATTCACCAAGACGGTGTTCTACCTCAACGGCCTGCTCCTGCCGCGGGACGCTTCGCAGCAGGTGCACGTCGGCACCCCCGTTGAAACAGATACAACCCTCGCCGACCTGCAGCCCGGCGACCTGCTCTTTTTTGGCAGAAAGGCATCCGAAGAAAAACCGGAAAGGATTACCCATGTCGCCATATACCTGGGCGATGGCAGGATCATCCACGCATCCGGCAAGGTAGAGGTAGAAAGCCTGCGGCGCGGCGACCCGGACTTTACTGAATACCGCCTGAACTCCTTCGTCCGCGCAAAGCGAATGTTACACGCCCCGGAACAAAATGGGGTCCTGCCGCTGGAAAAGGTAACGGTGTATAATGAAATGTAAAATATATGGGAAATACAGCCCGCAAGCGCAAGCCTGGAAATAAATGGAAATATGTAGAAATACCTGGAAACAGAATGAACTGCCTGCAATTAGCCAGATATTTCAATGTATTGCTCCGTTTCAATGTATTGCTCGCGTTGAGCTTCCATTCCTTGTCCGCCCAGACGCCCTATCCAAACATCAACGAAGCAATCGCCCGGGGGGAGTTTACGCAGGCTCAGCAGCTGATCAGCGAACGCATAGCCCGGGGAGGGCTCCCGGCCACGGACGTATACGAACTGGAGCTGCAATCGGCCCTGCTGGACCGCATTCGCCTGGACTTCAACCGCGACGAAGCCTATGTCCGCCAAACCCTGAAACCTTATTACCCTGACCTCCCGGAGGGACAACTGCGGAAATGGGAAGCTTCCGGAAGCCTGGAAATGCGCGTCATCGAGGGAGAAAAGCGCTACTTCCGCAATGCCGTCTGGAACCTGTTCCGGGTTGACGAAGCCGCTAAAAAACGGCGGGAGGAAATTGACGGGCCCAGGGTGGACGGACTGAGCCAGTTCCTGCAGGGCTACCTCCCGGAAGCCGTGGCGGCAGTGAAGAAAGGGGAAGGCCCCCTGGCGCGCCCCCGCCAGATCAGGATTACTTACACCCTGAAAGTTAAGCCCGGCGCGGTTCCGCCCGGCGAGATGGTCCGCGCCTGGCTACCCTTTCCCCGCGCCAGCCGCAGCCGTCTCTCCGCCGTCCAACTGGACGAAGCCAGCGAACCGTTTTACATTATTTCGCCGCTGGCCTATCCGCATACCTCAATATATATGGAGCAGCGCGCACAGGCCGGCAGGGAAACGGCATTCCGGTACCAGGCTACCTACACCGCTTACGATGAGTGGCACCCGCTGCTGCGCCTGCCCGTCGAACCCTACGATACGAAAGGCGAATTGTACCAGTACTTCACCGCCGAACGGGATCAGCACATCCGGTTCACCCCGGAACTGAAAGCCTTATCGGAACAGATCGTCGGCCAGGAAAAGGATCCGGTGCAGAAAGCCTGGCTGATCTACCGGTGGATCGGAGAGAACATCCCCTGGGCCAGCGCGCTGGAGTACTCTACCATGCCCGACATTCCGGCCTATTGTATTCAGAACCAGCGCGGAGACTGCGGCATGAAAGCGCTGCTCTTTATCACCTTGTGCCGCTACAACGGCATCCCGGCAAAATGGCAGAGCGGCTGGTTCCTTTATCCCGGCAACATCAACCTGCACGATTGGGCCGAACTGTACTTCGAGGGCGCCGGCTGGGTACCCGTCGACCCCGACTTCAACCTCCAGGATACCGAAAACCAGGATGCCAGCCGGTTCTTCTTCGGCGGCGCCGACGCCTACCGGCTCATCGTCAACGACGATTTCTCCGGCAGCTTCTTTCCCGCCAAAATCCACCCCCGCAGCGAAACGGTGGACTTTCAGCGCGGCGAGGTGGAATGGCGTGGCGGAAATTTGTATTTTGACCAGTGGACGTATGATATGGAGGTAGAGTATCCGGAGATAGATGATTAGGGGGAGGCCGGGGGAAAGTTGGACATTTCGGAGCTATTGTGTATATGTGCACGCACGCATCATGTAAATCTTGTTAATCCTGTCTGCCTTTAGCCTTTTGCCCAGTCCCGAATTTGCATCCATTCCCATCCTGTCCCGTCTTAAAAAGAAAAACACATGGAAGCAGAAGCCATCTGGATAAAAGTGCAGGCGAAATTGAAAGCCTTTGTACGGGCTAAAATCCGGGACGAAGCCAGCGCCGATGACGTACTGCAGGAAATCTTTCTCAAGATGCACCAAAACCTCCACCAGCTCCGGGAGGAGGAAAAAGCAGAATACTGGCTGTTCCGCATCGCCCAAAACGCCGTGAACGACCATTTTCGCGAGCGTAAAACCCTGTCCAAGCCCGCCCCGTCCCCGGAGGCGCCGCTCACCGAAAAAGAAAAACAAATACAGGCGCTGACCGAAGAAGTATCGCAATGGCTGCCTTTCATGCTGGAGTTGCTGCCCGGCAAATACCGGCAGGCCCTGTACCTGACGGAAGTCGAAGGAATCTCCCAGCGGGAACTGGCGGAAAAGCTGGGCATCTCCTACTCCGGCGCCAAATCGCGGGTGCAGCGGGGCCGGGAAAAACTCCGGGATATTGTGCTGCAATGCTGCGAGGTGGCTACCGACAAATATGGCAATGTGCTGGGTTATCAGCCCCGGGAGGCCGGTTCAGAAGAAAATGTCGAAAAAGAAGAAGAGGAATGTTGCTGAATTTTGCGTCCAAACCGCGATAGGCCCGTCTTATGGGCAAACAAAAATCACTCAACCATGGAAAAGGCAATTAAGGAAGTCGTTAAAGAGAAGTACACCGAAGTCGTCCAATCCTCCCAAAGCTGCTGCGGGCCGTCCTGCTGCTCGCCCGGAGGCATCGACTTCAGCGAAGGCTACGATAAGCTGGAGGGATATTCCAAAGAGGCTGACCTGGGCCTGGGCTGCGGCCTGCCCACCGAATATGCCCGGATCGGGGAAGGCCATACCGTGCTGGATTTGGGTTCGGGCGCCGGCAACGACGTGTTCGTCGCCCGCAGCCTGGCCGGAGAAAGCGGCAGGGTCATCGGGCTGGACATGACCGAGGCCATGGTCGCTCAGGCACGGGCCAACAACCGAAAACTGGGTTATGAAAACGTGGAATTTGTCCTGGGCGATATCGAGGACATGCCCCTGGAGGACAACTCCATCGATGTAGCCATCAGCAACTGCGTGATGAACCTGGTGCCGGATAAGGATAAGGCTTACGCGGAAGTGTACCGCGTCCTGCGGCCGGGCGGCCACTTCAGCATATCCGACATCGTGCTGCAGGGCGAACTGCCTCCGGCCCTGCAGGAAGCTGCCGCAATGTACGCCGGCTGTGTGGCGGGCGCCATGCAAAAGGCAGATTACCTGGCCGCCATCGAACGCGCCGGCTTCGCCAACATCCGGATCGACAAGGAACGGGAGCTGAACCTGCCGGATGAGTTGCTGCTGGAATTTCTCTCTCCCGAAGAGCTGGAGGCATTCCGCGATAGCGGGACGGGCATCTTCAGCATTAATGTATATGGGGAGAAAACCTGGTAATCTTTGCAGGTTCGGTTATTGGTTATTGGTTATTTACCGGGGGGCCTTCCCCTGAAAACCGGGAATAACCAATAACCTCCTTTCGATTCCCGGTGGCGCAATCCCTTAGTTATAGTATTTCCCGCGCAGCCACCAGGCCAGGTTCACCAATCCAATCAAAGCAGGCACCTCTACCAACGGGCCAATCACCCCGGCGAAAGCCTGTCCGGAGTTGAGGCCGAACACAGCAATGGCCACCGCAATAGCCAGCTCGAAGTTGTTGCCGGTGGCGGTGAAGGAAATGGAAGCGTTGCGCGGGTAATCCGCCCCCAGCCACTTGCTCAGGAAAAAGCTGCTGACAAACATGAGGGCAAAATAAACGAGTAAGGGCATGGCAATCCGCAGCACATCAAGCGGTATCTGTACAATCAACTCCCCTTTCAGGCTGAACATCACCACGATCGTAAAGAGCAGGGCGATCAGCGTGATGGGAGAAATGGCCGGCACAAAGCGCGCCTGGTACCACGCTTCTCCCTTCCACTTCACCAGGAAAACGCGGCTCAAAAAACCGGCGGCAAAAGGGATGCCCAGGTAAATGGCCACGCTTTCCGCAATAGTAGCAATGGAAATATCCACGATAGCTCCCTCAAATCCCAGCAGCGGCGGCAATACGGTGATGAAAACCCAGGCGTAAAAGCTGTAGAAAAACACCTGGAACAGGCTGTTGAGCGCCACCAGGCCCGCCCCGTATTCGCGGCTGCCTTCCGCCAGGTCGTTCCAGACGATTACCATGGCAATGCAGCGCGCCAGGCCAATGAGTATGAGCCCCACCATATACTCCGGATACCCGCGGAGAAAGATGATGGCGAGCAAAAACATCAGCACCGGCCCAATTACCCAGTTGAGCAGCAGGGATATGCCCAGGATTTTCAGGTTGCGGAATACCTGCGGCAGCATACGGTAGTTGACCTTGGCCAGGGGCGGATACATCATCAGGATAAGCCCAATGGCAATCGGAATATTGGTGGACCCGCTGGAAAAGGAGTTGATCACATCCGCTGTGGAAGGAAACAAATACCCGGCGCCAACGCCCACGGCCATGGCCAGGAAAATCCACAGGGTGAGGTAGCGGTCCAGGAAGGAAAGTTGCTTCCGGGTGACAGTAGCTTGTTGGTTCATGGTTACATGGTTACATGGTTACATGGGTTCATGGGTGCATGGGTTCATGGGTGCATGGGTCAGGGCACCAGTGAACCCATGAACCCATGAACCAGTGAATCAGTGAACCCGTACTTGCCTTCCTCACCCCTGCCCTGCCGTCGCCATAACATAGCAAAATTCCCGGGCGATCAGCCGGCAGGCTTCATCGTAGGCCTGCTCCTCTTCCGGAGTACCGTCCGCCCGTTTGGGGTCTTCGAACGGCAGGGACAGGCGCAGGGCCGCACCCGGAACAAAAGGGCAGGCTTCATCCGCTTCCGAACAAACCATAATGGCGGCAAAACCTCCTGCCGGGTTCTCCGCATCATCGAAGCGCTTGGAAAACGCCCGGAGCGGCGGCCGGCCGTCGCTGTACCGAACCTCATATACCGGGTTTTCCAGCCCCTGCATCCCGTTGATCCGGAAGCCGGCGCGCCGCAGGGCAGCCACCGCGTTGGGGTTGAAAGCAGTGGCCTCCGTCCCGCCCGAGTAACATTCCACCCCTTCTACACCATACCTGGCCGCCGCCGCCGCCGCCCACATCTGCCCCATATGGCTTCGCCGGGAGTTGTGCGTACAGATGACGGTGAGCAGCGCCGGCTCTCCAGCCTGCCTGCGCCGGGCAATATAGCCGGCCAACTCTTTCAGGAGGGCCTGCCGGGGTTCCGGGATCCGGCCGAATTCCGCAGCCACAGAAGCGAGATATTGTTCAATGGCCTCAAAAGGGCGGAGGGTTTCCATGGGTGTGAGATTTGATGGGTTCAATTTAATTCTATTATTGCAATAATAGAATTAAATTTGCAAAAAAAACTTCAGCAACAATCCTGCTCGTCGACAGGGGCCTTGAAAAACCCACCCATCAGGGACCGCACTTCCTCCCATCGCTCCCGGTCAATACAGTAATTCGTCCGCACCCCGTCGATCTCCCCCTTGATCAACCCCACGGCTTTGAGTTCCTTCAGATGCCGGGAAATCGTGGGTTGCGCCAGGGGCAAAGCCTCGACGATCTCTCCGCCGATGCAGGCATTGACCCGGGCCAGGTATTGCAAAATGGCAATACGGGCAGGATGGGCGAGCGCCCGGGTTATGGCCGCCAGCTCAATCTGCTCTTTGGAAAAACCTTCTGTTTTTGAAGTACCCATAGTGAAAAAAATTAACAACAAATTGAGGTAGCCGGACAGCATAACATGGCGTTTCGCCTGTGAACGCCACTTTAGAAAACCATCCGCACTTAAAGTTATGAATTCGAAGTTGCAAATTTGTATTATGTGCGAAAAAAGACTGAGCTATGAAATATACCCTTATCGCCCTGGCCATCACGATGTGCAACGCAACGGCCTTTACCCAGGAAAATATCTTAAGGCAACTGCTTGAAAACTCTGCCGACAGCCTGCTGCAGGAAGTGTTGAACCGGCCCGAGCAGTATCAGCTACAGCTGATCTACACCCAGATCGACCGGGATGCAGCCAACAAACCCAGCTTTACCTCCTGGGCTTATAATGTCGACCCCAACCTCTATTTCTATCCGGCCAGCACCGTCAAAATGCCCGCCGCCTTCCTGGCGCTGGAAAAACTAAACGAACTCCGCATCCTGGGCCTGGACAAAAACACCAATATGCAAACCGGCGCCGCCCGCCCGCCCCAGACGGCAGTTTCCCGGGATACAAGCGCAGAGGACGGGCTGCCCTCGATCGCCCATTACATCAAAAAGATATTCCTCGTCAGCGACAACGACGCTTACAACCGGCTCTACGAATTCCTGGGCCAGGAATACCTCAACCGCAAACTCAACGAAAAGGGCTACGGCAACCTGCGCATCATACACCGGCTGTCGGCCGGCGAATTTGATGTGGAAGGCAACCGTTACACTAATCCCGTCAGCTTTTACAAAGGCGATACGCTCCTGTATCATCAGGGAGAGGTGTACAGCGCTTTTCCTCCCTACCTGGAGTTGAAGGAGCAGGTGCGGGGCGTAGCTTATTTAAACGGCAACGGCGAGATTGTGCCGGAACCGTTTGATTTCCGCTTTAAGAATTACGTCTCCCTGCATAACCTCCACGATATCCTGAAGGCGGTGATATTCCCGGAAGCCGTACCGGCCGAACACCGCTTCAACCTTTCGGAGGAGGACTACCGTTTCCTGCGCAGATATTTGTCCATGCTGCCCCGGGAGAGCGATTCTCCTGCTTATCCCGGGTACCGGGACTGGGACAGCTACGTCAAGTTTTTCCTGTTCGGAGACAGCAAAGAACCCATTCCCGACCACATCCGCATTTTCAACAAGGTGGGCGACGCCTACGGCTTCCTGACCGACGTGGCCTACGTGGTGGATTTTAAGAACAAGGTGGAATTCCTGCTGGCCGCCAACATCCACGTCAACAAAAACCAGACGTACAACGACGGGGTGTATGAATATGACGAGATCGGCCTGCCGGTGCTGGCGAGGCTGGGGCGGATGGTTTATGAGTATGAGCTGGGGCGGGAACGGGCGTATGTGCCGGATTTGAGCGGGTTAGAATAATTTCGCGCTAAAAAAAGAAAAAAGAAATGAAAACATACGTACCACCTATAAAATCACAGGGAATAAAAACAAAACTGGTAGAATGGATTTCTTCCAATGTTGAGGCAATAAGTTTTGACAGATGGGTAGAACCCTTTATGGGGACCGGGGTTGTTGCATTTAACATCAGGTCTTAGAATGCCCTTTTGTGCGACAGCAACCCCCATGTCATTAAATTTTACAATTCCATAAAAACCGGAGAGGTTACAAGCCGATTGGTTAGAAAGCACTTAATGATTGAAGGCGAGAAACTCCTGAAAACGGAAGGCAAGTATTATTATACTGTCAGAGACAGGTTCAATGAAGAAGAAAACCCCACACTACTGGACAAAATGGTTTTGGACACAGAGCGCACTGAGTCCAACACAGAGATACGCAAAGTTTTCCGTTGATAATCAAGCCTCTGTGTGGCTCTGTGTCTTCTCGGCGTACTCTGTGTCCAAAATTGTCCAGCAGTATGAGAAAACCCTTTAGATTTCCTTTTTTTGAGCCGTTCCTGCTTTAACGGAATGAGGAAAAACGGGTGGCGAATCAATAGCCCCGACGCGGCTGTCGCTGGCGTTCCTCGGCCGGGTAAACATCCATAGCATCAACAGGTATCCACAGCATTCCTCACCCCTTCACCCCCAACCCCGGCCCCTCCCCCGGATACAACACTCCTTCCTCCAGGCGGACCATGCCCGCGAACGGGTCGCCGATGAGGTCCAGGTGGCCGTCCAGGTCGGCGTAGAGGATATTGGGGCGGGACAGGGCGAAGTGCAGGCCGGCGGCGATGCCGAGGGCGGACTCGTCCATGCAGCCGACCATGGCTTCCACGTTGTCGGCTTTGGCCACCGAGTTGATGTGCAGGGCTTCCATGATGCCGCCCACCTTCATGAGCTTGATGTTGATCATGTCGATACAACCCCGGCTGGTGAGCTGAAAAACGTCTTTAAGCGTCATCAGGCTTTCGT
>JAGFJD010000386.1 GCA_024102975.1 Phaeodactylibacter sp. | reverse complement strand
AAGTCGTCCGATGACTTTGGCCCCTCTACCCCGCTCACCAGCTCGCAGCCCGGCACCAGGCAGCCATACTCATCCACCTTCAGCAGCCAGCCCTGCTGGCGGGGGGCGTTGACGGTGTCGCGCACTTCGCCAACCATGATGAAGCCGCCGCCGGGGGCCTGGGCCAGGTCGTTGATATAATGTCGAGGCCCCTCGCCAACGATGTGTTGGTAGTAGCGTTTCCAAAGCAATTCTCCATCGGGAGATATTTTGGCCAGCACCCCGCTGAAGAACCAGTTTTCAGGAGTGCGGGCAATCAGGTTACCCGCGACGGCGTAACCGCTGCCATCTTGGATTTCCACACCGGATGTAAGTTGGTTGTTATAGGATATTGCCGGCAGCGAATCCCTTACCAGCACCCCCCATTCTTCCTGCCGGCTGGAGTCCAGCTTGAAGGCGTAGTTGTGCCAGCGCAATTGGCTGAAACCAGGGCCTGCCGGAACCTCCACTCCCTGGCCAGAAAAAACCAGCAGCCCGCCGTCGCTGGTGGCGATGGCCCGCCCTTCCTTACCCCGGAGCTCGCCGGGGGGAGAGAAATATTCCCAGAGCACATCTCCCTGTTCGTTAACCTTAAAAATGTGGTTGCGGGCTTCGATGTCTTGACGGGCGATATTAATATTGCTCCGGATAGAAGCAATGACATAACCCTCCGGCATGCCTATGATGCTATAGGGAGAATCGTCTCTGGAAACTATCCCATACTCTTTATCCCAAAGCAACTCTCCCTCCTTGTCCAGCCTCAAAAATTGGATTTGGCCATTGTTAGTGCCCTCAGTAGAAACGATCAAATTCAACATGGCATAACCATTCTCCAATACCTCTATGTCTTTTGTGAAAATAAACCCTTCGTCCGGATAGTAAGGGCTGGGGAATTGTGCGGTGTGAACCATATCGCCATCTTCGTCATAAACGATCAATAACGCTTTCATCAAGCTGTCTACCGTATACCCCGCAACCGCAAAGCCGCCCCAAGGTAAAACCTTTAGGTTGTTGCGCCAGGTTTGGTAGGATTTTGCCGTATCTCTTATCGTTTTCAGATAATCGATTTCACCCTGTAGAGAAAACTTTACAAAAACATTGCCCGCCTCATTAGGCGGCACAGAGTCCGCTATCACGCCCGTTGCATAATAACAGCTATCAGTTGACAGTATACTTGTCAGTACAGCTGCCGGGAACCCAAAATCGAACCGGTAACTATAAGTATCCTGTGCACCTAAAAATAACCCATTAAAGGCTAATAGGAATATAAATATGCTTTTTTGCATGGCTGAAGGGTTGGAATCAAACGGAAAGAGGGAAGCGGAATGGCTTCCGCTTCCCTGGGTTTATTGCTAATGTTGAATAGCCAGTTTGCCTACCGGCCCAGGCTTATTGTCGATCCAGAGTTGATACCAGTAGACTCCCTCGGCCAGGCCTGAAATATCCCATTCTTTGAGGCCCGCCTGGGGTGAGAGGGGAATGTCGGCCACCGAATGCCCCATAGCATTAATCAGGCGGACGGACGCTTTTTCCCCAGCCAGGATGGTGAATTCAAAGGTGACGGTTGCCTCGGCAGGGTTCGGAAAGGCGCGGATAGCAGGCTGAGGCCGATGCCAGGTAGAGGTGTTCACCGCCGGCCTTGCCTCTGCAGCAGGGGGTAAGCTGTGGTCCGGCTCCCACTCTCCGCCGTAAGCATAGTTTAGCAGGTTTCGAGCCTGTTGGGCAGCCAGGCCCTCCAATTGGGCGATGTCGGACAGTGCTACTACCTCCAGGCTATCCAGTTTAAAAATATCGGGCTGGCCGGACAGCAATTGGAAGAGAGCCAGTTTGTTGTCGTACTCCGCCTGCTGCTTTTCCGTCAGCAGGAAAGCTTCCGGGATGGAAGACAGCAGCGTTTGAGCAGCTTCGCCCTGACCGCTTTGCAGCAGGATATCGGCTTTTAAGTAAAAGGAATGCAAGCTGCCTTTACGATCCAGCCACAACAGTGTGCTATCCCGGTTGTAAGCAACACTGTCCAGCAGGTAGTAGGCCAGCACTAAATCGACGGCGCGGTGCATATCGGCGTAGGCCATGGACAAATCCTCCTCCATCGCATCGCGACCCGTATTCAGCAGGCTGGCCTGCTGCACTTGCGATATTTCCTCCTCATCCAAGCTGGAGTTTTCTTCCAGGTACAGCAAAAAGCCTGCTTTGCGCACCGCCTCCGGGTTGGCTTCCAGCAAGTCTACCTGCATGCCGTTGTCGAAGACGGCGGGTTTGTCCACTACCGCTTTGAGTACGTGCTGGGAAACGTAGGGAGCAATGTCCAGCATATCGTTGACCAGGCCATTGGCTTCACTGGCGCCGGCTTGGTTCACTTCCGCCAACAGGCCAGGGGTATTTCCATCGTCAATTAATTCGTCGTAATCCGCTTTATAAAGTTGGTATTGGCCTTTGGCGGTGAAAAAGCGGCTCTTTACTAAGACGATATCTTCGTCAGGCACCTCTCCGCCAGCCTCGCCGTTGTTACATAAATTACGGTCAGCAGGGACAAGGTTTACATTATTATCTGTGTACTGAGTTGGTTCTTCCGCAGGCTCTTCTTCATTATAGAAATAATCAATGAGGTTGCCCTGATTACTAAAATGGCCTTCATCATCAATAATACCCTGTGAAAAGGTATTGCCAGCTGCCAGGCCTAAAGCGTTCCGCTGATCCTCCGTAATCCCCTCCCCCTCCTGCACCCAAAAGTCGAACACATTGCTGCCCAGGTTGAAGTTGCACTCGTACACAATACCGCCGCCTTCAGGCATCCCTACATTATCCCCCACCGCCGCATTGCCCACATAAAGGACATCAAAGTTATTGCCATAAATGGTATTGGCGTCCGTGCCCCCTCCCGTGTCAATCACTTTCACGCCCACCGTCTCGTCCTGGCTGGCGGCCAGGCCCCGCAGGCGGTTGCCCGTTACGGTAAAGCCGGTGCTGTAGTTGATCTGTACGCCCTCCTGAGACACCAAAAAGGGCGGCAGGTTGCTCACGTGCCCGCCTACATCCAGGGTACAGCGCGTGACGGCGAAGTGGTTGGCCGCTTCGGCCAGCACGCCCTTTTCCAGCTCCCGAAAGGTGGCGTCCCTGATCATAAAGCCTTCCGCGCCCTTAGCCGCGCCCGCCCGTACGCCGAAGCGCAGCTTCTGGAATACCGTGCCGCTGCCCCCGACGGTGAAGTTGGCGTCCAGGCTGTGGATGCCTGCGCCCTTGCCCAGGAATACGTCGCCTGTGCCGGTGTCGTTGGAAAACATACAATCGATGAACTGCAGGCCGCGCACGCCGTTCAGCTTCACGTGCTCCCGGAAGGGGTGGCCGTAGTGGCC
>JAGFJD010000620.1 GCA_024102975.1 Phaeodactylibacter sp. | reverse complement strand
GGTAATGAACTTTCGCATAGCATCCTCTATTTGTGGGCTCAATTTATGCCCTTTATTCCTTCTTCGATCATGGAAGCCCTCTTTTTCGGCCAGCTTCTAGCAGCCTGTTCTCCGACAGGCTGCTAGGTTAAGAGAAATCAACTCGTTGGCAAAATGGTCGTATTCGTCAACCAGCAGGTAAATCTTGTGTGGCAGTCGACGCACAAGAGAAAGAAAGGATTTCAATACCTCTACCGGGCTGTCCTTCTGCAGCACATCCGGGTGTTCCGCTTTGGAGAAAAGATTGGGGTAAGCCTGCATGCAAGCCTCCACGCCTTCCCGCACGTTGCTCAGGAACCCCCGATAGGTTCCTTCCTCCGTACTGGTATCAATCCGGCTGAACTCCAACCGCAGGACCAGATAGCTGTTCGCCAGAGGGGTGGGATGGCGGCCGATGTGGTATTTGCCAAAAAGGTTCTCGAAATCCGCTTTGTGCTCCAGCCCGTAGTAGTGTTGCAGGATGCTGATCCAGAGGCTTTTGCCGAAACGGCGCGGGCGGAGGAAGATTAGGTACTTCTCGCCCAGCTTTTCGAGTTGTTCAATGTAGTTGGTCCGGTCAACAAAGAAGTACCCTTGGGTTGCCAGATCAGAAAAATTGCTGATGCCATACGGAATTTTTGCCATGTTGCAATATACACAGATTTGAACGTACCAATCAACAGCCTCTGTTTTTCAGAACCCTGCCTCTTCCATTGTATCTTCTGCTGCGGTACCGGTTCGATGACAATAATCATTACAGACCAGAGTTCTTAATAAATATTTAACCCCACTAAGTGCGGCCGATCACCCACTTTGCGCCAAAAGTACACTAACTTCGCGCCCATTATGAAAAAGCCGCATTTTATCATCGATTTCGACAGTACCTTCACCCGCATCGAAGCGCTGGACCTCCTGGCAGAGATCGTATTGTCGCATACCCATCCGAAGAAAAGGGATAAAATCCTGAAGCAAATTCAGGACATCACGAACCTGGGGATGGACGGATCGCTGGACTTCCGCAGTTCGCTGACCCAGCGCCTGGAATTGCTTCACGTGCATAAGGAAGATGTTCAGGAACTGGCCGAACAACTTAAGAAACAGGTCTCTCCCTCCTTCCTGCGCAACCAGCCTCACCTCAAGGCCCTGCGGGAAACCGTCTACGTCGTTTCCAACGGCTTCCGGGATTTTATCGTGCCGGTGATCACCGACTACGGCCTGCTGGCGGAGAACGTTTTCGCCAATGAGTTCTTCTACGACGAAGAGGGCTTCGTCAGCGGGTTCAACCCGGACATCCCGCTCTCCCGCAGCGGAGGCAAAAGCCAGGTGATCAAGGACCTCAAACTCAAGGGAGACGTCTACGTCATCGGCGACGGCGCCAACGACCTGGAAATCCGCAAAGCGGGATTCGCCAACAAATTCTACCTCTTTACGGAAAACGTCGAACGGGAAAAGGTCAAAAAAGAGGCCGACCATATCGCGCCCAGCTTCGATGAAATACTCTACGAACTGAAGATGAGCCGTTCACTATCCTATCCGAAAAACCGCATCAGAGTACTGTTGCTGGAAGGCGTACACCCCGCAGCTGTCGGTTTGTTTGAGAAAGAGGGCTATCAGGTGGAATACCTGGAGGCTGCGCTCCGTGAGGAGGAGTTGTGCAAAAAGGTCAGGAACGTCAACGTCCTGGGCATCCGTTCCAAAACGCAGATTACGGAGAAAGTTATTGCCAGCGCCAAACGCCTGATCAATATCGGGGCTTTCTGCATCGGCACCAACCAGATCGACCTGGCCGCCTGCAACCGCTACGGGGTGGCGGTCTTCAATGCTCCCTTCAGCAATACCCGGTCGGTGGTGGAACTGGCCATTGCCGAGATCATCATGCTGGTACGCAACCTGCCGGACAAGGCCCGCGCCATGCACAACGGCAAATGGGAAAAATCGGCGCGGGCGGCCCACGAGGTGCGCGGCAAAAAGCTGGGCATCGTCGGCTACGGCAACATCGGCGCCCAGTTGTCGGTTCTGGCCGAAGCTCTGGGGCTGGAAGTTTACTTTTACGACATCGCCGACAAGCTGGCGCTCGGCAACGCCCGCAAGTGCAACAGCCTGAACGAGCTGCTCTCAACTGCGGACATCGTGACCCTGCATATCGACGGCCGCCCGGAGAACGATCGATTCTTCGGGCCGCAGCAGTTCGCTGCTATGAAGGACGGCGCCATCTTCCTCAACCTGGCCCGCGGCCAGGTCGTCCAGGTCGACGCGCTTAGGGCTGCTATCCTCTCCGGGAAAATTGGCGGCTGTGCGGTCGACGTTTTTCCCCACGAGCCCAGGAGCAACAACGAGCCGTTCGAATCGGAACTCGTCGGCCTGCCCAATACAATCCTGACGCCCCACATCGGCGGCAGCACAGCCGAAGCGCAGGAAAATATCGGCCATTTCGTGCCCAATAAGATCATTCAGTACATCAATACCGGAAGCACCACCGGCAGCGTCAACTTCCCCAACGTTCAGCTCGCCGCTGTCAAGGACGCCCACCGCCTGTTGCATATCCACCACAACGTCCCCAACGTACTGGCACAGATCGACCACATCCTGGGGCGCTACAACATCAACATCCTGGGCCAGTACCTGAAGACCAACGAGCAGATCGGATACGTGATCACCGACGTCGACCAGGCCTACGGGCAGGAACTGCTCGACGAGCTGAAAAAGATCGAGCCGACGATATGGTTCCGGGTGCTGTATTAGTTTGTTGTTGATAGTTGCTTGGTTGCCCGGGCTGGCTTAAATATCTGCCTCCATAAACTCTTCCTTGCTGCGGTAAGTGATCTCCGGCAGGCCTTCGGCAGAGAGGGCGGCATTAAGCCTGCCCAGCCCGTCCAGCACCCCTTCCATTTTAGCCTGAGCAGCCTCAAGCTGAGAAGACAAGAGCTGGAGGTTCTGCAACTGAGCGTTAGACGGCCGGCCGGCATAGCCCGCAACTGCGCTGTAGAGCGAGGCGATCTTTTCTCGCAGCATCGGCTCGACTGTGCCGACGTAGTTGTCGCCGGAGGTGACGACCAGTTCCTCCTTCATTGACTGGAGTTCGGCAGCAAAAGGATTCAGCAGTTCCAAAACCTTTTTCGACGGGCTTTTCACTTTGGCCGTTTCGGCCCCTTCCGTCATTTTATCCACCTGGTCGATGAGGTAAGCCAGGCTTTCGTTCATATTGTAGAGTTTCATGGCGGCTTCGTGCTGAGCGTCCCGGTCGGCCTGGGAGTGGATCGACTCCGGGTCGGAGATGAGTTCGAGGGCAGTTTCGTAAACCTCCCTGCCCTTCGTCATGCGGACTGTGTAGGTGCCGGGCGGGACGGTTGGGGTGGTGAAGCCGCCAAAGGTAAAGGTCTTGGCGGCGGCGATCCTGGGCATTTTGTAACGGTAGTTCCACAATACTTCATTGATGCCTTTGGACTTGCCCGGGGCGAGGCTTGCTATTTTTTTGCCCGAAGCGTCCAGAATTTCCATTTCCATTTTGCCGAAGGTGTGGCGCTTTCTGAGGTAGTACACGATCCGGGCGGAGGTGGTGGGGTTATCGCCGACGAACTCGCCAAAAGCAGAGGTGCCGCCCAGGCTGGAGGCTTCCTTTATGACGGCCGGCGGGCGCTCGAAGAAATGAACCTCTTTAGCGGCTACTTCCGGCGTCAGTTGGCGGAGCGGGGTCACATCGTCGATGATGATGATGCCCCGGCCGTGGGTGGCGAGCACCAGGGCGTGGTCCCGGGGGTGTAGAGTTACGTGATGTACTGCTACGGCCGGCATGTTGTTTGTAAACTTTGACCACGAGTTGCCGCCGTCGACGGTGATGTACAGCCCGAATTCGGTACCCAGGTACAGCAGGCCGGGGTTGACAAAGTCTTCCTGGATGCTGCGGGCAAAACCATGAATGTCTTCCGTCACAATGGAAGTCCAGGTTTTACCGCCATCCATTGTTTTGTAGGCGTAGGTATTGCCGTCGTTCTGCGTATGGCCGTCGAAAACAGCATAGGCCGTCTGCTTGTCGAAGTTGCCGGGTTCGATGTGGTACACCCAGGTATTTTTGGGCAGGCCCGGAATATTGGCAGTGACGTTGGCCCAGCTTTTCCCACCGTCCGTAGTCACCTGTACGTTGCCGTCGTCGGTCCCCACCCAGATCACTTTTTCGTCCAGCGGAGATTCTCCGATGGTGAAAATGGTACAGTGGTTTTCTGCTCCGGAGTTGTCGGCGCTGATTCCGCCACTTTCTTCCTGCAGCTGTTTGGCCGGGTCATTGGTGGTCAGGTCCGGAGAAATTTTCACCCAGGTTTCTCCCCGGTCATCTGATTGGTGGAGGAACTGGCTTCCCACGTACAGGCGATCCGGCCGGTGGCTGCTGGTGGAAATTGGCGTATTCCAGTTAAAGCGAAGCTTGGGGTCGCCTTCTTCAGCGTAGGGTTTGATGGTTTTTAGCTGCTCTTTTTTCATGTCGACCCGCCAGAGCCCTTCGGCGCCCTGCATTTCCGAATAGCAGATGTTGGGGTCTTCCGGGTGCGGATATACCCGAAACCCGTCGCCGTAGCCCACGCCCATCCAGTCGCGGGCTTCGATACCACCGGGACTGGCCGAGGGCCCCACCCAGGATCCATTGTCCTGCAGGCCGCCGTAAACGCGGAAAGGTTGCTGCATGTCGACGGTGACGTGATAGTACTGCGATACCGGCAGGCCCTTGACCATTTCCCAGGCCGTCCCGCCGTCCCACGAACGGTAGACGCCGCCGTCGGAACCCAGGTAAATCCGGTTCGAGTCGTGGATGTCGAACCAGAAGTCGTGAACATCGGCATGCACCCCGCTGCCGATTTGCCGGAAGGTGTTGCCGCCGTCTTTGCTGATGGATCCGCTCAGGCCGGCCTTGCAGACCACGTCCGGGTTACGGGGGTCGACGACGATGCGCGAAAAGTAAAAAGGCCGGACCGCCAGCTCGAAATCCTTGTTGCGGTGCTGCCAGGTGCCACCCCCGTCTTCGGAGCGATACAGGCCTTTTCCGGCGTTTTGCTCGGATTCAATGACCGAATAGAGGATGTCTGGGCTGGAGGGGGCGATAGCGATGGCGATGCGCCCCAGTTTGCCTTCCGGAAAGCCGTTGTGGGCCTTTTTCCAGGTTTTGCCGCCATCGGTGGTTTTATAAAGGGCGCTCTTGTAACCGCCGGAATTGAAAGAGTAGGCTGTCCGGCGGAATTCCCAGAAGGCGGCATAGAGCGTTTGGTGATCCCGGGGGTCCATGGCCAGGTCCGAACAGCCGGTGCCGGCATCCACGTAGAGGATTTTCTCCCAGGTGGCGCCGCCGTCCGTAGTTTTGTAGACCCCACGGTCCTCACTGTCACCCCAGAGGGCACCCAGTACGCCGACGTACACTTCGTCCGTATTCTGCGGGTTGATCTGGATGCTGCTGATGCGTTCGGACTTTTCCAGCCCGAGGTGTTGCCAGTTCTTGCCCCCGTCCGTCGTCTTGTAGATGCCGTTACCGACAGAAACACTGTTGCGGGTCCAGCACTCCCCGGTGCCCACCCAGATCACGTTGTCCGGGCTTTTGGGATCGACGGCAATGGCGCCGATGGATTGCGGGTGATCGTCAAAAACGGAGGTGAAGGTTACCCCGCCGTCCGTTGATTTCCATACCCCTCCGCCGGCAGCGCCGGCGTAGATGATCTTGGAATCTGCAGGGTGCCCTTCCAGGTCGGTGATGCGCCCGCTCATGAGCGCCGGGCCGATATGGCGGGCACGCATGGACCCGAACAGGGCGTCGCCCTGGGGGAGGCCATCCTCCTGGCCATAAACCGAATACAGGAAAAAAAGAAACAGCAGGGATAAAACGGAACGTTGCATGATATGGATAGACAAA
>JAGFJD010000588.1 GCA_024102975.1 Phaeodactylibacter sp. | reverse complement strand
TGCTGTTGCGGCTGAAGTCGAAGGCCCGTTTCAGGGAAGCGTCGAGGCGGTGGTAGTAGGACAATCTGCCGCCGTTGAGTTCGTCAGTGAGCAGGGTGCCCAGGTCGAAGTTGCCGGTGAGGATGTCCGTGAAAATGAGGTTGTCGAATGGGTTCTGCTCGTAGAAGCCCTGGGTCTGGGTGAAGGGGAAGCCGGAGCCCAGGTTCCAGCGCAGGCCCGCCTCCCAGTTTTTGTTTTTGCCGAAGTTGTAGGATGCCAGGAAGTTGACGTTGTGGCGGCGGTCGAAGATGGTGGGGTATTCCTGTTCGCCGTCGTCGCGGGTTACCCTTCCCAGAGAGTAGGTGGCCCAGACGTACAGGTTGCTCCGCTCATAGCGTGCCGAGAGGTCGATCCCGTAGGCGTCGCCGGTCTCGGTGATGAAGTTGGGGTCGGTCTCGATGATCTTGTTCCGGTTGATGTTGATGAGTTGGGTGAATCGCTTGAGGTAAGGCTCCACGTTGAGCGTTATGTTGTCGCTCAGGTCGATCTCCAGGCCGGTGATGACGTGGTAGGCTTTTTGCAGGTTGTGGGTGGTCGGCGTGCGCGTGCCCGGCTCGAAGAGGGTCGACTCGGGGCCGGCCAGGAAGCCGATGAAGAAGTTGACCACGTCCAGGTCGTTTACGGTGCTGATGAGGTTCTGGGAGTAGAAGCCGCCGGCGAACTTGAAGCGCAGGAAGTCGGTAATGTTGTACTTCAGGCCCAGGCGCGGCTCTACCGACAGTTCCGGCTGGGAGGCGTAAAAGTGCAGGCGCAGGCCGGGTTCAATGATGAGGTCGCCCAGCTGTTGTTTGTATTTGACGTAACCGGCCAGTTCGGTCGTAAAGTCTTCCTGCTGGAAGCGGGCGCCGATGGCGTTGCGGAATTCAAAGTCGGTATTGAACCCGGTAAATTCGAAGCCGTAATTGATCTGGTTTTTATTGCCGAAGTAGGAGAAGTTGAGCCCGGCGCTGTAGCTGTTCACGCCGCTTCGCCGGGGTTGCCCGTCCGATTCTTCCAGGCTGATCTCGTAATTGGAGATGGCGATCGTGCCGTCCATGATCACGTTGGAATTGGGCGGGATGAGGGTGAAGTTGGCGCCGGCGCCGACCGTCTGCCAGTCCAGCTTGGCCAGGCCGATGAAGTCGAAGCGGTCGGTGAAGTTGAATCCGAACAGGTTGAGCTTGCTGCCGTTGCCGCCGACGAAAGACAGTTTGCCGTAAACGTCGGTATACGTGTAGGGCAGGCCGATATCCGACTTTTTAAGGTCCTGGAGGTTGGTGTCGCTGGCAGCGAAGGAGAAGAACTCCGGGTCTACCGCATAAGCGTACAGGGCCTTGGAGGTCTGGTCGAGATAGGAGTGTTTGGCGGTCAGCAGGAAGGAAGTACTGCCGGTGCCGGGGCCTTCCAGTTTTTTGATCGGCCCTTCGAACAGGCCTTTGGCCTGGAAGGGGCTGGCCGACACCAGGCCGCTGAATTTTTTCTTGTCCCCTTCCCGCGTTTTGATGTCGACGATGGCGGAGATGCGGCCGCCCTGGTCGGCGTTGAAGCCGCCGGTGAGGACGTCGACGCTGCGGATGGTCTCCGTCTCGAAAACGGAGAAAAAGCCGATGGAGTGGAAGGGGTTGTAGATGGTCATCCCGTCCAGCAGGATCTTGTTCTGTACCGGCGAACCGCCGCGGATGTAGAGCTGCCCGCCCTGGTCGCCGGAAACGATGATGCCGGGCAGGACCGGCAGGTACTGGGCGATGTCGGACTCGCCGCCGGTGGACGGCAGGGACCGGATTTGCTTGGGCGTGACGGTCACCTTGGAGACCTGGATGTCGGAGCGCGCCTGTTCGCGCCGGCTGGACACGTTGACCGTCTCCAGGTTGACGGCGCTGGGTTTCATGTACAGGCTCCTGTAGACGATGCCGCCTTCTTTGAGCTTTATGTCTGTGGCGATGCTGTCATATCCCAGGTAGGTTACTTTGAGGGTATAGTCGCCGGGCGGCAGGTTGCCGATGCTGAAGAAGCCGTCGAAATCCGTGTTGGTGCCGTAGTTGGTCCCTTCCAGGATGATGTTGCCGTAGATGACCGGTTCGCCGGTTTCCTCGTCGTAGACGTTGCCGCGGATGGTCCCGCCGCTCTGGGCGTTGGCGTAATTCAGCAGGATGGCAAAGAACAGCAGTAGTATTCCTTTGAGTTTCATAAAGCCAGTGATTGTTCAACAGCCGGTTAAGGTGATTAAAGGATGCAAAGATAACCAGCTTTATGCCTTTGCCAAGGGATTCTTCTGTCATTTTGTTAACAAAGGGGCAGCTTATAAGCCGCGGCGGGCTTCCCGCAGCTCGCGTTTCTTTTTCCAGAGACGGGTTTTGGCCAGGAATTCCTGGATTTTGAGGTTCAGCATGGTTACGGCTTGCTGTTCCATGCCCTCCTTTCCGAGGGTTTTGGTCATGACGTTGGAGGGGAAGGGGCCTTCCAGTTGCCGGAAGGCGCTGTCCATCAGGAGGAGGGCGCTGAGGCCCGCGTTGCCGGAAGAGGATTGAAGGGTTCCGAATTCTGCAATGAAGAAGGTTGTTCCCGCCAGGCTTTCGGTAGGGACGGCTTTCAGGGAAGCGTCCAGCAGGTAGCTTTCGAATTGCCCCAGCCGTATGGCGGCGGAATATTCGGCAAAGAAGAAATATACCGGGCAGTAATCCCACTCCTGGCTGAAGGCCTGAGCGATGCGTTCGTTTTCCGCTTTCAGGGTTTCGGAGGCGCGTTGTGCCTGTTCTGCCATGCCCTCTGCCTCCAGGGCGGCTATCCGTTGTTCCCCGGATGGCAGGCGCACCAGCAACATGCCGTTACGAAGGGCTTCGGCCTGCTCCAGTGCCTGCGCCTTCCGCAGGCGGACGGCCCGGCAGCCGGCGGTGGCTGATAGAAGCAGGGCGGCCAATGCAAATCCGGCTGAAAAACGCAGGATGGAAAGATGTGAGGCCATAAGTTTGTAAGTTTGGCAGGAGGTAAGAAACCAGGTTAACGAATGTCCGGAAATTGCGAATTAAAGAAAAAAAAAGAAAAAGTTCAAAATAAGCACCTCATGAAAAAATTAAGCCTACTATCTATCTTATGGTGTTTTGTGCTATCAACGGCCGCCCAAAAACAAGACTATATCTGGCAAATGGGGGTAGACTACAGCGCAGAGCCGGGCGTACAGGCCATGCAGGTAGATTTTAACAATGATACTTTCCAAATTGAAGTGAGGGATTTTTTATTTCGGTTTAATCATAACAGCCAAGCAATATGTGACAAAGAGGGCAACTTGCTATTCTATACCAATGGCTGCGCCGTGCTCAACCGGGAGCACGAAGTGATGCCGAATGGAGATACCCTAAATCACAGCTCGTTCAAAGAAATAACAGGTTGGGATGATTGTGCTTATGGCTATCCTGG
>JAGFJD010000376.1 GCA_024102975.1 Phaeodactylibacter sp. | reverse complement strand
CTGTTTGGCTGGAGGTTCAGGCCACCGTTCGGAGCCGTTTATCTGATCGTGAGCGCCGACCGGTTTGCGGAGCCGCTGCAGCCCGAAAACGTCCGGTCGGATATCGTTTTTTTGAAGCTGACGTATCCGGTTTCAGTTTTATAATTGTTCACAATTAAACAGAAAGACATGTCAAAAATTATCAAATGGGTATTGCTTGGCCTGCTCGCCATCCTGGTCGTTATCCAGTTTTTCCGCATCGACAAAACCAACCCCCCGGTCAATGCGGGAGAGGATTTCATGGCCATGGCCGCCCCGCCGGCCGAGGTGGCCGAACTTTTGAAAAAAGCCTGTTACGATTGCCATTCCCACGAGACGAAGTATCCCTGGTATACCAACGTGGCGCCGGTTTCCTGGTGGATCGGCCACCACATCGAAGAAGCGCGCGGCCACCTCAACTTTTCGACCTGGAAAGCCTATGATGCAGAGAAAAAGGCCCATAAGGCCGAGGAGTGCGCTGAGGAACTGGAGAAGGGCCTCATGCCGTTGAAGTCCTACACCAGGATGCATGCGGAGGCGCGCCTGAGTGACGAGCAAAAGGAGCGCTTAATCGCCTGGTTCAAATCCGTGGAAGAGCGGGAAAAGCTGGGGGTAAAATAGTTTCACCTGCCTGGCAAATTTTGTACCTTTGCAATCCCCGCGTTTACAAACCGGCTTTTGAAATGAAGAACACCCATCTCGTTTTTTTCTTCCTGGGAGCGGCTTCGCTTGCCGCTCTGCTGCTTTATTTCTCCTTTACCACACTGGAAGAGCCGGCTGGCCTTTACGCCCCACAGCCTACCCCCGACCGCATCATCCTGAGCTGGAGCGCCGACCCGGCCACCACCCAGTCGGTAACCTGGCGGACCGACGTCTCGGTCAAGGAAGCTTTTGCAGAGATCGCTCCGGCGGACCCCTCTCCGGATTTTCCGGGCAGGGCCACGGCAGTTAAAGCGGCCACTGAGCTGCTCGTCACCGACAACAACGCCGCGCACTTTCACAGCGTTACCTTCACCGGCCTGCAGCCGGCAACCATGTACGCCTACCGGGTAGGCAGCGATGACCACTGGAGCGAATGGTTTCATTTTAAAACGGCTTCGGGCGAGGAGGCCCCTTTTGCCTTCCTGTACTTCGGGGATGCGCAGAACGACATCAAATCCCTTTGGTCGCGCTGTATCCGCCAGGCCTACAGTACCATGCCCGACGCAGACTTCCTGCTCCATGCCGGCGACCTGATCAACCGCGCCAACCGGGATGAGGAATGGGGCGAATGGTTCTACGCCGGCGGCTGGATTTACGGCATGAAGTCCAACATCGCCACCCCCGGCAACCACGAGTACGGGCGCAATGTGCTGGGCGGCCGCGAACTCTCCACGATCTGGAAGCCCACCTTTACGTTCCCGGCAAACGGCCCCGAAGGCCTGGAGGAAACGGTTTATTACCTCGATTATCAATGTACCCGCATCATCAGCCTCGACACGCCGGCCCTGTACGCTGACGACGAGGCCGGGGAGGCGCAGGCAAAGTGGCTGGAGGGAGTGCTGAGCAACAACCCCAACCGCTGGACCATCGTCACCCAACACCACCCGGTCTATTCCACAGCCAGAGGCAGGGATAACGAAGAAGTCCGGGAAGCCTTCCAGCCTTTATTTGAAAAATACGGGGTCGACCTCGTCCTTCAGGGGCATGACCACAGCTACGGCCGGGGCCACAACCTGCAGTTCGGCGCCAGCCGGAAAGACAAAGGCCCCATCTACGTCGTCTCGGTCAGCGGCCCGAAGATGTACAACCTGAATTTCGAAGAGTGGATGGAGCGGGCAGCCTCTAACACCCAGTTGTACCAGATCATCAAAGTCGATGGCAACCTCCTGTCCTATGAAGCTTACACCGCCACCGGCCAGTTGTACGACGCCTTCGAGCTGCGCAAAAGGAATAACGGCACCAACAAATTCATCGACAAAACGCCGAAAGACGTGCCCGAGATCATCAGCATCCCGGAGCGGCTGCAGCTCAAAATGGAGGAGGAAGAGGTGCGGGAATACCGGCAACGCTTTGAGGAATACAAGGCCCGGAACAAGGGCAGGAAGGACCTGCAGGTGAAGGGGTTAGAGGGGACGGACTGACTTGCCGGGAAAATGGCTGAAAAACAGTTAAAAAAACGTGCAAGTAATTTGTTTACTATCGTTTTTTTTTGCATATTGTCAAGCTGGAGGAATTTTTTTATTTCCAACCCGGATTCCGGTTCTTCCGTTACTTCAGAGCACTTCATGACTAAAGACGAACCCTGTAACCAATGAAACGAAAAAGCTTCCCGGGCAAACTTTTCTTCAGTAAAACGACTTTGTATCCGCTAAATTTACGAACAACCGTTAAGCTTATCTGCCTCAGATGAGGCCCTATCCTCCACTAAAGTCCTCTAGTCCTTAAAGCACAGAAGATTATCGCCGTTCCCTGTTGACGACACGCGTTAAGAAGCGACAGTTCGTTTTCCTTCTGCCCATGCGATTATGGGATTAAAGCAGGTATTTGACGGAGCGTAGCCGTTTCTTTTTCAGTTGCGGCAAGTTCCGGTGCCACTCCTTTGCCCATTTCACATCCTCTTGGCCGACAACCATATTTTCCGAGCGAATAAGATCATTTGTGCTCTTCTTTTGCCAAGACAGAGGGGGCACAGCTATATCCTTAACTAAAACCTGGATACTATGCGTGGGATAATTATGTCGAGCATGAAAGCCCGGCTGGTGGTTGCAGCCATTGCAGCCCTGCTGATCGTTTTTGGCATTGCACAACTTCGTGACATGCAACTGGGGGCCTACCCCGAGTTCTCACCGGTATACGTGGAAGTTCAAACCGAAGCGCTTGGGCTGTCCGCAGAAGAAGTAGAAGAAATACTGACTGTAGCCCTGGAGCAAGACTTGCTGAACGGGGTTGCCTATCTGGACGAAATCTGGTCCGAGTCCATGCCGGGCCTGTCGCGGGTCGTCTGTGTTTTCGAACCCGGGACCGACCCCATGGTGGCCCGCCAGGTCGTGGCGGAACGCCTCACGCAGGCTCATGCCCTGCCTAACGTTTCCAAACCGCCGATCATGTTGCAGCCCTACTCGTCGGCCAGCCGGGTAATGAAGGTAGGCCTGACGCCGGCGGCGCAGGACATGTCCCTCATCGACCTGTCGGTGCTGGCCCGCTGGACCATACAGCCCTACCTCATGGGGGTGGAAGGCGTGGCCAACGTCTCCATCTGGGGGCAGCGCAAACGCCAGCTGCAGGTGCAGGTCGACCCGGAAAGGCTGGCGGAAAAGGGCGTAACCCTGCAGGACGTGATCAAAACTACCGGAGAAGCCCTCTGGGTATCTCCCCTGACCTACCTGAATTCATCGACCCCCGGCACCGGCGGCTTTTTCGACACGCCTAACCAACGGCTGGGGATCCGCCACCTCCTGCCCATTTCCAACCCGGAAGACCTGGCCAAGGTGGCTGTCTACGGACGAAAGGATATGGCGTTGGCAGATATTGCTACCGTTGTGGAAAACCACCAGCCGCTCATCGGCGACGCCATCGTCAACGGCAACCCCGGCCTGATGCTGGTGATTGAAAAATTCCCCTGGGCCAGCACGGTCCGGGTGACCGAAGCCGTAGAGGACGCCCTGGAAAAACTGGCACCCGGGCTGACCGGCGTGGCCTTCGATACTGAAATATACCAGCCGGCAAGGTCTATTGAAGCCGCATTCGGCAACCTGGCACTGGCTCTGGGCATCGGCCTGGCCCTGGCTATTGGCCTGCTCTTCCTGTTCTTCTATGAATGGCGTGCCGCCTTCGTGAGTGTCGTTGCCATCGTATTGTCGCTGATCGCCGGCACCTACATCTTATATCTGCAGGGCGTCATTTTCAACATGATGGTTACCGCCGGCCTGGTCATGGCCCTGGGGGTTATCATCGACGATGCCGTCAGTACGGTGGAAAATATCCGCCGGCGCCTGCAGCAGGAACGCGATGCCGGTTCTGACAGGACAACTGCCAACATCGTTCTCGAAGCGGCCAGAGAAACCCGAAGCCCCATCCTCTTCGGGACGATGATCCTCCTGTTGGCCGCCCTGCCTTTATTCTTCTTTGCAGGCACGGCCGGCGCTTTCCTCAGCCCGCTGGCCGGCGCTTTCCTGCTTGCCCTGGCGGCTTCAACCCTCACGGCCATCATCGTCGTGCCGGCACTGAGCCTGATGGTGTTCTCCAAATCGACGGCGGCAAAGCGGGAATCTCCTGTCCTGGCTTCCCTGAGCGGCGCTTTCGATTCCGGCATCACCCGCTTCCTGCAACGGCCGGCGATGAGCTATGCCCTGCTGAGTGTGATCGCCGTGGTTGGCATCGCGTCCATATCTATGCTGGGCGAGGGCCTGCGGGCACCGAGATTCAACGAACGGGATTTGGTGATCACCTGGGATGCGCCCTACGGCACTTCTCACCCCCAGATGGTCCAGGCCACCCAGGAGGCGATCGCCCAGTTGCGGACCATTCCGGGCATCGCCAATGTCGCTGCCCACATCGGGCGGGCAGTAATGTCCGACAAAGTGGTCAATGTAAACTCCGGAGAGATCTGGATTAGCATGGATGACGATGCAGATTATGATGCAACCATATCTTCCGTACAGGAGGTTCTCGACAGGTACCCGGATATGGCCAGTGACGTCATGACCTATCAGCAGCAGATCCTCAGCCGGACGCTTAGCGGCACGGAAGGCAAACTCCATGCCGTCCGGGTCTACGGCGAAAATCAGGACATCCTGAAACAAAAGGCAGAGGAGGTGCAAAAAGCGGTTTCGGGCGTCAACGGCATCACAGGCGTACAGGTGGATTACCCGCCGATGGAGCCCACCATTGAGATCGAGGTTGACCTGGAGAAGGCAAAGAGCTACGGCATCAAGCCGGGCGATGTGCGCCGCGCCGCAGCCACCCTGCTGGCGGGCATCGAGGTGGGCAACCTGTTCGAGGGGCAGAAAGTATTCGAAGTAGTGGTTTGGGGGGTACCTGGGGTGCGCAGCAGCATCGGCAGCGTGCGCGGCCTTCTGGTCGACTTGCCCGGGGGCGGGCAGGTGCGCGTAGGAGAAGTGGCGGATGTCCGGCAGAAACCAAACCCGGCAGTTATCCGCCGCGAGATGGTTTCCCAGTACATGGACGTCAACTTCAGCGTGCCGGGCGGCAATGTCAATGCCCTGGCCGATGACATCGAACGCAGCCTGGCCCAGGTCGATTTCCCCCTTGAGTACCACGCCGAGCTGATTGGAGACTACACGAAAATACAGGAGGCGAAGAGCCAGCTCTGGGGCGTTGCCCTCGCCTGCCTGATCGGCATCTTCCTGCTTCTGCAGGCATCTTTCTGGAGCTGGCGCTTGTCCATGTCGGTTCTGCCCAGTTTCCTGTTCGCCCTTTCCGGCAGCGCTTTAGTTGCCTGGCTGACCGGCGACGGTTTGTCGATGGGCGCCCTGGCGGGAATGCTGGCGGTATTCAGCATCACGGCCTATCACGGCATCCTCCTGATCAACCGCTTTTTGCAGTTGGAAATGGAAGGCGGGACGGTCAGCGCCAGCCTCATCCTTCGCGGCGTTCAGAGCCGGTTGAAGCCCATCCTGATGACGGCCATCATCACGGCGGCAGCTTTCCTGCCTTTCGCCTTTTTCCCCAATGCCCCCGGAATGGGCATGCTGGCGCCCATGTCTCTGGCCCTGCTGGGCGGCCTGGCCACCTCCCTGCTGGTCAGCTTGTTCGTGCTGCCGGCCCTTTTCCTGGCCTTTGGCAGGGTGTCGGAAGAAGTGATCGAGGAAGAAAAGTCGATCCTCGAGCTGGAAGTCGCGGAACCTGTATAGATGCGGTAAGAGGCGGTTACCCGTTTTCGGTTGTTGGTTTGTCCCAACAAACAACTGCCTCCGCTCACTGTGAAAGATTCCCATTTGTCAATCAGAAAAGCAGAAGCAATGAGAACGGTAAATAATAAACCATGTCTGATCCTGTTGCTCACCACTGCCCTGCAGCTCATTGGCTGCCAGAAGAAAAGCAGCAACTACGAATACATCGAGCCGGCCCACCTGGAGCATCTCGAAGGCAGTGAGCTAAGCAAGCTGGCCCTGACGGAAAAAGCGGCGGAACGGCTTATGATCCAAACGGCCCCGGTGGCAGAAGAGATAATCGCCCACAGCCCGGCAGAGTTGCGGGCCGTCATCCCATACTCCGCGCTGATCTACGATGCGCAGGCCCACGTATGGGTTTACACCAATCCTGAGCCGTTGACTTTCATCCGGCACGAGGTCGTGGTCGACTTCATTGAAGGCGACAAGGCCATCCTGCTGGAAGGCCCGCCGGCCGGGACCAGAGTGGTGACGGTTGGCGCCGCCGAGCTGTTCGGCGCAGAGTATGAAGTAGGGCACTAAACCAAAAACAAAAAATCATGCTAAGGTCTATAGTAAAATCGAGCCTAAGGTTTCGTTACCTGGTGATCGCTGTCGCGGTAGCCATGCTGTACTTCGGCATCAGGCAGGTACGCGATATGCCGGTGGACGTCTTCCCCGAGTTCGCCCCGCCCGTCGTAGAGGTTCAGACCATTTGCCTCGGGCTGGAGTCGAACGAAGTGGAAGCGCTGGTCACCGTGCCTCTGGAACAAGCCTTCAACGGGATACCCGGGCTGGACATCATGCGGTCCAGGTCCGTTTCTCAGCTATCCGCCATCCGGATGATCTTCGAGCCGGGAACGGACCTGATGGAGGCCCGGCAACTGGTGGCGGAAAAGATCGCTACCGCTACGCCGACCCTGCCGACCTGGGCGGCGCCGCCCCTGATGCTGCAACCCCTGTCGGCCACCAGCCGCTGCATGAAGATCGGCATCTCTTCCGACAGCCTGTCGGTGATCGACCTTTCCATGCTGACTTACTGGAAACTCAATGACGCCATCCTGGGAGTGCCGGGGGTTGCCAACGTCGCCATCTGGGGGGAGCGGATCGAGCTGCAGGCCGTGGAGGTCGTGCCCGAAAAAATGGTGGAACATGGCGTCACCCTGGATGAGGTAATGGAGGCTACAGCCGACGCCCTGAACGTCGGCATCCTGCAGTACTCCGACGGCGCCATGATCGGCACCGGCGGATGGGTGGAAACGGGGGACACGCGATACGGGGTACGGCACATCCTGCCCCTGACTGACCCCGACAAGCTGGCGGAGGTAGTCGTCCGGACAAACAGCCGGGGTGAAAAAATACTGCTGAGCGACGTGGCCGAGGTGGTAACGGACCATCAGCAAATGGTTGGCGACGCCATCATCAACGACTCCATCGGCCTGATGCTCATCGTTGAGAAGCTGCCCTGGGGCAACACCAAAGACATCACCGAAGGGGTGGAGGCCGCGATCGCTAAATTGAAACCCGGCCTGCCCGGCGTAGAGATCGACACCGAGATCTTCCGCCCGGCGACCTACATCGACATGTCGATCGACAACTTAAGCAGCGCCCTGCTCATCGCCTGTGTGCTTGTCATCATCGTGCTTTTTGTTTTCCTTTTCGAATGGCGCGTCACCCTGATCAGTTGTGTGGCGATCCCGCTGTCGTTGATGGCGGGCGCGCTGGTGCTGTACTTCAGGGGTGCGACCATCAACACCATGATCCTGGCGGGCTTCGTGATCGCCCTGGGGGCCGTGGTCGACGACGCCATCGTCGACGTGGAGAACATCGTCCGGCGGCTGCGCGAGCACCGCAAGGCAGGAGAGAACGTGCCGTTTAGCAAAGTCATCATGGAGGCGTCCTACGAGGTACGCCACGCCATCATCTTTTCGACCCTGATCGAAGTGGCGGCCCTGGTGCCGGTCTTTGTGATGAAGGGCCTGTCCGGCGCCTTCTTCCAGCCGCTGGCTTTTTCCTACGCTATCGCCATCGCTGCTTCTACCTTTGTTGCCCTGACCGTCACCCCGGCAATGAGTTACATCCTCCTGCGCAAAGTGCCGCTGGAGCGCCGGGAGCCTCGCCTCCTGAAGTGGCTGCACCGCGTTTACGATTCTATCCTTTCCGGCATTGTCGACAGGCCTAAGCGGGCCTACGCAGTGGTTGGCGCCGTTGTGCTGGCTGGCCTGCTGGTGCTGCCCCGGCTCGGGCAGTCGCTCCTGCCGTCCTTCAAAGAACGGGATTTCCTGATGCACTGGGTCACCAAACCGGGCACCTCCTGGCCGGAGATGAACCGGATCACCATACAGGGCAGCAAGGAGCTGCGCTCGATCGAAGGGGTTCGCAACTTTGGCGCCCACATCGGCCAGGCCTTCTACATGGACGAGGTGGTCGGGGTCAATTTCGGGGAGAACTGGATCAGCGTCAGCCCGGAAGTCGATTACGACGAAACGGTCAACAAAATCCAGATGCTGGTCGACGGCTACCCGGGGCTTTACCGGGACGTGCTGACCTACCTCAAGGAAAGAATCCGGGAAGTACTGACCGGGACCTCCGAGACCGTCGTCATCCGCCTGTACGGCCCCGAGCTGGAAGTCCTGCGCAGCAAAGCGCGGGAAATCCGGGACAACCTGCAGGGCATCGAAGGCCTCGTCGACCTGCACGTGGAGTTGAACGAGGAGATTCCCCAGGTTCAGGTACGGGTAGACCTCGACAAGGCCCGCCAATACGGGATCAAGCCGGGGGATGTTCGCCGTGCGGCATCGACCCTGGTGGCCGGCGAGGAAGTGGGCGACATTTTCCGGGACGGCAAGGCCTACGACGTCCAGGTGTGGAGTGTGCCCGAGGCGCGTGCCAGCCTGACCGACATCGAGAACCTGCTCATCGACGTGCCCGGCGGCGGCCATGTGCGGATGAAAGAGATCGCCGACATTGGCATCACGCCCACGCCTAATGTGATCAAGCGGGAGAACCTCGCCCGCCGCCTCGACGTAGCGGCCAACGTCAAAGGCCGGGACCTCGGCGCGGTGATGGCCGACGTGGAGGAGGCGCTGGCGAAAGTCAGCTTCCCTCATGAATACCATCCGGAAGTCCTGGGCGAATTCGCGGAGCGGCAGGCCGTTCAGCAGCGCATGTTGATGTTCGCCGTCCTTGCCCTGCTGGCCATCTACCTGCTGCTGCATTCTTCGTTCAAGAGCCCCCGGCTGGCTGCGCTGGCTTTCCTGTTGTTGCCGACGGCCCTGGTGGGCGGCATCCTGGCCGCCTATTTTGGCAGCGGCGTCATCTCCCTCGGGTCGATGGTCGGTTTTCTGACCATCCTGGGCATTGCCGCCCGCAACGGCATCCTGATGATCAACCACTTCCAGCACCTCGAAAAGTACGAGGGCATGGCCTTTGGCCGCGAGCTGGTCATACGGGGCGCGCGCGAGCGCCTGGCGCCCATCCTGATGACAGCTGCCACTACTGGCCTGGCCTTGTTGCCGCTGGTCTGGGCGGGCGACATTCCGGGGCACGAGATAGAATTGCCGATGGCGATCGTCATCCTGGGTGGCCTGGTCACCTCCACCTTGCTGAACCTGCTGGTGATGCCGTCCCTGTACCTGCGTTTTGCCGAAGCGGACCGGCACCGGGTGGAAGATACAGCAATGCAGTAAGGCCGGGGCAGTTGCTGGTTGTCGGTTATTGTCGCCTGCAGCCTCTATACTTGATGGCAATAACCAACAACCATTAACCGCGTGTTGCTCCTGCGGCGGAATATCTGCCCTGGCATTTTGTTTCCGGGGCACTGGCCTGTTCCCTGGTTTCACCCCAAAAGGTACATTTAAAGATATTGCCAACATAAAACCCTCGATTATGAAAGATATACGCAATCAAATAAAAACCGGGTGCCAGAAAGCCTGGCGCCTGCTACTGCTGGCCGCCGCGGCCCTGCTGGCGGCCGCTCCCCTGTGGGCGCAGTCGCAACACGTTACGCCGGATGGAAAGGGGAACCTCACCTTCGTTCCGGGGGTGCGCATGCAGACACGCTATGAGTATAACGACGTCGATAAGAACAACGACTTTTACATCAAAAGAATGCGCTTCAAGGGGAAGGGCAACATCTTTGATGTCGCCAGTTACAATTTCGAGATCAAAGTCGACAATACGGGCAAATACAACCAGGCGCCCCGGGCGCTGCTCGAACATGCCTGGTTCACCGTTCCTATCCTCGATGAATTGATGACTTTTCGCGTAGGGATCGAAGACGATGTCTTTTCCCGGAATGCCCTCACCTCCGACTCCAAACTGTTGTTCATGGACCGCAGCCGGATCAAAGACGCCCTGACCGTTCTGGGCGTTACCGACAACACCATCGGCGCTTTGATCTACGGGCGGCCATTTGGCGGCCACCTTACTTATTCGACAGGTATTTTTGACAACCTGGGCTTCAATCAGGCCGGCGGAGAGGGCGTGCTGGCCCGAAAATCCCAGGGTGCCATGACAGTAGCCCGCGTCGCCGCTGACCTGCTGGACCCGGCCGACCCCAAAGGTTCCTATGACGATTACTTAAGCTCTTACATCGGCGAGGGCAAGCACCTGACGATCGGCGCGAACGTGGCCAATATCGTCAAGACCGAACTGGGCGATGACGTTTTCAACCTCTTTGCCTGGGGCGTGGACGCCTTCTTCAACTACGGCCCGTTTTCGCTGGAAGCCGAGTATGATGAGTACCGCGAACACTTCACCAAAACCGCCGGCGAACCCATTGCCGACATCAATGGCGACGGCTTCTACGTTCAGGGGGCCTACCTCGTGCTGCCCAAACTGGAACTCGCCCTGCGCTACCAGGAACTCGACCAGGACAACGACCTGACCCACGATATTATGGGAGGCAGAGAAATGTGGACCTCCATTGGCGCCAACTATTACATCCGTGGCCATACGTTCAAGTTGCAGGCGGAATACACCTTCAAACGGGAAGATAAACAAAAGGAGATCGACAACGACGTCCTTCAGGTTCAAATGCAGCTTTCATTTTAAGGGATTCCCGGCCAGAGAGCTATTATCCCACGCAAAGGCGCAGGGGCAACTAGTGCCTCTGCGCCCTGCGTACCCGAAGAGCCAGGCCTGGGTTCATAGTTGGTGCACAGCCATGCCCCCATGAACCCATGACCCCATGCCCCCATTCCTGCCCTGCCCGGCACCCTCTCACGCACTCCCGAACGCCTTTTTCCACCCATACCGCACCACCAGCAGCAGCCCGATGAAGATCAGGATGACATACTGGAACGGGAGGTAGGAAAAAACGATGATGCGGGTTCGGTCGACGAACCACATGATGATGAGGGCGGCGGTGATGACCGTCACCAGGCCGGAGAGTTTGTCGAAGCCGGGGATGTAGTCCAGGTCCACATTCCGGCGGATGAGCAGCAGCGTGACCACCATAGACAGGACGGGCAGCACCTGGGCAAAGACGTCGGCGTCCATGATGCTGCCCCGGCTGAAGAGGAAGTTGTACGCGCTCAGCGTGATGGAAAAGATGCCCGGTACGCAGACGAAATAGATCAGCGTGGAATACAGGTACCGCCAGGGAGAGAGGTGCCCTTCCCCCCGGCCGAGGATGCCGGCCAGGAAAGCCATGACGGGGATGATGGCGAAGTAGAAGATGATGTACTCCGGATGGTCGGCAAGCAGTTGGAACAATTCGCGTAAGGTCATGGATGCCTTTATTTTTCCGCTTATCAAAGCCGGGACTTGAACAGTTCCGGTTTTTGCGCTAATATAGGGGAAAGAAAATTATCCGGAGAATTATGAAAACGCGCTTTTTTGTCCTGTTGCTCGCCTTTGGTTGCGGCCTGGGCATTTCTGCTCAGGAGACCGGCTTTTACCCGGTGCTGTCCGCCAAGGTCTCGCCGCTTTCCGTTCTGGATCCGCTAACCAGCACGTTTGCCGCCAGCCTTACCTTCCGGCCCGTACCCCGGCTGGGCCTCCACTTCGAGTACGGCTGGCAGTACGAATCTCTGAAATTAATCGACCGCAATGCCACATCGGGCCTGATTAATGACCGATACTATGAACTGCGGCCAGAGATTCAATATTTTATCTCTTTTTGGAAAAAACAGGAAATATATCTGGCACTGGAGGGCTTTTACATTCCGCATACCTTCTCGTTGAAGCACAGCTACATCCGGATAAACTACCAGGATATCCGGTTCGATGCAGCCGACGGCAATCGTTTCACGCATGGCCTGGTTCTCAAGGGCGGTGTGCAGTTTGTTATTAATGAGTATTTCCTGCTGGAGGCATTTTCCGGGTTTGGCTACCGTCGGCGGGAGATTAATATTTACAATCTGGTCAATCCGCGGGAGGATTTTGTTCACGACCATCACTTTCCGGCCCCTTACGCCCAGCCGGGGGTGAAACATCGAATTCATTTAACATTCGGATTCCGGATTGGCGGTGTATTGGCCCGGGGGAAGTTGCGCCCAGCCGGCTAAAGATACAGAGCGCGGCTGGAAACGTTTTCCCCATGACTCCGCCAGGCAAAAAACGTTTCCAGCCGTAACCGCTACAAGTCCATGAGCATGGCGACCGGGTCTTCCAGCAGTTCCTTCACCTTCACCAGGAACGTCACCGAAGAGCTGCCGTCGATCACGCGGTGGTCATAGGAGAGGGCCAGGTACATCATGGGGCGGATTTTGATCTCGCCGTCGATCACCATGGGCCGTTCCTTGATGCCGTGCATGCCCAGGATGGCGGATTGTGGTTCATTGAGGATGGGTGTGCTGAGCAGGGAACCGAACACGCCGCCGTTGGTAATGGTAAAGGTGCCGCCCTGCATCTCTTCGAGAGTGAGCGTGCCGTTGCGGGCCTTTTCGGCCAGCTCGGCGATCTTGTACTCGATCTCGGCAAAGCCGAGCGATTCCACGTTGTGGACCGGGGGCACCACCAGGCCGGTGGGGGTGGAGATGGCGATGGAGATGTCGGCGTAGTCGTGGTAAACGAGTTCCTCCCCGTCGAGGCTGGCGTTCACGTCGGGCATTTCCATCAGCACTTTGGCGCAGGCCTTGGCGAAGAGGGACATGAAGCCCAGCTTGATGCCGTACTTCTCTACGAAGCGGTCCTGGTACTTCTTGCGCAGGCGCATCACCTCGGTGAGGTCCACCTCGTTGAAGGTGGTCAGCATGGCCGTTTCGTTCTTGGCGCTCACCAGGCGTTTGGCGATGGTGCGCCGCATGCGGCTCATCTTTTTGCGGCTGGTCTCGCGGCTGAAGTTCTCCTTTGGGGTAAACGACACCTGCCGCTGTTCTTTCTGCTTCGGCGCCTCTTTCTTTTCCGGTTCGGGTTTGGGTTCCGCCGGGGCCGGCTGCGACTTTTTGGCCTCTGCCGCCTTCAGGGCGTCTTCTTTGGTAATGCGGCCGCCCTTGCCGCTGCCGTCCACTTCTTCGGGTTGGATATCCGCCTCCTTGAGGATCTTGCCCGCTGCCGGCGAGGGATGGCCGGCGGCGTAGCTCTGCTCTGCCGGCTGTTCTTTGGCGGCCGGCGCGGGAGCGGCTTTTTCTTCCTTTTTCTCTTCTTTCCCGGGAGCGCCATTGCTGCCGCCGCCGTCCTCTTTGCTTACGCTGGTATCGATCCTGGCCACCAGGGCGCCGATTTCCAGGTCGTCGCCTTCCGCTGCCACGTGGATCAGCTTGCCGGCGGCTTCGGCAGGAAATTCGAGGGTTGCTTTATCCGATTCAAATTCGCAGATAGGGTCGTCCAGTTCGACGTATTCCCCGTCTTTTTTCAGCCATTGAGACAAGGTCACCTCCGTAATGGATTCTCCGATGGTAGGTACCTTCATTTCTACTACGCTCATACGGTGTGGGTAAGTGGGTTAAGTGGCTGCCCGCCTGCGGTTGGACAAAAGTTCCGGGGCTGTGTACCCCGTACGGGCCAATGGCAGTCTTTGGCGGCGTACGCTGTACGAGGTTGTCCAATCCTGGAAGGGCAGCCGGTTATGTGTTTCTTCCCGCAAGTATCCGGGAATTGGATCAATAAAGCAAAATTAACGATTTTTTTTTGGTATGGGCCAGCCGTTGTCCGTGGACAGTTGATAATGGAACAACCTATGTGCCAACCCGGTTCTCGCCCTCTCCTCCTCTCCCTCTCTCCCACACTCCCTAATCCACCCTCCCCGGCTTGTAATTAAAGCGGTAGATCAGGCCATGATCCCCTTTGCCTTCGTTGGACACGTAGAGGTTGCCGTCGGCGTCGAAGCACAGGCCCTCCGGCTGGGGATGGATCTTCTTGCTCAGCTTTTCGATGTGCATGATCTGCCCTGCGGGGCTCAGCACCAGCAGCAGCTTGCCCACGGAGGAAGCCACATAGATATTGCCGGTCCGGGGGTGGATGGCGATGGCCGAGGGGCTGAAGTCGAAGTCTTCATCCGGATCGAAGAATTCGACTACCTTTTCCAGTTTGCGGATGGCGGGGTCCTTTTCCAGGTAGCTGTTGATGGAGTCCAGGCGGACGAAATAAACCGGTGCTTCGCCCAGCGTTTTGGTGGCCAGGTCGAAGCCATAGATGCCCTTTCTGCGTTTGTAATCCTTCTCGTGGCCGGCTTTGGCTTTGCAGGCCAGCAGCAGGCGGTTGTGGGCGCGGTCGTAGGCCAGGCCCTCCACGTCGTTGTCTTCGTCGAGGAAGAAGTTGTGCTTTTCAACTTCCTGTCCGGGCGTTCCGGGGTTTTTGACTTCGTAGATCGTGCCGGAGCTTTTTACCACATAGGCGGTGCTGCCCACCATTTCTACCCCTTCATAGTCGCCATCTTTCCAGAATTCGATTTCCTGCAGGACTTCCCCGTTGTACCGGTTGAGGAAGAACAGCTTCCCGTCTTCATCCTGAACAGCAACCAGAATCTCGCCGTCCTCCGAAATGCCCAGGCCGGAAATCTCCTCCAGTTTTTTAGGCATCTTGAAGGTTTGGTCCGGGTCGTCCAGCCGGTAGGCAAACTCGTATCCTTCGGCCAGGGTGATGCTTTTGGCCCCCTGATCCTCCTCGGCCGGGGCGTTACAAAATATCAGGCTCACAACAAGCAGGCAGAAAATCGGCGTCATGTATTTAAAATTTAGGGATTTCATCAATTGAGTGTTGAGGTACATGGCGTGGCAAAAGATAAGAAAAGCCATTGAAAGAGCACCTTTTCAATGGCTTTGTATTGTTTTTTTTATTCCTTTTGCCGACAGTGCATGCATTATTTTTTAATGCGTTATAGTAAACGCATGAGGCGGCCGGTTTATTTTAGGGAGGAGTTCGCCGGGAAGGTGTGCATAAATAAAAAAGCACTTCATCCTGAAGTGCTTTTCTGTAGCGCGAGGCGGGCTTGAACCGCCGACCTCATGATTATGAATCATGCGCTCTAACCAGCTGAGCTACCGCGCCTTGTGGCCGCCGGTCTTTTGATCAAGGCGGTGGTTTTTTTGCGAGTGCAAATATACGCCTTTTAACACCTTTTACGCAACAAATGCGGCAGGATATTTTTTATCCTTATTTCAGCTTCTAATAAAATCCCGGCGGCGATCCCGTTGCCGCTGCTTCCTGCCTCATTTTCCCGAACAGCAGGTTCAGCCCCACCCGCAGGTTGGCGCTGTGGCTGTCTTCCGGGCGAAAGACGGTGATGATGTTGTCGGTGGCAGCCATCAGTTGCACCGGCCCGAGCAGCAGGGTGGCGTTCAGGCCCAGGTTGTCGAGGCGTTCGCTGCGGAAGGCGTAGGTGGCGCCGAGGTTGAGGATGGGCAGGACGTCGAGGTTGCTGCCGATAGCCACAGCGGTGTTCACTTCATCCCGGTATCGTTCCAGGTAGACAAGGCCGGCGGCAGTCCAGTTGTCCCGCAGGCGGTACCGCCCGCTGAGGTAGAAGCGGGCCGGCAGGGTGGTGGAATAGTTGACGGAGGTTTCGGTGACATCGTAGACTTCCCGCAGGGTGTCGATGATCGAACCCGCCTTAACCGTATCTTCGAAGATGTTCTGGGCAAGATCCAGGCCTTTGTATTCAAAAGTGCCGTTGAGGTTGTAGTTGGTTACGTCCCGGTCCCAGTTGACCTTGCCGATGTCGAGGGCGCTGGCCGACACTTCCAGGTTGTCGCCCAGCCGGAGGCGGACGCCCAGGTCGAAGGCGAAGCCGGTATTGCTGGTGAACAGTTCTTCATAGTCGAACCGGCCGTAGTCGAAGGATACCGTCAGCTCATCAAAACCGTCATACTTCAGGGTGCCGGCGGAGTTGACGTAGTAATCGGCATTCAGCTCCAACTGGTAAATATCGCTGTCGGTGCGCAGGCGCAGGCTGGTACGTTCGGAACTGATATTGCCCACGCCGGCCAGCATTTTGGCGCGGCCGCCGATGGTTACGGCGGGGGTAACGTCTACCGCCAGGCCGAGGGCGAATTCCTGGTAGCCGTAGAGGTCGACGTCGGGGCCGAAGTCCACTTCCTGGCCGATGAACTGGGCGTTGCCCTGCCAGATGAGTTGGGGCATGGTTTTCGGGTAGTTCATATACGCGTTGAAGCGGAGGCTATGGCCCAGAGAAAGGGCTACTTTGCCGAAGCGGAAGCCCAGGCTCAGGGTTTCGATGTCGAGGTTGCTGCGCAGCACGTTGTTATCGCCCAGCTTGGCGATGGCCTGGTCGATGTTGAGGACGTCCTTCCCGTCTTCGCCCCTGGCGATCAGGTCGCCGTAAGTCACGTTGGTCACCAGGAGGGTGTTGTAGGCCCCCGGCAGGCCGACGACGAACTTATAATCCGGGAAGAATGCCGGGTTGGTCCGGTTGGCTTGCCAGGTATGGCGCATGAAATGGGTGGCCAGGTCTTCCTGGGCCAGCGTTGCGCCGGCGAAGGAGGTCAGGACGAATAGTATGAGCAGTATTTTCTGCATTATAGTATGGTTGTTTTGAGTTTGGGGGTATAATTCGGGGTTCGGGGTTCGGGGTTCGGGGTTCGGGGTTCGCTTTGTGAGCCGCGAACAGCCAGTTGCGAATCGCGAATACCGAACCGCGAACCCCGAACCGCGCCCCTCTAATCCCGCACGCCGAAAATGGCGCCGAGTTTGACCTGCACGGATTGGCTTTCGAAAATTTTCACCGACACGGTTCCGTTGTTGATCGTGGAGAAGGAAGCCACGATGTCGAGGTTTTCGGCGGTTCGGATTTTATCGAAGCGTTCTTCCGGGTAGTCGATGTAAGTCACGTCTTCCTGTACGCCGGAGGCGTTGCCCTGTCCGTCCACCGGCGCTCCGGCGATCACCCGCACGGATTCTGAAAAGAGGGAATCCAGCACAACACCCTCCTTGTTCAGGAAGTACCCCTGGATCGACACGTCCAGGGGCAGGCTGTTGACGGTCACCAGTTTGAATTCGGCCTTGTACATTTGCTGGAAGTCTCCGAAGGCCAGCTCGAAGGTGTCTCTGGCCAGGAAGTTGACCGATCGGCCGTACAGGGGGAGGTCGACGTCCACCCGTATTTTGTAGTAGCTGCTGTCGGTGATGAAGCCGCGGATATTGACGTTGGAGTCCGGGTTGGTCACGGCGTCCACGTCGTAGTCGATGGCTACCGGCCCGGCCCCGAGGATGCTGTCGATGTTGGAGTTGGTTTTATCGAAGACGAACTTTTCCTCTTTGATGACGCCCACCTCGTCGATAGAGGGATAGGGGAAGTCGATGCCGCTGTCCACATAGGGGCTTCGGAGGTTGAGGGTTTCCCCTCTGACGGTGAGCACCTTAAACACCTTGACGTCGGATTCGGTCGGTATGCCGAAGGAATTCTCGATATTGAAGGTGACGGTGGGGTCGGCGAAGTAGATGTCGCCGGTCACCCAGTTGTCGAAGAAGTCGATGATGATGGTATCGCGGCCGCCCTCGTGGCGCTGGATGCCGAGGAAGCCTTCCATATAGGAAAAGACCAGGTCGCGGAAGGTGATGGCCAGCAGGGCGGTATCGGGTTGCCCGCTGGCGCGGATCAGTTCATACTCTACGTAGACGGAGTCGGTTACCGGGTCGGGCACGGCCTCGTAGCCTTCCAGGGAGTACGGGTTGAAGAAGTTGGTGAGGGTCGGCAGGTTGCCGCTGCCGCTGTAGGCGGGCAGGCTGCCGGACAAGGACAGGGGCACGCCGTCTCTGGTCACCTGCGGCAGGGTGATGGTGAACTCTACCGGTTCGGGGTGCCGGTGCTGGAGCCCGAAGATGAACCCTCCGCTTTTGAACACCAGGCGGTCGAAGTCGAACCCGTCGGGGAGGCTCAGGGGCAGGGCCATGCGTTTGGACGTGATGGGAATGGGGACGCCGGCCAGCGATTCGTTGATCTTCCTGAATATCGTATCGCTGTTTTGGGTGAGCACGTCGCCGGAATAGGTGAAGTGGATGAGGCCGTCGGGGTCGATCGTGATGACGGCCAGGTCCTGGAAGTTTTCCAGCGCTTCCTTCAGGGAGAGTTCCGTATTGAGCAGCGGGACGGCATATTCGGCGTCGTAGTCCGCGTCTTCCAGGTTCTCCAGGTCATTGAAAGACTGACAAGAATAGATCAGGGCAGCAACGGCCAATAATACAAGCAGGGTTAACCTTTTCATAATCAAATTTTAGAATAAAACAAGCAGCGTAACAAGGGAATAGGGCGCGCCGGTTTCGCGCAGCGGGCGTTTTGGAGAGTTGCCAGAGATTGTCAAGGGCAAATTACCTTGACTACGCAAAGGTATTCAAAATGCTGCACATTACAACATGTGGAAAACCCAAATTGATGTCTGGGCGGCAAAGATTTGCAGGAATTATACTCTCACCTATCCACAATAACCCCGAAATGTCCGGCGGCCTGCCTGCCGGGCCTGTTTTTCAAATTCGCGACCCCGCCTGGTTTTCGTGGGGGTAGCCTTCGTCTTCGATGGGTTCGACCAGGAGGACGCGGCCGTCGATCACGCCGATGACGCGGACGGGGGCGCCGGGTTTGAGTTCTCCGCCGCCGGTGATGGCCTCCAGTTCGTAGGGGGCGTCGCGCAGGTTGAGGTGGACCTTGCCGAAGCCGTTGCGGTGGGGCGGGATGGGTTCCAGGACTTTTCCGGTGCTTTCCACCAGCAGGTCGGCGCCGAGGTGGTAACCCGGGGCCAGCCGGAGGATGAACCTGGATATGCCTTTGGCCCACGCGGCGGCCAGGGCGCCGAGGGCAGCAGCCGGCGCCAGAACGAGGGCGAAGGAGACATTCTGATAGGAAAGCAGCAAGGCGAGCCAGCCGAAAACGGCCGAAAAGGTGAGGATAGTGCGGGGGTTAAAAAAGCGGGGATGACGGTGTTCTGCCTCTGCCACATGGCCCTGCGACAACTCATACAGGCTCAGGGCCGAAAGGATAACCAGGAGCAGGCTGGAGACGATCGCCACCAGCCAGAACACCTGCTGGGCCCAGTCCTGGGCTTCCCACCAATCTCCAAACAGTGAAAAAAGCATAGCACGCACTATTAAATACCATCGGGTGGAACATCCTTACAATTGTTGCGGTTCAAAATTAAGGAGCCGGAAGCAACAATCCTCAATGTGTTCGACAAAGTCCGGCGGTTTATCGGCAAAAGAGGGGGCTTTCGGGAACTCCCGGGCGAATGATGGAAAATTCCGGCAATAATTGACTGATTGTTCGTACCTTTGCCGAGAGGTTTAATGTCCACGAATCCAATGACTGAAGTAAAGCTTTTTTCCGGAACGACTTCGGAATACCTGGCAAAAAACATCGCTGAATATTACGGCCATCCCCTGGGAGACATCAAAGTCTACCGCTTCAGCGACGGGGAAATGCAGCCGACGATCAACGAGTCGGTGCGGGGCGCATACGTTTTTTTCATCCAGTCTACCTACGCTCCGGCGGAAAACCTCATGGAACTCCTGCTCATGATCGACGCAGCCAAGCGGGCTTCTGCGGGTTATATCTCGGCGGTGATCCCCTATTTCGGATATGCCCGGCAGGACCGGAAAGACAAGCCCCGCGTTCCCATCTCCGCCAAGATGATCGCCAACCTGCTGGAGGCGGCCGGCGCCAACCGGATCATGACCATGGACTTCCACGCGGACCAGATCCAGGGCTTCTTCGACATACCGGTCGACCACCTCAAAAGCGAGGCCATTTACATCCCCTACCTGCAGGAGATGGACCTCAGCAACGTCATCTTTGCCTCCCCTGACGTGGGAGGCGTCAAAAGGGCGCGCACCTACGCCAAGCATTTTAGCCGCAACCTCGTCATCTGCGACAAATACCGCAAGCGGGCCAACGAGATCGCCGAAATGACCGTCATCGGCGACGTGCAGGACGCCGACGTCATCCTGGTTGACGACCTGGTCGATACCGCCGGCACGCTCTGCCGCGCCGCCAAAATCCTGATCGAAAAAGGCGCCCGCAGCGTACGGGCCATGTGCACCCACCCGGTACTCTCCGGCAATGCCTACCAAAAGATCGAAGAATCCGCCCTGGACGAGCTGCTCGTCTGCGATACCATACCCTTAAAAGAAAAATCGAGCAAGATCAAAGTCCTCTCTACTGCCAAGCTGTTCTCCCGCGCCATCCGGAACACCCACGAACACCGTTCCATTTCCGCCCTGTTCGTCGGCGGATAAAGTTTTCAAAGAACTCCCTTCTCTTTTTAAAGGGAAAAAGCTATCTTTGCGTGCCTTTTCAGAATTCAATGGCATAGTATAACAGACAAAGCCGATAAATCATGGAAGTAATTGCAATAAGCGGGCAGCTGCGGACCGATCTGGGGAAGTCTGCCACCAAAGCAGTCCGGAAAGAAGAGCGGATACCGTGTGTGCTGTACGGAGGCGATGAGGTCATCCATTTCTCCACCACCCTGAAGGAAGTGCGCGACCTGGTCTATACGCCGGACTTCAAAGTTGCCGAAGTCACAATCGACGGAAAGACGTACAAGTCTTTCGTCAAAGATATCCAGTGGCACCCGGTTACGGATGCGATCGTTCACCTCGACTTCCTGCGCCTCATCGAAGGCGTGCCGGTGAAGGTGGAAGTGCCGCTGCGTTTCAAGGGCGCTTCGCCGGGCGTGAAGAACGGGGGCAAGCTGATCCAGAAACTCCGCCGGGTAAAAATCAAGACGACGCCGGAACACCTCATCGGCGAGTTGCAGGTCGATATTTCCAGCCTGCAGCTCAACCAGTCCATCCGGGTGAGGGACATCGACCGCGTCCGCGACAATATCGATGTGCTCAACTCTCCGGGCGTACCTGTCGCTTCTGTTGAAGTGCCGCGCGCCCTGCGTTCGGCTGCCGCTGCCGCTGAAAAGGCTGGCACCGCCACTGCCGCCGGAGAGGAAGAGGAAGAAGGGGCAGAAGAAGCCGGCGAAGAATAAGAAATTCAACCGGGTTATCCCCGTCGAACCAGCAAGAGGTGCAGAAGCGGCAGAACGCTTTGCACCTCTTTCGTTATTTGTACCAATACCAATATCTGTTTCCGCTATGCTCCATCTCCATGCGACTTTGGTTCAAACCGCCCTGCACTGGGAAGACAAAAAGGCCAACCTGGCGCAACTGGGCGAAAAACTGGCTGCCCTCTCCATTCCGTCCGACCTGATTGTGCTGCCGGAAATGTTCACTACCGGCTTCACCATGAACGCCCGCCCTTTGGCCGAGCCGGCCGAAGGGCCTACCTGGGAATGGATGGCCGGGCAGGCCGCCCGCCTGAACGCCGTCGTCACGGGCAGCTTCATCGCCGAAGAAGGCGGCCACTATTACAACCGCCTGCTCTGGGTGCGGCCCGACGGCAGCTACGAACAATACGACAAACGACACCTCTTCACCCTGGCCGGCGAACACGAGCATTACGCTCCGGGCAACCACCGCCTCATCGTGGAACTCAACGGCTGGAAGGTGCTGCCCCTTATCTGCTACGACCTCCGCTTCCCCGTCTGGGCCCGCAATGTGGACAACTACGACCTGCTGCTCTACGTCGCCAACTGGCCGGAGATGCGCCGCAACGCCTGGCGAACCCTGCTCGCCGCCCGCGCCATCGAGAACCAGGCCTACACCCTGGGCGTCAACCGTGTCGGCCAGGACGGCAACGGTTTCCCCTATACCGGCGACACCTCCGCCTTCGACTTCGCCGGGGAGGAACTGCTCCACGCTGCCCAGGTGGAAGGCCTCTTCACCGTTCAACTCTCCTACGAAAAACAACAGGAGTTCCGGAATAAGCTGCAGTTCCTGGCAGACCGGGATGGGTTTGTGCTGGAATGAAGGAATGTGTAAATGTGGATAGGTGTAAATGTTGTGCCATCCCCTGGGGGGTGCCCGAACTTTTACACTTTTACACCTTCCTACCCTTACACACCTTCCTGCCCTTAACACAACCCTCACATTCCGGAAAAAATAAAACCCGGGCCAGCCCCGTTATTTATTCCGATTGTCTAACCCTTCCAAGCCGATGCGCCCTATGTTCAAAGCATTTCTCCGGACCGCCGTCCTGCTTTCCTACCTGCTCTTTTCGTTTTCTCAATGTGCTGTTTTGTACGATCCGCCCACCGGCCCCAAAAATCCGTCGCGGGCGGGGACGAGCACTCCGGAGACCAGGGAGGTAGAGAAAGAGACAACGGCCAACGGCAAGACAACCACCCGGCAGCGGGAAGAGGTCGTCAATTACGCGAAAAAGCAGCTGGGCGCCAAATACCGGGAAGGTGGTAAGGGGCCAAACAGTTTCGACTGCTCGGGCTTTACTACTTATGTGATGAAAAAATTCGATGTCGACCTTTCTCCGGTTTCCCGTCATCAGGCCAAAGAGGGTAGAAAAGTACGGGTAGAGGACGTGCAGCCGGGCGACCTCATTTTCTTCAAGCGCAGCCCTGCTTCGGAGGTGTTCCACGTAGCCCTGGTGGTGCGCAACAGCCGGGAGGGCATCGAGGTCATCCACAGCACCTCCCGGGGGGTGGTCATCGACAACATTTCCCAATCGACCTACTGGGAGCCGAAGATTTATTCGGCGCGGGATGTGCTGCGGTAGCGTTATCCTGTGCAGGATCGGCGCGGGTATCATCGCTGTCGGCGCCAATACTACTTTAACCACTTAAACGACCTTAACCAGGATTGACAGCATATATACACCCTGTGACGCAAGCTACTCTATCTTGTAAATCCTGTAAATCCTGCCTATGCAACGCACCACTTGAAAGCGGTACGTCCTGTAAGCTTGTCAATCCTGTCCGATGCTCTCCACCGGGTTCGCCATCGCTGCCCGCACGGAGTGCCAGCCGGCGGTTAGCAGCGCCACAGCCAGGGTGGCCAGGGCAGCCAGCAGCGGGATCAGCGGGTCGAACGCCACGCTGTAGGCGAAGCCCTGCAGCCACCGCTGCATCAGCCACCAGGCGACAGGCCCGGCAATAAGGTTGGCAACGAGCAGCAAGACGGCAAACTCCCGGTTCAGCAGTTGGACAATCTGAAGGACGGAAGCCCCCAGCACCTTGCGGATGCCGATCTCCCGGCGGCGCTGGCGGGCGGCAATGGCGGCCAGCCCGAGGATGCCCAGGGCGGCGATGAAGAGAGCGATGAGGGAAAACAGGCCCAGCACGTCGGCCCGCCGCTTCTCGGCAGCGTAGAGTTGGGCGAATTGGTCATCCAGGAAATGGAATTCAAAGGCGTAGGCAGGCAGCCGGGCGTCCCATTCCTCTTCCATGGCGGCCAGGGTGCGGCGAATGTTTCGGGTGGAAGTTTCGATGAGCAGGCAGCCGAAAAACTGTGGCTCGTACACCATCACCAGGGGGCGCACGGCGTCGTGCAGGGAATGAAAGTGGAAATCTTTGACCACCCCGACGACCGGCCCGCGCCGGAAGTTGATGGCCGAGTTGCTCCAGCTGAAGGCCTTGCCGATGGCCTCTTCCGGGCTTTTCCAGCCTACGGCGGCGACAGCGGTTTCGTTCAGAACATAGGACCGCTCCGCCTCGTTCACCCGGGCCAGGATTTGTTCGAAATTATCCGGGAATTCCGCTTCCGGTTCGGCAGGGGTACGGAAGCCCTGCCCGGCGAGCAGCTCGATGTCCATGAGCTGGAAAAAGTTGGGCGCTACGGGCAGGATGTCCATTACAGGGCCTTCTTCTGCCATGCCCTCGGCGTAGGTGGGGCCGGCGTCGCGGATGTGCTGGGAGGGCTCGGACATAGCGGCGCTCACCGCTTTCACGCCGGGCAGGCCTTCGAGGGACTGCCGAAGGCTGGCATAATGAGGCAGCACATCCCGGGGAAGATCGGGGATACTGATCACCTGATCCTGGCTGAAGCCCAGGTCCTTATCCTGAAGGAATCGGAATTGCCGGTAGGTCACCGCAGTGCAAATGATCAGCCCGATGGAGATGGTAAACTGTAACGTGGTCAGCACCTTGCGGAGGGGAAGGCGGCTGCCGGCTGTCACGATGGCCGCCTGGTTCTTCAGGACGTCTATCGCTTTGGATGCCGTAGCTTTCCAGGCCGGATACAGCCCCGCCAGCAGCCCGGTGAGCAGAGCGGCGGCGAAGAAGGTAGTGAGCACCGGGGCATTCCATACATCGAGCCGGGCGGCGGCCAGGGTTTCAAAGAAGGGCCGGGCAAAGTGCAGGAGCAACAAGGCCAGCCCGAAGGCGATACCTGAAAAAATGAGGGCTTCCCCCAGCAGGTAGGCGATGAGCTGCCGACGGGAGGAACCCAGGATTTTGCGCATGCCCAGCTCGCGGGCCCGCTCCGAGGCATGGGCGATGGACAGGTTGACGAAGTTGACGCCCGCCAGGAAGAGGATAAAAAAAGCCACCAGGGAAAAGATATACACAGTCGTACTGTTGCCGTTGGGCTGCAGCTCCCGCGCCAGGTGGGAGTGCAGGTGGATGCCGGCCAGGGGCTGCAGGTGGAGCCGGTTGGTTTCTGCGGCGTCCTCTTCATCGACGTGCTGTTCGATGAAACGGGGGAGCCGGGCTTGCAGTCTTGCCGGGTCGGTTCCTGGTTTCAGCAACAGGTATATGTAGGCCCAACCGGCCCGCTGCTCCGGGCTGCGGAAGGAGGTGAGCATATTGATCCTGAAATGGGAGGCAGCGGGTAGGTTTTCCATTACGCCCGTCACTTTGTATTCCTGAACCTGCTCCTGGCCTTCGCCCAGCAGTTGGATCGTCTGGCCGAGGGGGTTCTTCTTTCCGAAATACTTTTCGGCTATATCCCGGCTGATTACTACCGAGTTGGGCGCCGCCAGGGCGGTTTGGGGGTCGCCCTGAAGCAGGGGGAAGCTGAAGACGTCAAAAACGTAAGGGTCGGTAGCGAACGCATGGGGTTCCCGGAATTTGGTTTCGCCGATGCGGATATGGGCGGTGCGGAACTCCTGCAGGCGCAGCAGCTTTTCGATCTCCGGGAAGGATTGCGGCAGCTCGTTGATCCAGGTGTCGGGCACGCGGGCGAAGTGCTGGTTGTACCCGCTGGGGTAATCGTAAGCGCGGGTGAGGCGGAAAATCCTGTCTGCCCGCTCGTGGTGGCGGTCGTAGCTCAGCTCGTGGCGGACGTAGAGCAGGACGAGCAGGCTGCCCGCCAGGCCAACGGCCAGGCCTCCGATATTGATCAGCGAAGACAGCCGGCGGCGGCGGATGTGGCGGAGGATAGTGGTGAGGTGGGTGTGGAGCATGGTAGTGGGTGTGGCGCTGTTTGCTGTTTGCTGTTTGCTGTTCGCCGGGGCGGCCGAATGCCGGCATTCGGTTCAGTTGGATAAAAACCGCCAAAGCACGGGGGCAGCTGGCGTTGGGTGAAGATACAAAGAATACCGGTTGTTCTGGGAGAAAGGCGCTACATACAGGGTGGGCGGCCTTGCGATCAGGATGATCGCGGCACGATCACTTCAGCAGCTCCAGCAAATTGGAATAATATCCCTCCCCGATGGGCAGCCCTTTTTTCCGCCCCTTCAGGAAAAGCCTGTGTTTTTCGTGGTCGATGCAGGAGATGCATTGAATGTTGACGGCATTGTAACGGCTGACCTGCAGGATATAGGGCGGCAATTCCTGGAGCAGGCTGGCCATGGTGCGGTTCAGGTGGAGCTTCCGCCCGTCCTGGACGATGACGTGGACGGTGCCGCTGCCGCCCACTTCCAGGTACTGGATTTCGTCGAA
>JAGFJD010000571.1 GCA_024102975.1 Phaeodactylibacter sp. | reverse complement strand
GGTAATGAACTTTCGCATAGCATCCTCTATTTGTGGGCTCAATTTATGCCCTTTATTCCTTCTTCGATCATGGAAGCCCTCTTTTTCGGCCAGCTTCTAGCAGCCTGTTCTCCGACAGGCTGCTAGGAGGAGAGGTCATCGTAAAAGGGCTGAGCCGGCAGCAGTTCTACGAATTGGTGGAACGCCATCCGGAACTTTTGATGGAGCGGGACAAAAACGGAAACATCAATATTATAGCGCCAGTGAAAGGAGGCAGCGGTATCCGGGAAAACAAACTATCTCTGAGAGTGGGGAACTTCTGCGAAAAATACATGGGAGGCCAGTCCTTTAGCCCCAGTACGGGATTCAACCTGCCGGATGGGTCGACCAAATCTCCGGATGTGGCCTGGGTCAGCAGCGAGAAGATGGCGCAACTCCGCCCCGACCAGATAGAAGAGGAATTCATTCCGGCTGTGCCGGATTTTGTGGCTGAGCTGCGTTCGAAGAGCGACAAGCTCAAAAAGCTCCAGAAAAAAATGAAGGAAACCTGGATCGGGAATGGCGTACGCCTGGCCTGGCTAACCGATCCTTACGAGGAGAAAGCATACATATACAGGAAGGATGGCAGCACGGATGTGGTGGCTGGTTTTGACGGGCAACTTTCCGGAGAGGATGTGTTGCCTGGTTTCCTGCTGGATTTGTCGGAGTTTATGTTGTTCGGGAAGGCTTAATACTTGTCGAAGTCTCCAGACTTCGACACAACCCACACAACCATTTTCCCCCTAAATTCCTTACCTTTGGCCCCGGAAAATTCCGGAACTGCCGGAACCATAAGTACTGCCGTTCCGTTTTTGGGGACATATCCGGAACGAAACATAAGCAGCCACAAAGACACAAAGGCACAAAGACGGCACTAAGCCAATAGCTATCGGCTTAGTGCCGTCCGGGCGACTTCGTGCCTTAACGGCAAGAAAAAAAGCCACCATGTCAGCAGAAACATTCGAAAAAGTAAAAAAGCTCAAAGCGGAAGTGGACGCCGCCCAACCGGACAACCTGGAAGCGCTGGAACAATTCCGCATCCAATACCTGGGCTCTAAAAATGCCATCAAGCCGCTGTTCGGGGAAATCCGCAACATCGCCAACGAGCAGAAAAAGGAATACGGCCAGCTGGTCAACAGCGTCAAGGAGGCCGCCGAAGCCAAGTACGAGGCCGTCAAAGCCCGCCTGGACGCTGCCGCCGAACAGGCTGCCGTCCTGGACATCGACCTGACCGCCCCCGGGGAGCCGCTGGAACTGGGCGCCCGCCATCCGGTGGCCATCACCCTGAACCGCATCGTTCGGATTTTCGAGCGCATCGGCTTCGTCGTGGCCGACGACCGGGAGATCGAGGACGACTGGCACAACTTCACCGCCATGAATACGCCGGAGGACCACCCGGCCCGCGATATGCAGGACACGTTCTACCTCCGGAACAGCACCGACCTGCTGCTGCGCACCCATACCTCGCCGGTGCAGGCCCGCGTGATGACCCGGCAGAAGCCGCCCATACGCGTTATCGCCCCGGGGCGGGTGTACCGCAACGAGACCATCTCAGCCCGGTCCCACTGCCAGTTCCACCAGGTGGAAGGCCTCTACGTCGACGAGGGCGTCTCCTTCGCCGACCTCAAGCAGACGCTGCTCTACTTCGCCCGGGAGATGTTCGGCCCGGAAGCCCGCATCCGCCTGCGGCCGTCCTACTTCCCCTTCACCGAACCCAGTGCCGAGATGGACGTCTACCTGGGCACGGAAACGGAAAAGGACTACCGCCTGACCAAGGGTACCGGCTGGCTGGAAATCCTGGGCTGCGGCATGGTCGACCCCGCCGTGCTGGAAAACTGCGGCATCGACTCCGAAAAGTATACCGGCTTCGCCTTCGGCATGGGCATCGAACGCCAGGCCCTGCGCCTGTTCGACATCGGCGACATCCGCCTGTTCTTCGAGAACGACGTGCGCTTTCTGAGGCAGTTTGCTTCGGCATTGTAAAAATGTTGACGATTTTTGGTTGAAATTTGTTGCCCTGCGTGGCCGTCAACCGTCGACCGTCAACCGTCAACCGTTATAAAAATGAAACCCAGCATACCCAAGGGGACCCGCGATTTCTCCCCCGAAGAGGTCAATAAACGGAATTACATCTTCGAAACTATCCGCGAAGTGTTCGTGCGCTACGGCTACCAGCCGATCGAGACGCCGGCCATGGAGAACCTGAGCACCCTGACCGGCAAGTACGGCGAGGAGGGCGACAAGCTGCTCTTCAAGGTGCTCAACAACGGCGACTTCCTGGCCAAAGCCGACGAGCAAGCCCTGGCGGCCCGCGATTCCAACAAACTGATCCCCTCCATTTCCAAGCGGGGGCTGCGGTACGACCTGACGGTACCCTTCGCCCGCTACGTGGTCATGCGGCAGCACGAGGTCACCTTCCCCTTCAAGCGCTACCAGATCCAGCCGGTCTGGCGGGCCGACCGGCCGCAGAAGGGCCGCTACCAGGAATTCTATCAGTGCGACGTTGATGTGGTGGGTTCTGATTCGCTCGTCTACGAGGCGGAGCTGGCGCAAATCTACGACGAAGTGTTCGCCAGGCTGGGGCTAGAGGTGGTGGTCAAGCTCAACAACAGAAAGGTGCTGGCCGGCATCGCCGAGGTAGCCGGCATCCGGGATTCCTTTATGGACATGACCATCGCCATCGACAAGCTGGACAAGATCGGCATGGAGGGCGTGGAGCAGGAAATGGCCGGCCGGGGTATCCCGGAAACAGCGATCGGAAAGGTCAAATCCATCCTGCAGGCCCAAAGCCTGGAGGACCTGAAGCCGTTGATGGCCGGCAGCGCTGCCGGCATGAAAGGCGTGGAAGAACTGGAAACCGTATTTGACTATCTCGGCATCGGCGAATCGGAGAACGAAATCGTCTTTGACATCACCCTCGCGCGGGGACTAAGCTACTACACCGGCTGCATCTTCGAGGTGGCGGCCAAAGGCGTGCAGATGGGCAGCATCGGCGGCGGCGGCCGCTACGACGACCTGACCGGCGTGTTCGGCATGCCCGGCACCTCCGGCGTGGGCGTCTCCTTCGGCGCCGAGCGCATCTTCGACGTCATGGAAGAGCTGAAGCTTTTCCCGGAGGACAGCGCTACCCGCCTGAAGGCCGTCTTCCTGGCCTTCGACGACCAGACGCACCGCTATGCCTTCCGCTGCCTGCGCCGGCTGCGGGCCGCCGGCATCAACGCCGAGATCTACCCCGAGCCCGCCAAAATGGGCAAGCAGTTCAAATACGTAGACAAGCGCAACGCCCCCTACGCCATCGTCGTTGGCAGCAACGAGATGGCCAGCGGCAAGCCCGGACTGAAAAATATGAAAACGGGAGAACAGGAATCGTTGACGCTGGAAGAGATCATAGCACGGCTGAAGTGAGATGTTATGGGTGCTTGCGGGGTTGTGCAAAAGGTCGAATTTAGACAGGATTAACAGGATTTACAAGATGTAGTGGCTTGCCGTTTAACAGTATAGCAATAACCATGTTCGTCCTATGAAAACACTCATACTCACTCTGCCCCTCCTCCTCTGCCTGTCCACCCTCACCGGGCAGGTTGCCCTGCGCAATTCCCTGGCCGGTAAAACCAAAACCCTCAGAGCCGGCGGCGAAATCGGGCTGGGCATGCCCGTCGAAGGGCCGGGCCTCGGCTGTGGCTACCGAAAGCTGAGCGGCAAGCTCTTCAACACGCAAAAGGGCGCCATCCGGGTATTGCCGGAGGAAGAAACAAAAACGCTGACGTTCGACAACGGGTTGGCAAAGCAGGAGGAAACCCACTACGAAAACCTGAAGGCGGTGCAGCCCGCCTCTTATTTCATAGCGGACATAGACCATATCACCTACCGCAACAAGGGGGCAAAGGGCTGGAATAACCTGGGAGTGGCCATTACCACCCTGGGTGCCCTAAGCGCTCTGGTGGCAGCGCCTTTGATCAGCATCAACTACGGCGAGGGCGAATTCAATCCGGATCGGTATTTTCGCGTTGCCGGCTACAGCCTGGGAGCGGCGGGGGCCGGCGTTGCTCTGCTCATCGGCAGCAAAAAGCGCCATTTCGACATTCAGCGCCCGGGGCAGGCCGCCAGCCGGAAACTGTGGGTTATAGAGCAGTAATGGCGAAACGTGCAAGCTCTACAGAAGAGATTGCCGGCTCTCCCCGACAACTAACAACTAAACCATGCTAAAATACACGACACTACACCAGGTTCAGGAAGCCATCCGGGCCGGCCGGGAAAGCTGCGAAAGCCTCGTGCAATACTACCTTTCCCGCATCGAAGCCAGCAGGGAACTGAATGCCTACGTAGAAGTTTACGCCGAAGAAGCCCTGGAGCGCGCCCGGCACCTGGACGCCCGTTACCGGGAGAACCCGGAATCGGCAGGCCGCCTCTTCGGGATGGTGCTTTCTCATAAAGACGTGATTTGTTATAAAGATCACGGCGTCACTGCGGGGTCTAAAATCCTGGAGGGCTTCACTTCCCTGTTCTCGGCGACAGCCATTGACCGGTTGCTGGCGGAAGATGCCATCCTGATCGGCCGGGTGAACTGCGACGAATTTGCGATGGGGTCCAGCAATGAAACCTCCATCTACGGCCCCACCCGGAACGCGGCTGACCCCGGCCGGGTGCCGGGCGGCTCCTCCGGCGGCTCGGCGGTGGCCGTCCAGGCCGACACCTGCCTGGCCTCTCTGGGCTCCGATACCGGCGGCTCGGTGCGCCAGCCGGCAGCTTTCTGCGGCGTGGTGGGATTCAAGCCGACCTACGGGCGCATCTCCCGCTATGGCTTGCTGGCCTACGGCTCTTCTTTCGACCAGATCGGCATCCTGGCGCATTCCGTTGAAGACACTGCCCTGCTGCTGGAGGTTATGGCCGGGCCGGACGAATTCGACAGCACCGCCAGCCAGGCGCCGGCGCCCGCCTATTCTCGGTTGACTGATTTTACGGGCAAAGCCAGGATCGCCTATTTCGATACTGCTCTGGAACATCCCAGCCTTGCCCCAGGCATCCGATCGGCCTGCCAGTCCCTCATCGGGCAGTTGCGCCAGGCCGGCCACACGGTGGAAGCCGTCGGTTTCGAATACCTCGACTACATCATCCCGGCCTACTACGTGCTGACCACCGCTGAGGCATCCACCAACCTCTCCCGCTACGACGGCATCCGCTACGGCTACCGCAGCTCCAATGCGACGGACCTGATGAGCACCTACAAGAAGTCGCGGACCGAGGGCTTCGGCACCGAAGTCAGGCGGCGCATCATGCTGGGCACCTTCGTGCTCAGCGCCGGCTATTATGACGCTTATTATTCCAAAGCGCAAAAAGTGCGCCGCATCATCAAGGAAAAAACCGACGAAATCTTTAAGGCGTACGACTTTATCCTCATGCCCGCCGCCCCCGGCGCCGCCTGGAAGCTCGGCGACAAGATGGACGACCCCGTGGCTATGTACCTGGCCGACATTTTCACCGTTCAGGCCAATATGGCGGGCGTGCCGGCGATTTCGCTGCCGGTTGGCGAGGATGGCGAAGGGTTGCCCATAGGCATCCAGTTTATGGCTCAAAAGTTCGAAGAAGCCCGCTTGCTGGCCTTTGGCAAAACCGTGCTGGCAATGAAAAAAGAGTGAACAGGCAACTTTTTATGGCCTCGCGGTGTTTTCACGCCGGGTTATATCTGACGGCAAAACCTGTTGCCGTCAAGTATAAATTGTTGGTAACTAAAAGGCTCAAATAAGCCGGCTTACCAAAAGGAATGATTAAATTTGTAAACCGGCTCTGGAATTCCCTGAGCTGAAGCCTTATTATTCGCGGGCACGAAACCAAAACCCGTTTCCATCGTATCACCAACTAATTAGGGCGATGGGAAAATACCAGCCCCTTCGGATAGTTTTTGACAAAGCAATGCTGGTATTATTTTTTTAACCAACTCCAGTATGATGGACCCACATACCGTGAGAACCTTCTTTTCCCGGGCGGCAAGCCTGGCGTTTCTTCTCTTCTTACCCCTGCTCCTTCAAGCTAATGACAACCCTGTATACGACGAAGCGCTGGTCGTCGAGCGGCTGAAGTCGATTGACAACCCGCTGGTCGAAAACCGCTACAATTCCGTAGTTAAAGGATACCTCAAAGGCTACCTTATCTGGAAGCGCGAAAAGACCGAACGCATCCTGGGCCGTACGGTATTGTACTTCCCCCTCATTGAGGATTACCTGCAGCAGCGGGGCATGCCGGAAAAGCTCAAGTACCTGCCCGTAGTGGAATCGGCCTTGTATCCCCATGCCGTTTCTCCGGTGGGGGCCGTCGGCCTGTGGCAGTTCATGCCCGCCACAGGCAGGGAGTACGGCCTGCTGATCGATGAGTTCGTCGATGAGCGCAAGGACCCGAACAAAGCCACCGAAGCCGCCCTGGATTATCTGACCCGCCAGTACGAAAAATTCGGCGACTGGGCCCTGGCGCTGGCCGCCTACAACGGAGGCTCGGGCCGGGTGAGCCGGGCCATCAAGCGGGGCCGCAGCAAGAACTTCTGGCGCATCCGCCGCTACATGCCGCGGGAAACCCGCAACTACATACCGGCTTACATTGCGGCTACCTACCTCATGGAATACTATAAGGAACATGAGGTCATCCCCGAATACCCGCCCCTGGATTATCAGATCACGGAAACGATAAAAGTCTATCACCAATTTACCTTTCACCGCATCGCCCAGATCACCGGCCTGCCCCTGGAATTAATTGAGGATTTGAACCCCGCCTATAAACGGGGCGTCATCCCCGAAAACCGGCAGGGCAACTTCCTCATTTTGCCGAAGCGGGTCATGCCTGCCTTTAAAGATTATCTGGCGGCGGAGCGCCCCGACCACCTCGCCGACCACTACTTCGACGGCTCTCCGGTCGTCGTGCAGAAATATCTGGAGAACTGGAAGGAGAAATACATCCGGCAAACCTACGTGGTCAAAAAGGGGGAAACCCTGAAAAAGATCGCGAAAAACCTGAAGTGCACTGTCCACCAGATCATCGCCTGGAACGGCCTGCAATCCACCGACCTGAAGGAAGGCCAGAAACTGACGATCTACCAGCCTAAGGAGTTTAAGCGGTTCAAGCCGCTGGAGAAGATGGAGGGCCTGCCTGCTGCCCCGCCCATCGCCCTGCATGGAAGGCAACTTCAGCCCGCAGGCAACTATCCGGATGCCGCATTCCGGCAACTGGTCTACATCGTCGAGGACAGGGGCACCCTGGAAAAAATCTACAGGAAGATACCGGGGGCAACGCTTCCTGCCCTCATCATGCTCAATGGCATACCGCCCAACCACAGGCTGCGGCCCGGAGACCGGCTCCTGGTGCCCAGGAGTGAGTGAGGAGGGGTTGGGAAAGCTGGGTTGTTGAATGCATATCTGAATGGCATCCAAGAGGGCTCAATATCAGCCATCGGATCCGCCGCCGTCCACCGCCCAATCCCCCCATCATACCACCTGGCCCCATAATCCATGAGCTTTATGCCGTAGTCTTCGCTCAGCTCCTTGCCATTATACAGGTACTTATTCTTCCCGAAGCTGCGTTCGGGACCTTCGCTGCGCTTCGGCCGGCGCCACCGTCTCATACCCCGCCTTCGCCCTTCGGGGCTTCGGCGGACAAAGCACGGCCCCAGGTGGTTCATCCCGAACGGGTAGTAGTGCGCCTTCCCGGCGATAAATGCCGGGACTTCCGCTCTTTGACCGCCATAGCCTCTGGCGACGGCGGTGCGCTCCAGCCTGAGTAACCTCCAGCTCATTATCCGGCGTATTCGGGTCATCTTCCGTCAGCTCAATGCGCCCATTCTGGTTGAAGTCCGTGAAGCCCAGGCGGGTGTTCCCCAGAACCTGTCCCGCACCCGTAGGGTCGGGATGATCCTGGTGAAAGTACTCCGCCCGGTACCGGATGGTCTGCCCACCGGAGTATTCGGCGACCATACGGCCGTCGGGGGCATAGATGTGCCGACGATAAATGTCGGCACATAGTGACTGGCAAGAATTGGCAGGCCAATCCTTGCCACGTCAGCTATGCCTCCAGTTTCCCATCGAGGTACTCGATGCCCGAAGCGTAGCCGGTGCGGTGACGCCGAACTCCCCGCGTTTGAACCACTTGCGGCTCGTCGCGTCGTAAACCAGCCTCATTTGGCCGATCTCGGAAGGTAAATTAAGGAAATCCGGAAAGGAAGTAAGCAGCCAGGATAAGCTAATGTAAAAGAGGCGCCGGATTATTTTACTTCATACAGCCTGATATCCGGGACGAACCTGAAATCCTTGACATTATAAGTGTGGAGTTCAATTTGGTGGACTACAGCAGTCGCTGCGATAATGGCGTCGGGGATTTTCAATCCATGGCTGAGGTTAAATTGTTCCACCAATTCCAAAGCCAGTTTTGAAACAGGGATATCTATCTCGATAAAGTCATAGTACCTGATCTTCTTTTTCATTATTTCGAGCTCCCTTTTGTTACCCATACCCTGAAAAAGTTCCATGACCGTGATGGTGGAGAGCGCTATATTTTCGTGGCCGATCTGATTGAGTTCCTCAATGGTTTGGGCGCTCCCATTGAAGGCGTGGATAAAAATATTGGTGTCGCAAAGGATCATGGCTTAACTCCAGTTACGCGCCCAGGATTTGGTTCTTATCTCATCGATATCCCTGGGATTATCTTTCCAAATTCCGAACAGTTCTCCGGGGTCAA
>JAGFJD010000555.1 GCA_024102975.1 Phaeodactylibacter sp. | reverse complement strand
CTTCGTCCGCGCCTGCTGGCTGGAAGGCATCGTCACCGATTCCATCACCGGCGCCCTGCTCGGGGACGTGACCGTCGTCATCGACTCCGAGCAGCCCAACCTGGGCACGACCGACCCGTTCGGGCGCTTCGAGACCGGCCAGGCGATCAGCGGTGTTTTTAACGTCACCTTCGCCAAGCCCGGCTATCGCGACAAAACCATCGAAGTGGAGTTGGAGAACGGCGTACTGGTAGAGGTGGCAGTGGAATTGTCGCCGATCGGTTCCTTTTCCCTTAGCGGGCAAACCATCCGGGATGAGGACGGGCTGCCGGTGCCCGGCGCCAGAATCCTGGCCGAAGGGAGCATCCTGACCTATGAAGCCACAGCGGATGACAACGGCAACTTCACCCTGGGCGTCGTCGTCGAAGATACCTATACCATATACGCCGGCGCCTGGGGATACCAGTACGCGCAGGTGGATAACGTCGAGCTTTCCGGCAATACCACTTTGACTATTGAACTCAAAGAAGGGTATCAGGATGATTTCTTCTTTGACTACGGATGGACGGCCGATGACGATGGTGACGCGTCCGCCGGCTTCTGGGAACTGGGTGTGCCTATTCCAACCACAAACCAGGGTTCTCTGGTCAGCCCCAATGGCGACTATCCCAACGACCTGGGTACGGAATGCTATACCACCGGCATCGGCGGAGGCCAGCCGGGCAGCTTTGACGTGGACGACGGAGCGGTGTTCCTCTTCTCTCCTCTGATGGACCTTTCCGGTTACGAAAACCCCATCCTGACCGGGAACTTCTGGTTTTTCAACGGCGGCCCCTTCGGCGCGCCGAACGACTACTTTTCGATCCGCATATCCAACGGGACGGATGAGGTGGAGCTGGATTACATCACCTCCTCCCTCAGCTTCTGGCGGCCGATGGGCGAAATCAAGCTCGTCGAATACATCACGCTGACCGACAGCATGCAGTTGATTTTCGAAACCGCCGACGATGCCCCAGACGGCAACTGGGTCGAAGCCGCCGTGGATCATATCCTGGTGGAAGAGGGCGAGCCCCTGACCGGACTGGCTGAGGTTTCCGCCGACGGAAGCCTCCGTGCCTTCCCCAACCCGTTCGGGCAGGCCGTTACGGTTTCCTTCGAGATCGCAGCGGCCTTCGACCAGGGCTTCCTGCGCGTGTACAACGCTTACGGGCAGGAGGTACAGCGGCAGGAAATCCTGGATCAGAAAGGGCAGGCGCAGCTCGGCCAGAACCTGGCCAACGGCATCTACTGGGCCCGGCTGGAGGCCGACGGGCGCACGGTGGGGACGGTGAAGGTGGTGAAGGGGAATTAGCGAGAGCTGCATCCTGCCGGGTAGGCTGTTCAAAATAGCGGTTTTTTTGGAAAAAAACTTCTGCGCATTTTTGAATGCCTTGCCCACCTCTTTTTAAAGTTCAAGTTCAAGAGCCAAGTTCAAGGACGGCACCGCTCTGAACTTGCACTTGATACTTGCACTTGAATTGGTTGTTTCCAACCATTTTAGTATTTTTTATGGCTCACCGGTTCCCCGCATGGTTGTGGTTATTGCTGTAACTTCACAAAAATGCGGGGAATTTTTTTTATCCTGTTTTGAACAGCCTACCCTGTGGAATTCGCCAAGCGACTATTCCACAGGGCCTACCCGGCAGGTTAAAGCCTTTTTTTTCCAACCGAGAACCGACACAACTATTCAAACCAGAACGTCATCAGCCCCACAGAAAGGGAGAAGGCCACGTCGAAGCTGCGGCGGGGCACGGCGTTGATGCCGGGGCTGACGCTTCTGCCTGAGAGGTTCAGGATCAGTTCGAGGGCGGCGGCGCGGGACAGGAAAAAATCCACGCCCATGCCCAGTTGCCAGGTGCGGAAGCGGAAGCCCTCCAGGTTGAAGTTGTCCAGTTCTTCGCTGCGCCCCCATTGGAACCCGGCGGTGGGAAAAGCCAGCATGCTGTTGCTCAGCGGCAGGTAATACCGCAAAAAAGGCTCGACGCCGGAACTGAGGCCGGGCTCGCCAAAACCCTCGTTCGTTACCCTTTCCAGTTGTAGCCCGATACCGAGGGCAAAACGCCGCGCCAGGAAATGGCCGCCCTGCAACGACAAGCTATAAGTATCGGGGTTGCCGAAGTTTATCCCCCCGCCTATGTTACCGCCCAATAGCCAGGCGGAAGCCCCCACGGCTTCTTCTCCCGGCCCCTGCCAGGAGGGCGATGGATCGCCGGAACTGCTGAGCTGCAGGCGAAGGCCGGCGCGGGCATACAATCCCCGGCGAAAAACTTCCTGCGGCTGGATCAGTAGGCGCTCCGCCTTATCGTAGCGGTACAGGATGAGGGCTTCCAGGCTGATTGCGGGTGCCAATGAGAAATTGGCGCCGGCGCCGGCAGAGGCGCCGCTGCCCTGGGCAGTTTGCTTCTCTCCGCCGGTAAACGGCCGCCCGAGTTCGGCCTGTTGCCAGGAGTAGGCGGCCTGGAGGAAGAGTGGCCATTTGTCGTTAAGCAGGTAGAAGCGCAACTGAGGTTCCACCCGAAAGCCGAGGTCATAAGCCTGAAAGAAGTCATTATCCAGAGACAGGTAGGAGGTCGAAAAACCGGCGCCGAATGCCAGTCGGGAGAGCGGAAAGAAGTGGAATTCGCCGCTCAGGCCGTACTCATACAACCGCTGTTCATCTTCGCCCAAACGGGAATAGCCATAGAGGCCTTCGAAATGAGCCAGCCAGTCGCCAGCCCTGAACTGGGCGTTGAGGAAGGCGGGGAGCATTAAGAAAGCGAACAACAGCAATAGCGGCCGAAATGCGGCCTTAAGGAACTGGGTTGAGATGGGGAAATGCGTGGAAATGGACGGGAAAATGAAATGGGGAAATATATGGAAATACATGGAAATACATAGAAATATATGGAAATACGTAGAAATACTTGGAAATACATGGAAATATGTGGAAACATATAGAAATGCGGGGGAGGCCGGAATTGGGAGATGCATAGGAATGCGGGTTTACTATTGCCGTCCGGTGCTCTCGTGCGGAAAGGGGCGTTCTTCCTGCCGGTTTTCGCCGTTGCATTTCTCCAGGTAATTTTGCAGGTATCCGGTCAGGACCTCCAGCCCCCAGTCGAATTTCTGGTTGTTGTTGACCACCAGGTCGGCTTCGTCCATATAGGGCCGGATATATCTTTCGAAAGTAGGCAGCACGTGGTGTTCGTAGCGGTAGAGCACGTCTTCCAGCGGGTAATTGCGCTCCGCCTGGTCGCGTTTGATCCGGCGGATCACCTTGAGGTTTTCCTTGGCATGGAGGAAGACCTTGAGGTCGAGCAGGCGGCGTATTTTTTTAAAATGGAACACGAAGATGCCCTCGACGACGATAGCCGGGGCGGGGAGGAAGGTGAGCATTTTAGGCTTGGCCGCCTCGTTGTTGAACGTATATTCCTGGCGGTGTACGGTTTGGCCGCCCATCAGGCGGCTGATATCCCGGGCAAAGGCTTTTTTGTCGATGGAGGCAGGCAGGTCGAAATTGCGGATTCCTAGTTCATCCTGCAGCTGCTCCTCCCGGGGGCGGTAGTAGTCGTCCTGGGAAATGATGCAGAGTTCCTCCCGGGTAAAGCGCTCCCGAAGCTGGTTGATAAAGGTGGTTTTTCCGGAACCACTGCCGCCGGTGACACCTATGATAAGCGGTTTCATAGATAAATGAGTCGTGATTGCTTGGCGCTGGTTTTTACAAAGGTAGTATTTTGAATTGGAGTTCGCGAATTCATGCACAACAACAAAACTTTATTACTTTTGGACGTTTGCTTACGCGGGCGGGAGGACACCCCGCTCTTAAATGAATTTGACCATGGAATTTCTCGTAGGGCTATTGCGCGGCGCCTTTGGCGTTTTTGTGCTTTTGGTTATCTGTTATCTGCTGAGCGCCGACCGCCGGGCCATCAAGTGGAGGATCATCGGAGTGGGCATCGCCATGCAGGTCGTTTTGGCCATCGCCATATTAAGAATCCCCATTGTCAAGAAAGCTTTCGATTTTGTCGCTAGCTTTTTTGTCGTGGTGCTGGATTTTACGGAAGCCGGCGCCAACTTCGTGCTGGGCAAATGGCCGGCTGTCGTGCAGGTGAGCGACGGCGCCTCGGGAGATGTGGTGACGGTGGGGTACATTTTTGCCTTTAAGGTATTGCCAACGATTATCTTTTTCTCTGCCCTCTCCTCCGTTTTATATTACCTGGGCATCCTGCAGCTCATTATCAAAGGCTTTGCCTGGGTGATGACGCGCACGATGAAGCTAACGGGTGCCGAGAGCCTGGCAGCTGCCGCCAACGTATTCATCGGCCAGACGGAAGCGCCGCTGGTCATCAAGCCCTACCTGGAAGACATGTCGAAATCGGAAATCCTCTGCCTGATGACCGGGGGCATGGCCACCATTGCCGGCGGCGTTTTTGCAGCTTATGTCGGCTTTCTCGGCGGCACCGACCCCGAAGCCAAGCAACTGTTCGCCACCCACCTGCTCACCGCTTCCATCATATCGGCGCCGGCGGCTATCGTGGCGGCCAAAATGCTCTTCCCGGAAACCAGGGAAGTGGACATGGAGCATCAAAAGCTGGACATCCCGCGGCAGGACGTGGGGAGCAACCTGCTGGACGCCATCTCCCGCGGCACGACCGACGGGCTGCGGCTGGCCATCAACGTGGGCGCCATGCTGCTCGTCTTCACGGCTTTTATCGCCATGCTCAACTACATCCTGATCAACGGCGTGGGCAGCTGGACGGGGCTCAATGACTACGTCATACAACAGACCGACGGGCGTTTCGAAGGCTTCAATATGGAATACGTCCTCGGCGTTGTCTTCGCCCCGGTAGCCTGGACGCTGGGCGTTCCCACGAGCGACATCCTGCTGGTCGGCCAGTTGCTGGGCCTGAAAACCACCCTCAACGAGTTTTTTGCCTACGCCGCCCTGGAGGGGCTGAAAGACCAGATGAGCTACAAATCACTGCTCATCTCTACTTACGCCCTCTGCGGCTTTGCCAACTTCGCCTCCATCGGCATTCAGATTGGCGGCATCGGGGCCATTGCGCCCGGCCAGCGAAAGACGCTCACGGAGTTCGGCATCAAAGCGCTGATCGGCGGCACGATAGCTTGTTTTCTGACAGCGGCGATTGCGGGGGTGTTGTTTTAGAGCCAAACGGCTATATTCGCCAGTTGGAGTGGATACGCTTTTGAAAGCCTTTGCCTAAAGCACATCATCGCCATCAAAGAGGCTTTGTCCGTACACCCCCGAATCGAGTTCGGGACAGGTGGCGCACAACCCTGGCAACTTTTGCCCAACTTTTAACCTTTTCCAGCCACCTCCCTCAACACCCGCTCTATCTGCTTCCGGTGCCGTTCGAAATGGCCGTCAAAAAACTTCACCATGCCTTCCAGGCTCATCCTGCCGGCAAAAGGGTGGCGGTAGATAGATTTCCGGAAAAGATCCGGCGGCAGGCTTTCCAGGTACTCGCGCAGGGCTTTGCGGCCGGCCAGCCAACGCTCCGAGGTTTCCCGGAAATCAGACCGGGCAGGAAGGGCGCCGTCCCCTACCCCCGGAGGCGCCTTGAACTTGAAGGGCAGGCCGAAGTAAAAATTCAGCAGGAAGGACCGCCAGCCGCTGGCCAGGCCGGCGGGTTCCAACCCGGGGTTGAAGCTGAGTTTCTTTTTGACGTATTTCACCGAACCCTCTTCGGCCAGGATGAGGTGGTGCATGACCTGCAGGGCCGACCAGCCGCCGTCGGCGGGCTGGCGGTTGAGGGTTTCGTTGTCATGAGCGGACAGTTCGTCCAGCAGGCTTTGCAGGCGCTGGTTCATCCTGGCCAGGCGGCGGTCGAGGGAGGGAGTCATGGTGATGATTGTTATATTGTTATATTGTTGTTGGGTGGTCAAGATAGGGAATTCGTGGCTGTTTTAGGTATTTCGGTTTTGTAACTATTTACCACATAGGCCACATCAGGCAGTTCACATAGGCCACAGTAGCCGCAGCCTATGTGCTCTACTGTGAAAACGCTATGCGTCCTATGTGGTTAAACAAAAGACCTGAACAGTTACTCGGTTTTATGGTTTTGCGGCCCGATCCTTGCAGGAATTTTTCCGAATCTAACCGTAGGTTTTATATTAGTTCAACCACAATACTTACCTTGACGAATGAAAGGGCCATATCACCACATCACCATATCACCAAATAACAGTTGTTAATGAAAACCCCTGGAAGACGCGCTCCAATAGCGTGGTATACGACAACCCCTGGATACAGGTCACGCACCGGGAGGTGGTCACGCCCACGGGAACGGACGGCATTTACGGCCTGGTGCATTT
>JAGFJD010000543.1 GCA_024102975.1 Phaeodactylibacter sp. | reverse complement strand
GCCCGCCCGGCCCGCGCCTGCTCCCGCGCCTGAAAATGCGGCCAGCCAGCCCGGCGTTCCGGCAGCTCCGGCGGCCGGCCCCGAAACGACTGCCCACCAGGGGATACATCGGCTGACCGACCGGACCAGCCTGCGCGAAAAGGCGACCCACGAGTCGGCCGTGTTGCAGCGGCTGGCGGAGGGCCAGCGGGTGGAAGTCCTGGAAAAAACCAACAACTGGTGGTGGAAAGTGCGTTGCGACGGCCGCCTCGGTTATGTCAAAGCCCAGCTGCTTCAGCCGGCGGGCAACGAATAAGCGTTATTTGTCAACCTGAAAAAATAAGCACCTGTGAAAAAAATAAATGCTTTCAACCTGAATTCAGGGCTCCTGGCTGCCCTGTTCCTGCTGCTCTTCCCCGCTTGTTTCAAGGTGGAAGGAGAGCTGGCGCCCCTGTTTTCGGCGCCCGATTTCCATCTCAGTTTCTTCCGGCCGGCAGACCCGGATCCCGGCCAGGGCAACTACCTCCAATCCTCCATACAGGTAGGGGAGGGATTCCACTTCGGCACTTTCGGCTATTTTAATGACAATGGCTTTCCCTCTATGGTTACCAGCCTCTACCTGGCGGATGAGGTCTCCTTTGAGGACCAGAGCGCGCAGCAGGAGAGCATCCTCCTGCTCGACCCGGCCAACGGCCAGCCTGCCTTCGTATACAACATCGACGCTCAGACCGGGCAGAAAGGCCAGGCGATGGTCGAGTTCGAGCCGGCGGCGCCCGGAATGTTCTATATGCGTTTTTATTACTACGACTGGGAAAACCGCATCGGCACCTTGCTGATGGAAATGATGGTGGAACGCCAGGGCGATGAATGGATCACCGCCACCACTTTCCTCACCGACAACGCCAACCTGGAAGGCCTCAGAGGGCCGAGCCGGAAAGGCGGCAGCTTTGCCGCCCCTATCCGCCGCCTGGAAGAGCTGCGCCGGGGTGGATACGAGGTGTCGAACCGCGGCGGGCTTCTGGACGACTGGGTGCAAAGCATGAACAACCTCGTGCAGAATGACATCGGCAATTTCCTCAGCGAAACGGTCCAGTCGGTAGGCATTGCCGGCCTCATCGTCGGCGGCATCGGGACGCTGGCCGGCTCGCCGGCCGCCGGGGTCATCCTCATCGGCGGCTTCGCCCTGACAACAGTGGGGTACGCTGTGGAATACCTCCAAACCAACGCCTGGGACAACCTCATGCAGGAGATCGGCCAGAATGTGGACGGGTACACTCAGGAGGTCCGGGAGTTCAGCGACGGGATCGTCGAGACTTTGCAGGGATATGATTTTTCCCTGGACGAATACTGGAACCAATTCAGCGACTTCCCCACCATCCGGGAGCTGATCGACAACTTCTACGAAAACGAAATCCCCTCCTTTTGGGAGGACCTGGATGACCTGCCCGACACCGAAGGCGTCGTACACGTCGCCCTCTCCTGGAACACCGATTTGACCGACATCGACCTGTGGGTCACGGACCCCTTCGGCGAACGCATCTACTACGAATACCCTTCCTCCGCTTCCGGCGGCTACCTCGACCTGGACGACGTGGACGGCTTCGGCCCGGAAAACATCTACTGGGCCAACGGCGCGCCGGACGGGGGCTACGTGGTGCAGGTCCATTATTACGGCTGCGACGAATCGCTCTGCCCGGGGACGCAATATACCGTCAAGGTGTCGAACGGCCTGGGCGACGTGCGGTCTTTTGAAGGCACGCTGAATGCGGTGGACGTCGTGCACAACGTGGTTTCCTTTCAGAAGAACGGAAAGGATTTGGAATTCTGATCTTTTATGCGAAGAGGTTGCGCTTTTAGAGATATATACTTTTAGCCTGTACCGCCCGGGCGGTTCAAAAGTTGTGGTCCTGTTCGCCAGCCTACTCCGTCTGGGGTGTGCAAAAAGGCCGAAAGCAGACAGGATTTGTAACTATTTAACAGCCCTCCGCTTTTTAGCCACGAAGACACCAAGACACCAAGATCGCATCAAGGCTTTGTGCAATCTTGGTGTCTTGGTGTCTTGGTGTCTTCGTGGCAAAGGCATCAGGCCCACCTAAATAGTTGCCAGGATTTACAATTAGAAGTAGACAGGATTTACAGGATTTACAAGATGTAGCTTGCGCCACATGTAAATCTTGTTAATCCTGTCTATTTTTGTCAATCCCGTCTATCCTGTCTTATCTTTGCCCCAAAAAAACGCATGTCTAAACCTCATCTCCATGCCGCCCTCCGCCAGCCCGCCATCTTCCTGGCCCTGCTGCTCAGCGGATACCTGCTTTCCTGCCACACTCAGGACAAAAAAACGAACGCCGCTCCCCTCAACCCCAATGGCGACAGCGAGCTGGCCCTGCTCATGCGCGCCATGTTCGACGACGCCCTGCTCATGAAACAGCAGATCGAACAAGGCGAACAGCCCCGCCCGGCCCTCGACTACCAGAAGATCCTCACTGCTGAGGCCACGGAGCCGGAAAAGGCAGCTTCCGATACGTATAAGGTACACGCCCTGTCGTACCTGCAAACCATCAAGGCGTTGCAAGGCGCCGACGCCCCGCAGGCGGCTTCCCTCTACAAAAATATGGTCAACAGCTGTATGGGCTGCCACCAGGCGCTCTGCCCGGGGCCGACGGTGCGGATCAAAAAGTTATATTGATGAACGCTAACAGGTAATTCAGGGACGGTGTACCATCACCCTTTCCACCTGTTTCCGCTGTTCTGTCCGTATTTCCAGAAAGTAAACGCCCGGTGGCAGGCCGGCAATGCTGAGGCGGCCTTCGCGGGCCAGCCCGGGCCCCCCTCTCCGTACCGCCCGCCCGGCAGCGTTGAAGAGCGCCAGTTCAAAACGGGCCGGCCGTTCCAGCCGCACCTGCAGCTCATCCCGGGCAGGGTTGGGGAAAACCCGGGCAAAGGCAGCGGGCGCAGTCGGCTGCCGGCTGCTCACCATCAGCGTATCTCCCCGCGTTTTCAGGGCGATCACCTGCTCGCGGGTATTGATGAGCAGAGCGCTGTCGATGTTGGCGGGCGCTTCGCGGAGGATGATCATGTCCTCCATGACGATGAACATCTCGGCGAGTTTGCGGGAGGTGTTCAGGGTGCCCATTCCCCGCCCGGCGGCTGCGAATTCGATGCGGCCGGGCCCTGCCGACCGCCAGAAGCGGGCCTGGGTTTCGGTAGCGGCGACAAACATCAGGTCGCCGGGCACGGTGTCGGGGAAAATCCGGATGGGCGGCACGATAGGCAGGGTGTCCAGCCCCCCGATGCTGAAGGCGATGCCCAGGGGCAGGCCGGAGGGCGGGAAGGCATTGGGGTCGGGCACGATGTACTCCACGATCAGCCGGACGGTATCGCCGGGGCTGGCCGTTTGCGGCTCGAACCGCAGCCGCAGCTCGGGCGGCGTTTCGACAAAGAGGGTGTCGGGCAGGAGATAAGGGCGGGGCTCCGGGATGGAAAGGAACTGGATGCTGTCGTAGTTGAAGGGGATGGCCTCCAGGTCCAGGTCGTCGATCATGCCGTTGCCATCGGCATCCACAAAACCCAGGTTGACGCCGCTGACGGGCAGGGCGTCGGCCCAGGGCAGGTTGGGCTGCGGAATCCATTCCAGGGAAGCCGGGTCGCGGGGCGGGCCGAAGCGGTTGTAGGCCACTCCCAGCGGCAACAGGTCGATGTGGTTGGCGGTGCCGTCGTTGTTGAGGTCGCCGGGGAACATGACCTGGGCGGGACCGGAGGTGGCAAGGGTTAATGCAAGGGCGAGTGGTAAGAAACGGTTCATTTTTGTAATATTGAGCCAGGAAAGGATCAGGATAGAAATACATGGAGATACATCGAAATAGAGAAATATTTCTCCGGCGGGCCGAAGCGCCGTTTACAGGTATTTCAAAGTATTTCCAGGTATTTCAATTTATTTCTGTCCTTAAAGGGGATTCCTGAATATGCATCAAAGCAAGTTAATAGAATTACTGCGCAAGCTTTCCACCCGGCAGCTGAGCCGGTTTGGAGATTTCCTGCAATCGCCTTACTTTAATAAAAATACTGAAAATAAGCTGTTTTTCAACTATTTACAAGCTTTCGCCCCCGGCTTTGACCGCCCGGAGCTGGAAAAAGGCGCCGTGATCCGGGCCAACCCCACGGAGAGTGGCCTCGACGAAGGGGCGCTGGCCTACCGCATGAACGAGCTGATGCAGCTGCTGGAAGATTTCCTGGCGGCAGAGCGCCTCCGGGAGCAGCCTCTGGAGGCACAGTTCGCCCTCATGGAGGCCTACCATCAGATGGGGCTGGACAAACACTACAGCACCGTCCGGAAAAGAGCGCGGAAATTGCTGAAAAAGTACCCGTACCAGGACGCCGCTTACCTGCAGGCGCGGTATCGGCTGGCCGATATAGAAGATCGTTATGCCCAGCAGTACGAGCGCCGCTACCGGGAGGAACTGCAGCGGGCGGCCGACGCGCTCGACCGCGCCTACCTGGCGGAAAAGCTCCGCTACAGCCTGGAAATGGTCAACGCTGCCCAGATGCTCGACATCCAATACGGCCTCCACCTGGGCGATGCCGTGCTGGGCTGGCTGCAAGACAACCCGCTCCACGACGCCCCCAGGGTGGACATATACCTCAACGCCCTGCTGATGCTGCAGCAACCGGAAAAGCAGGAATATTACCATGAGTTATACAGCCTGCTGCGGGACAACGAGGCTATCCTGCCGCCGGAGGAAGTGAAAAACCTCTACGCTTACCTGCTCAACTACTGCACCCGCCGCATCAACCACTACCGCGACAAGTCCTACCTGGCTCATTTCCTGGACATCAACCAGTACCTGCTCGACAAGGGGATGTTGCTGGAAAATGGCCGCCTGGCGCCCTGGCGTTATACCAACCTCATCACCGTAGGCCTGGCTACCGGCCGCCTGGACTGGGCCAAAAGCTTCCTGGAAAATTACAAAAAGCTGTTGCCCGAAGATTTCCGCGATAATATTTACCAATTCAACCTGGCCCACTATCTCTATTACGACAAAAACTACGGCAAGGCCCAGGTGCTGCTCAACCAGATCGACCTGCGGGATCCCCTGCTCGCCATCAGCGCCAAGAACCTGCTCGCGAAGATTTACTACGAGACCGGGCAGACGGAGCTGCTGCTGTCTTTCCTGGAAGCTTATCGCATCTACCTGTACCGGCAGGACCTGGCCAAGCCCAAACTCAAGGAGCAGGCCCGCAACTTCATCGACTTCACCCGCAAGCTCGCCAAGCTGGCGCCGTTCGAAACGGAAAAACGGGAGGCGCTGGCCGACAGCCTGCCGCCGGCGACGGAAACGTTTGAGTGGGAGTGGCTGCTGGCCAGGATTGCAAATCCGCTCCAGGGGGATGGGAGTTAGGGTAGGTAAACCTTGGCAGAGAGAGACTATCGAATAGCCATGTCCCGGAAAGGATAAGGCGGTTTAATACAAGTTCGGAGAGTCCTGTAACACCTCCATTTTATCTTCGCATCCGGGCCGCGGCCGCCGGGCTGCTTCCGGCCCCGCTTCGCCGGCAACTCGCGGCCTTGCGGATGAACCGGAGGGCGTACTGGAATTTTCAGGAGGGCAACCGGGGCGTTTGTCTGTTTCCCCCAATCCGTTCAGGGAGAAAAACACCATCCGCTCCGGCAGGAGAAGCCATGCCGTTTTCGTCGACGATGATCTCGGCTTCGCCGATGCCTCCCCAGCCCAGGGAGGGCGTCAGCACCAGGTTGCCGGGAGCGCCCCTGACGCGGGCGCCGGCTGGCGCCAGGTTGCCGGCCAGGCTATTCAGCCAGCGGTTGTAACTGAGGTAAGGGTTTTGGCCCGGTATTTGCCAGGCGATGTTCTCGCCGATAGCCACATACGGGGTTCCGTCGTCGAACTGCAGGTAATGGGATGGGCCGGTGCGCAGGAAGCCATGGTTGGCGGGGGTGGAAGTGCTGACGCAATGAAAATTTGCACAACCCCTGATTACCCCCTGCATCGCGTCAAAGACGCTCGCGAACGATACGTAATTTAAATCTGTTCAACTATACTGGCGAACGCGTGGTTTTGTCAGGAACAAAACCAGCGATGCCAGTATATACTGACCCGGCGGGTTTTGTAGTCGACAAAACCTGCCGTGCGTCAGTATAAGTACTTAAAACCCCATCGGGTCCGGCCACCGGAAGACATACCCCAGCGCCTTTCTTACCTTCTCGTTCGAAACGATCTTATAGGCCAACTGCTTGCCGGCCCGGAATGTAGGCGGCTCCAGGCCCTGTTTTTTCGCCTGGGCCGTGTAGAATTCCGCGCGGGTGGGGTGTAAATCTGCGCACACGTTGAACGTCTGCCCCCAGGTGCCCTGCCCGATGACGGCTTCGATGACGCCGATGCAGTCGTCGAGGTGCACGAGGTTGACCGGCGCTTCCCCGTTCGGCACGTCCTTTTTGCCGGCCAGGAAGCGGCCGGGCTGGCGGTTGCCGCCCACCAGGCCGCCCAAACGCAGGATGGTGGCGCGGGGCCGTTCCAGCAGGGCCAGGTAGCGCTCGATGACGGCCAGCGCCCGCCCGGAAGCGGTGGAGGGGGCCGGTTCGTCTGCTTCGGTTACTTCCCGGTTCTCATCCCCGTACACGCTGGTGGAACTGACGAAGATCAGGTATTCGATCGCCCCGGAGTGGACGTGTTCTGCCACGGCTTTGACCTGCTGCGGATACTGTTGCTCTACCTCCGGGTTGCGCCTCCCTCCCGGCGGGATGTTGAGGATCAGCAGATCGGCGTCGAAAAAACTTTCCTTTCGGGGGCCTTCCACTTCTTCGTTCACCTGGATCAGGTAGGGTTCGATGCCCTGCTGCCGGATGGCCGACAGCTTTTCCGGGCGGGTAGTAGAGCCTTTCACTTCATAACCCTTTTGCGCCAGCGCTGCTCCCAGCGGGAGCCCGAGCCAGCCGCAGCCTAATATGGAAATTCGGTTGATCATGGGGGGAATATACGTGTAAAAGTGTAAAGGTGTAAAGGTCCCGAGTGCCGAGTTGACACAGAGTTGTGCGTGCCTCGCACACTTACACACTTACACACTTACACACTTACACACTTACACACTTACACACTTACACACTTACACACTTACACACTTACACACTTACACACTTCTCCTACTGGTACTCAAAACACCCGATGTCCGGCGCTGCTTCGTCGCGCATATTGCCTTCCAGGTCGGTTTCTATGCCGGGGATGGGCAGGGCCATGCCTTCGGCGATGGAGAGGGTATCGAGGTGGTAGTCATCTTCGTTGGGGTCGGCGAAGAGGGCGTCGTCGCGGGTGGCGTTGATGCAGGTAGCGCATTGCTTTTCGAAGAAGTCGGCATACAGGCCATCCTGCTGGTCCAGCAGGCGGTCGACCCGGACGATGCAGTTCCGGAATTCGACGTCAAAGGCGTTCGGGTTCTGGCCGGCGTAGAGGTCGCTCAGGCTCACCTCGTCGCGGCGGGATCCGAAGAAGATGCAGTTGCGGAAGCGGGCCCGAAGGGGGTTCTCCTCCAGGATCTGGCAGTTGAGGAAGTCGTCGTAACAGAAGAAGTTGCTCATGCTGATGGCGGAGGCGTCGACGCCGTAGCTGGCCACGGTGCAGTAATCCAGGGTATAGTCCCCTCCGAGGATCAGCTGCACGGAGGTGTTGAGGTTGTTGTACACCAGGCAGTTTTCCAGGCGGATAGTGCTGTGGAAGCCGATGATGCCGCTGCTGTTGGTATTGTAGAATCGGGAATTGCGGGCGGTGAGTTCGGCCAGGGAGTCGGCGTAAACTGAGAAGATGGCGTTTTTGACTGTCGTCCATTCCATGACGTTGCCCTTGCTGCCTTTGCCGAGCACGATGCCCTGCCACTGGCCGGGCTGTTCGCGGAAGGGTTCCTCCAGGCGGTCGCCCTGTATGACGATGGGGTTTTCCCGGGTGCCGAGCAGGCGCAGGCTGCCGTTTTCCAGCGTCCAGATGATGCCGTCGTTGAAGACGCCCAGCAGGTCGTTCCTGGCGATGCCCCCGTGGACGTAAATCTGCGTGCCGGCTGCCACCTCCAGGGCGCAGCTGTCGATGAAGATTTCGCCGTAGATGACGTAGGGCTTGGGGTCGTCCCAGACGAAGGTGCCGTTATTGCAGCTCAGCTGTACCGGCACGCCCTTGTTGAAGCGGCTGGGATAGTAGTTGGCGTTTTGCCCCCAGGCTTCCAGGCGGACCTCCTGGCGCTTGTCCCCGGTTTCGAAAACGACTTTATCTTCGATGACAAAAGGGCTGACGGAGAGCGGCTGGTCCGGGTCGATGGTCACTTCCACAAAAACGTAGACGCTGTCGTTTTCCCAGATTTCGACCCCTTCCACTTCGTCGCCGGGGCTGCCGTCGACGTTCATCCGGAATTTGGCGCCGGCTGTGCCGGCCAGGCTCACCTTGCCGATGCGCACCGGGCGGTCGTTGCGGTTGTAGACTTTGAACGACCGGGTGGCCGAGCCCAGCTCCGTGAAGACGGTATCGAAGCGGAGGGTATCCAGGGAGAATTCCAGGGTAAAGTTGCCATCGGTGATGAAATCCCCCTGTTTGTCGCAGGAGAAAAAGGCCAGCCCCAGCAGAGCGATCCCGAAAAGGTAAGTGTATTTCATGTTGCCAGTCTTTTGTATGCCCATACTGCAACGATAAACAGCTCGTCGCATTTTGCGGGCCTAAAAATAAAACAATAAAACAGCAAACAGGAGACAGCCGGAAGAAATGAACCAGAATAGCTGATAGGCCCGCCAGATTCGGTCAATCCTTAAATGTTTGGCTTCGGAGATCAAAGTTGTTCATAATTCTTCTAACTTTGTGGAGCAAAACTGGGATGTAGATTTGAATAAACCGGTAATTGACGTAATCATTCCTGCCTATAATGAGGAACAGTCCATAGGCCTGGTCCTGGCGGAAATACCCCGGGGGTTGGTGCGGGAAGTCATCGTCTGCAATAATGCCAGCACGGACCGCACTGCGGGGGTTGCCCGGCGCGGGGGCGCGACGGTTGTCGACCAGCCCCGGAAGGGCTACGGAAGCGCGTGCCTGAAAGGCATGGAATATTTATTGCAGAAACCGGCCAACGAACAGCCTGGTTTAATCGTTTTCCTGGATGGCGACTATTCTGATTACCCTGATGAAATGCCGGCTCTGGTCCGCCCGATTGTGGAAGAGGGGTACGACCTGGTCATCGGGTCCCGTACCCTGGGGGGCCGGCAGCGGGGCGCTATGACGCCCCAGCAGCTCTTCGGCAACTGGCTAGCCACTAACCTCATAAAACTTTTTTACGGTTATCAGTTTACCGACCTGGGGCCTTTCCGGGCCATCCGGTTCGATAAGCTATTGGAGCTGGACATGCAGGATAAGGATTTCGGATGGACGGTAGAGATGCAGGTCAAAGCGGCAAAAAAAAAATACAAATGTATGGAGGTTCCAGCCCGTTACCGAAAACGGGTTGGCCGGTCTAAAGTGTCGGGCACGATCCGGGGTACGGTGTTAGCCGGATACAAGATTTTATGGACGATTTTTAAACTGTTATAAGGAACATTAAAAAATAAATTCGACGCCGGCGAGTCAGGGGCAGCCTGGAGCCTTTATGGGCGAAGGCTGCCCCTGACTCGCCGGCCCCAAATGTCGGATTTATTTTTTAATCACTACTAAGGAAGGCATTTGCTTTCAACTCTTTAAACAAAACCCTTTGCAATGACATCTGTGATTGCCTGTTTGGTTCTGGCCATCTATACGCTGGCCCTTTTGTACATCACGGTTTACTGCCTGATGCAGTTCAACTTATTGTATCACTATAAAAAACATCAACGTGGGGCCGAACAAGCGCCTGCTGCCCAGGAAAACCACAACCGGAAAAATTCCCGGAGCATGGCCCTGGCGGCCGTTTCTAACCATAGACACGCGAACGGCAGCCGGCAAACAGCCGACGTGGGCCTGCTCCTGGCCGAGGAGGAAGAAAACCAGGATTATCCTTTCGTGACTGTCCAGCTGCCGATCTACAACGAAATGTACGTCATCGAGCGGCTCATCGATAATATCGCCCGGTTCGACTACCCGCGCGACCGCTTCGAAATCCATGTCCTGGACGACTCTACGGACGAGACCGTCGACATCGTCCGCCGCAAAGTGGCCGAGTACAAGGCCAAAGGCCTGCAGATCGAACAGATCCGCCGGGAAAAGCGGCAGGGCTTCAAGGCCGGCGCCCTGCGCGACGGCATGAAGTACGCCAACGGCGAATTTCTCGCCATCTTCGACGCCGACTTTTTGCCGCGCCCCGATTTCCTGAAAAGGACCATTCCCTTCTTCGAGGACGACAACGTCGGGGTGGTGCAGACCCGCTGGGAACACATCAACCAGGATTACTCCCTGATCACGAAACTGCAGGCCCTGCAGCTCAACGTGCACTTTACCGTCGAGCAGGTCGGCCGGATGGCGGGCGACTACATGCTGCAGTTCAACGGCACAGCCGGCGTCTGGCGCCGGGAGACCATCGACGACGCCGGCGGCTGGGAAGCCGACACCCTGACTGAGGACTTCGACCTCAGCATCCGCGCCCAACTCAAAGGCTGGAAGATCAAATACCTGGAAGAGGTGGGTTCCCCGGCGGAGCTGCCGGCGGAGATGAACGCCTTCAAGTCCCAGCAGTTCCGCTGGATGAAGGGCGGGGCTGAAACGGCCCGGAAGATGCTGCCGACGGTCTGGCGCTCGCCCGGCCTCAACCTGCGGCAGAAGATTCACGCCACTTCCCACCTGCTTGCCAGTACGATCTTCGTCTTTGTCTTCCTCACCGGGGTCTTCAGCGTGCCGCTGCTGTTCTCCCTGGGCGAGCTGATCGAAATGGGCTTCAGCAAGAACTTCTTCGCCTACTTCCTGGTTGGCCTGCTGTCCATCATCGCGGTCTATTACGCGGCCAACGTGCAGGCGCCCACCCACGACAAGCCGTTCGGCAAGGCCCTGTGGAACTTCCTGGTCCTCTTCCCCCTGTTCCTGGCCTTGTCCATGGGGCTGGCCCTGCACAACACCGTGGCGGTCGTCCAGGGGTACCTGGGCAAAAAATCGGCGTTTGTGCGCACGCCCAAGTTCAACATCCAGAGCATCAAGGACAACTTTGCCAAGCGCAATTACCTGAGCAAGAAGCTCTCCTGGACGACCCTCTTCGAAGGCCTGCTGGCCCTGTACTTCCTGGCTGCCGTCATCGGCGGCTTCCTGATCCAGAACACCACCTTCGTGGTCTTCCACCTGATGCTGGCCCTGGGGTACGGAGCGATATTCTTCTACACCGTGCGCCACCTGAGTTTAAGGTAGCATAAAAGCCCGCCCGCCTTTTTGCCAGTCGAGGCGCTAAAGAAGGCGGGCGGCCTTTTATGCTGTACAGTAACCCCTTCGTTTTGACTGTTTGGAGGAAAACGGCATCATCGGCAATTCCGCGTTGGCAGTGGGGCTGCGGGCTGCTCTTCCTGTTCCTGATCACGGGCCTGGGCTACGGCCCGGCGCAGGATGATTTCGGCTGGATCGCGGGGCTGCATCTGGCGGCATTCCTGCTTTACCTGTTTATCTGTAAGAAGGCCGATAGCCGGCCGGATCTGTACTTCTTCCTGGGCGTCGCCGCCATTGCCCGCCTGCTGCTGCTTGGCGCTTTCCCGCAGTTGTCGGACGACGTATACCGCTTCATCTGGGACGGGCGGCTGATCAACCACGGCGTCAACCCCTTTGCTCAGGTGCCGGCATATTACATGCAGGAGGGCAACCAACTGCCGGGGCTCACGCCTGAACTCTTCTCCCGGCTCAACTCTCAGAAGTACTTCACCGTTTACCCGCCGGCGGCACAGTTCACGTTTGCCGCAGGCGCCTGGGCGTTTCCCCGCAGCCTGTACGGGGCAGCGGCGGTGATGAAGCTCTTCCTGCTCTTTGCAGAGGTAGGCAGCCTGGCGCTGATGCTGAAGCTGCTTCGGCGCTGGCGCCTGCCGGAAAAGGGCGTCCTGCTCTATGCCCTCAACCCCATGATCCTGGTAGAAGTGATGGGCAACCTCCACTTCGAAGGCGCGATGATCTTTTTCCTGTTGCTGAGCCTATGGTGGCTGGCGTCGGAGCGGTACGGGCCATCTGCTGTGGCCTTCGCTTTTTCGGTGGCGTCCAAGCTGCTGCCCCTGCTCTTTGGCTTCTTTCTGATCCGGCGCCTGGGGTGGCTGCGCAGTATTGGGTATTTCGCGCTGGCGGGGCTGGTTTTGCTCCTGTTGTTCTCCCCCCTGCTGAGCGGTGCGTTCTTTTCCGGCATGGGAGGCAGCCTGGGCCTGTATTTCCGTAACTTTGAGTTCAACGCCGGCATTTACTATCTCCTGAAATGGGCGGGTTATCAATTCTGGGGGTACCATACGATGAAGTACCTGGGCACGGTCCTGGCTGCCTGTACCTTCCTGGGCGTCGCCCTGGCCGCTTTGCGGGATCGCGGACGGGATTGGAAAAGCCTGCCTCCCCTGATGCTGTTCGCTATCTGCCTCTACCTGTTCCTTTCCCCTACCGTGCATCCCTGGTATACGGCCCTGCCGCTGGCCCTGGCGCCCTTCACCCGCTTCCGCTTCCCGGTGTTGTGGACGGCGCTGGCCAGCCTGACGTATGTCAACTACAGTTACGCCGGATATTCCGAAAACATGTGGGTGGTAGGGGTGGAGTATGTTGCCGTTTTATCGATGGTTGTGTGGGAGTGGCGGCGGTAAACCAACGCTGCTTGTCGAAGTCTCCAGGCTTCGTACGTGCGCTCTCGTCGAAGTCTCCAGACTTCGTACGTGCGCTCTCGTCGAAGTCTCCAGACTTCGTACGTGCCACAAAGTGCAGCCGGAACGAAGTCCCGGAGCAGTTGTTGGTTCCCCTCGACTCGCTCGGGGTGAAATCGGTTATTGCCCATCCGCAGCCCCTAAGCCGTTGATTGCCAGCGAACCCGGCCCTGAGCTTGTCGAGGGGAACCAATGCTGACGCTAACGGTCAGCATCATTTTGTTCCCGGCGGGGAAATAACTGCCCCGTTATTTACTGCCGGAAGCAATAGCCCCCCTACACCTCTTTCATCGACAACTGCACCCTCCCCCGCTTCAAATCCACATCCATCACCTTGACCGTCACTTCCTGTCCCAGGCTGACCACGTCGGCCGGGTTCTTGACAAACTTATTGGCCAGCTGCGAGATGTGCACCAGGCCGCTCTCCTTGATGCCAATGTCCACAAAGGCGCCGAAGTTGGTGATGTTGTTGACGATGCCGGGCACGACCATGCCGATGCGCAGGTCCTCGATCGACTGTATGTTGGCGAACTCAAAGGGGCGGGCGGTGCCACGGGGGTCCAGCCCCGGTTTTTCCAGCTCCTTCATGATGTCGGTCAGGGTCGGCAGGCCGACGGCGCCGCTGACGTACTTTCTCAGGTCGACCTTTTTGCGCAGCTCCGGCCGGCGGATGAGGTCCTCCACGCCGCATCCCTGATCTTTGGCCATTTGCTCTACGATGTGGTAGCTCTCCGGATGGACGGCGGTATTGTCCAGCGGGTTCCTGCCGTCCCGGATGCGGAGGAAGCCGGCGGATTGCTCAAAGGCTTTCTCGCCCATGCGGGTCACCTTCATCAGCTCTTTGCGGGCCTGGAAGGCGCCTTTTTCGGAGCGGTAGTCGACGATGTTCTGCGCCAGCGCCGGCCCCAGGCCGGAGACGTACGTGAGCAGGTGCTTGCTGGCGGTGTTGACGTTGATGCCTACCGAGTTGACGCAGCTCTCCACCACCTGGTCGAGGCTCTCCTTGAGGCGCGCCTGGTTGACGTCGTGCTGGTACTGCCCCACGCCGATCGACTTGGGGTCGATCTTGACCAGCTCCGCCAGGGGATCCATCAGGCGGCGGCCGATGGACACGGCGCCGCGCACGGTGACGTCCTGCTCGGGAAACTCCTCCCGGGCGATGTCGGAGGCGGAGTAGATGGACGCGCCGGCCTCGTTGACCATAAATACCTCTACCGGCCGGCCAAACTTCAGCCGGCGGCAAAAGCTCAGCGTCTCGCGCCCGGCGGTGCCATTGCCCACAGCGATGGCTTCGATGCCGAACTGGCGCACCAGGTGTTCCAGCGTACGGCTGGCGTTGTACTCGTCCGACTGCGGCGGATGGGGGTAGATGGCGGTGTTCTGCAGCAACTGTCCGCTCTCGTCCAGCACCACCACCTTGCAGCCGGTGCGGAAGCCGGGGTCGATGCCCAGGGTGCGCTTTTCGCCGAGGGGCGCGCCCAGCAGCAGCTGCCGCAGGTTGGTGGCGAACACCTCGATAGCCTCTTCGTCGGCTTTGTCCTTGGAACTGTTGCGGAATTCGGTCTCGATAGAGGGCCCGAGCAGGCGCTTGTAGCTGTCGTGCACGGCCTCCTTCACCTGCCGGCTGGCCGGGCCGCTGCCCTTCAGGCAAAGGCGCTCCAGTTGGTAGAGCGCATCTTCTTCGCCGGGGCTGATGCTCACCCGCAGGAACCCTTCCTCCTCGCCCCGGCGCATGGCCAGCAGGCGGTGGGAGGGGCATTTTTTCAGCGGCTCTTCGTATTCGAAATAGTCGCGGTACTTGGCGCCTTCTTCCTCCTTGCCGCGGGCGACTTTGGAGCGGATCACCGCTCCTTTCCGGAAGAGGAAGCGCACCTTGTTGCGGGCTTTTTCGTCTTCGCTGACCCATTCGGCGATGATGTCGCGGGCACCCTGCAGGGCTTCTTCCACGGTGGGCACTTCATCGGTGACGAAGCGGCCGGCGAGGGCTTCCGGTTTGTCGTTTTCCTGCCGGAAGATCGCCTCTGCCAGCGGTTCCAGCCCCTTTTCGCGGGCCACGGAGGCACGGGTCTTGCGCTTGCGTTTGTAGGGCAGGTAGAGGTCTTCCAGTTCGGTGGCGTCCCAGGTGCGCTCAATGCGGCGGCGCAGTTCATCCGTCAGCTTGCCCTGCTCTTCGATACTGCTGAGGATGGATTCCCGCCGCTTGTCCAGTTCTTCCAGCTTTTTGGCCTCCCGCTGGATGTCGGCCACCTGCACCTCGTCGAGGGAGCCGGTGGCTTCCTTGCGGTAGCGGGAAATGAAGGGGATGGTGGCGCCTTCCGAGAGCAGGCTCAGGGTGTTGCCCACCTTACGGACGGGGATGCTGAGGCGTTCGGCAATGAGTTGGCTGTGGGTGTCATTCATGTGTAGTGATCTTTTTTGGAGGAAGACAAAAGTATAACGCAAAAAGGAAAATGCCTAATTGAAAAAGAATGGCCCGGTGCCGGGAGTTCCCGTCCGGGTTTTTTACTTTTGAACCCCAAAGTTTGCTTTGTCCGGGCAGTACCGCTCCGCCTGGTTTTGTGAAGCCCCTGACAAAAGGGAAATATTTAAACAAATTAAATAACTTCGATCTTTACTTTCGCGGGAATATACAAAATAACAGCTCGTCGGCCCAATCTCTTCTTTTTTGGGATCGGGGAAGCTTTTTCCTGGAAATCTGCCCAATATCCAGCAACCGCAAAAAATGTTGTCATGAAAAAAACTTTTATGAAAAAACTTGTCCTCTTCTTTTCTTTTTTCGGGCTGGCAGCAACTGCCGGAGCACAGCCTGATTTACCCTTATGGCAGGAAATGCAGGAACCGGCCCAGCCCGCCGCCCAGCGGATGATTTTCCCCAAGGAATACCGGGTATTAAAGCTGCATGCCGAAGCTATGCTCCAACACCTGGACGGCGCTCCGGATGAATCCGTGACCCATGCCGGCGTATCCACCTATACCCTGGAACTGCCCAACCCCGACGGGCGCATGGAAAGCTTCCGATTCTGCGAATCGCCCGTGATGGCGCCGGGCCTGGCCCAGCGTTTCCCTCAAATTAAAACCTACCTGGGCAAAGGGGTGGACAACCCCACGGCCCTCGTGCGCCTGGACTACACACCCCACGGCTTCCACGCCATGGTGCTGGCCGGGGAGGATACCTACTTCATCGATCCCTATTACCACCTGCTGGATGACGGGACCTACCTGTCGTATTACAAAAGAGATTTTCAAACGAGCAAGGAATTTGCCTGCCAAACGGAAGGGCGGGAACTGCCCGACGGCCTGCCGGGAGAGCCTCTGGGCAGGGTGGGAGAGGAACTGCGCACCTACCGCCTGGCCCTGGCCTGCACCGGCGAGTACGCCCAGTTTCACGGCGGCACCGTGGATCAGGCCCTGGCGGCTATGGTAACCAGCATGAACCGGATCAACGGCGTGTACGAGCGCGACTTTTCCGTGCGCATGGAACTGGTGGACAGCAACCACCTCATCGTTTTCACCAACCCCTCTACCGATCCCTATTCCGGCGGGAATTCGCTGGGGCAAAACCAGAGCGCGATCGACCAGTTCATCGGCTCGGCCAACTACGATGTCGGGCACCTGTTCGATACCGGCAGCGGAGGCGTTGCCTTCCTGCGGGCAATCTGTTCTACCGCCAACAAGGCCAGGGGCTATACCGGCCTGACCCCGCCGGTAGGCGATCCTTTCGACATCGACTACGCCGCCCACGAAATGGGCCACCAGTTCGGCGGAAACCATACCTTCAACTCCTGCGGCGGCAACCGGAATGCCGATACCGCATACGAGCCAGGCAGCGGCGTGACGATCATGGCCTACGCCGGGATTTGCGGGGGCCAGAATATCGCCTCCAACAGCATCGACCATTTCCACAACGGCAGCCTGGCGGAAATGACGCCCTACATCGTTAGCGGCAGCGCCAACGTATGTGCCGAGCGAACGCCGACCGGCAATACGCCGCCCCTGGCAGAGGCTGGCCCCAACGGGCAGTTCATCCCCATTTCCACGCCTTTCGAACTGACGGGTTCTGCCGTGGACCTGGAAGGGGACTCCCTTACCTATTGCTGGGAACAAATAGACCTGGGGCCCGACGTTAGTTTCAACAGCCCGCAGGGCAACGCCCCCCTCTTCCGTTCTTTTTCCCCTACTACCGACTCCACCCGCGTGTTCCCGCGCATTTCCGCCATCGTCAATAATACCAACTCCCTGGCCGAAGTGCTGCCGACTTACAGCCGCGGCCTGACCTTTCGCCTGACCGTCCGGGATAACTTCGGCTTCGGCGGGGGCGTAGACTGGGACACCCGCATCCTGCAGGCCATCGAGGAGGCCGGCCCGTTCCAGGTCCTTTCCCAGAACGACCCCACCACCTGGACGGCCGGCACCTATCAGAACATCGAATGGGATGTGGCCAATACCGACCAGTCGCCGGTCAGCGCCGATCAGGTCAATATCTTCCTGTCGATGGATGGCGGGTTCACTTACCCCATGCTCCTGCTCGGAGGCGCGCCCAACAACGGCCAGGCATTGATCCAGGTGCCGGACACCCTGCAGGGGAACCAGTTCCGGGTAAAAGTCAAAGCCGCCAACAACGTGTTCTTCGACATCAACAACCGGAACATATCCATCCAGCCGCCGTCGGCGCCGGGCATCACGGCTGCCGTGGCCCAGCCTTCGCAGCTGGCCTGCGCCGGGCAAATCCTGGAGTTTGAACTCCTGCTGGCACCTCTGCTGGATTATGAAGGAGAGCTTACCGTGTCCGTCGATGGCCTGCCTGACGGCGTGGAAGTCGGCTTCGAAAGCCCGTTGATGGCCCCTTCCCAGTCGACGGTTTCCATCTCGGGGCTCTCCGGCCTGGCCAGCGGCAACTATCCTTTCCAGCTCATCGTGGCCGGCGATGGTGCCGCCGATACCGTGGGCCTGAACATGGAAGTATATGCCGAAGCGCCGCAGGGTGTCGTCCTGCTGCTTCCCGGCGAGGGAGAACCCGGCATTTCCATCGAGCCGGAATTGTCCTGGGAGGCGCACCCCGACGCCTTTGCTTACGAGGTGGAGGTTTCTCTGGACCCGGGCTTCTCCAGTATCTACTACAGCGAGTCAGATATCACCGGCACTTCCCTGCAGTTGCCGGTGACGCTGCCGGACAGCACTTTCGTCTACTGGCGGGTACGGGGCGAGAACCCGGGCTGCGGCACCGGGCCTTTTACCGAAAGCTTTTTCGAGACAGAGCGCATCATGTGCCAGGTGTTTACGACCCCGCAGTTGCCGGTGTCGCTGGGCGGGGCCGTCCCCTTCGTCATCTCCAGGATTGCCGTCGAGGAAGACGTCATCGTGCGCGATGTAAATATCCTGAACATCCAGGGCAGCCACGAACCGCTGACGGACCTCAACTTCCGCCTCAGCAGCCCCGAGGGCCCCATCATCGACCTTTCCACCCAGGACTGCAGCGCCAACACCTTTGATTTCAGCCTGAACGACGAGTCCCCGCTTCCCATCCCCTGCCCCTACAACAACGGCGGTTCCTACCGCCCGGATGAGGCGCTGAGCATCTATGACGGGCAGAGCGCCCAGGGAGAATGGCGGCTGATCCTGTTCAAGAGCGAACGCAACGGCTCGCTGGACAACTGGGAGCTGGAGTTGTGCTTCCCCATGCCGGTCACCGGCGTTCGGGACGCCAGGAAACCGGTGCAGCAATTGAAAGCATACCCGAACCCGGCCAGCCAGGAGCTCAATGTAGAAATCCCCCGCGGCATGGAACCCGGCGCCCGCCTGAATATCAGCAGCGCCGCCGGGCAATTGCTGGCGCAGCATGCCGTCCGGGCTGCATCCGGTACGGAAGCCGTCGACATCAGCGGCCTGCCGCCCGGCCTATACTTCCTGCAGCTGTTCAGCAGCGAAGGGCAACTGGCGGGGAATAGCCGGTTCGTGAAGATCGGGGCGCCGTAAGGGGATTCCCCGTGCTGCCGGAACGAAGTCCCGGGGCAGTTATTAACGCCACCTTGAATCGGTCGCAGTTATTGGTTGTCGCTGGCAATCAACCGATTAGGTTTCGGGTTTGGAAATAACTAATTTCACCCCGAGCGAGTCGAGGTGAACCAATAACTGCACCGTTATTTACTGCCGGAAGCACTCTGTTGCCCCTCTATGGTTGGACAAAACGGCTGCGGAACCATTAACGCCGGCTGGCTCCGGCGGCGGATAATAACCGGCAGTAACCCGCTCCTGCCAGCGTTTTCACTCCAGCGCCATCCTGGCGGCGGCCAGCTCGCCCATAGCGTGCTGGTCGCCGGCCCGGCGGGCGGCTTCTATGCCTTTCTCGTAGGTTTGCAGGGCCAGCCCGGCCTCGTCCAGCTGTTCGTAGAGCTTGCCCAGGTGGTAATAGGTGCCGACGTAGGCCGGGTCATGCTCCTCCAGGTGAAGGTAATAACGCAGGGCCGTCTCCGGCTCGCCCAGTTTTTCGTATTCCTTGGCCAGGGCAAAAATCAGGAAGGAATCATGCGGGCTTTCCTTCAGCAGCGCTTTTAATTGTTCAAGGCGGTTGGCTGGCATGTTTTTGCGCAAAGTTACGATCAAAGGAGGAGAAGTCGGCAAAAGGGGCGCAAAACCTGTCCATCCTGCATGTATCAACGCACCACTTAAAAGTGATACGTCCAAAGTGCCCCAAAACCTGTCCATCCTGTCTATCTTGTCTCCATCCCAAAGCGCCACCAGAACCTATCCATACTGCGTGTATCACCGCACCACTTAAAAGTGGAACGAAAAAAGCGCCCCAGAACCTGTCCATCCTGCATATATCAACGCACCACTTAAAAGTGGTACGTCCAAAGCGCCCCCAAAACCTGTCCATCTTGTCTTTATTGTATTGTTCATCAACTGCTTAAACAGCCAGTCCATCTTGCCCTCAAAATCCAGCGAATTTTCGCTGGAGGCATTTCCGTTTGTCCGTTTTTTGAGTATATTTGCGGTGCTTTTCAGCTCGCCGGGATAACATTCGGCGGTGCCATCAGCGGCGCAGCCCAAAACAGATATAAAAAACCGACAGCCAATGAAATTACTGGTTTGTGTAAGCAAAACGCCGGAGACCACCGCGCGGATAGCTTTTACCAATGACAACACCGAATTCGATTCCTCCGGGGTGCAGTACATCATGAACCCTTATGACGAGTGGTATGCCCTGGTGCGCGCCCTGGAGCTCAAAGAAGCTCAGGGCGGCACGGTAACGATCATCAACGTCGGCCCGCCGGCCAATGACACCATCATCCGAAAAGGGCTGGCCATCGGCGCCGACGAGGCGGTGCGCATCAATGCCGAGCCCCGGAGCGCCTTGTTTGTCGCCCGGCAGATCGCCGAATACGCCAAAGGAGAGGGCTTCGACCTCATCTTCCTCGGCAAGGAGAGCATCGATTACAATGGGTCGGAAGTAGGGCCCATGCTGGCCGAACTGCTGGGCCTGCCCTTCGTTTCGCACGCCACCCAACTAGAAATGGACGGCAAAAAGGCCTCCATCGTGGCCGACATCGACGGAGGGGACGCCCAGCTGGAAGTCGAAGCGCCCTTCGTGATCAGCGCCGCCAAGGGGCTGGCTGAGCAACGCATCCCCAACATGCGGGGCATCATGATGGCCAAAGGCAAACCGCTCAACGTCCTGGAGCCGGCCGCCGCCGATGACCTGGCCGTGGCAGTCCGCTTCGAACTGCCTCCCGAAAAGGGCGACGTGAAGCTCATCGACCCGGAAAACATGGATGAACTGGTCCGCCTGCTGCACGAGGAGGCGAAGGTGATCTAGTACATGAATACCTAAATAAATACCCACTTATGCTTGTTCTTTTGAACTTACTCTTCGTCAGAAAAAACTCACGTAGCTCCGGCTATGCTCGTTTTTTCTTCCTTGATTAAGTCCAAAATAAC
>JAGFJD010000536.1 GCA_024102975.1 Phaeodactylibacter sp. | reverse complement strand
GCGAACAGGGTCCACGTGCCGATCAGCAGGTGGTTGCTGCGCAGGTGCACGATCAGGAGCTGCACCGGAAAAGAATAATACAGATTATGGAACCATCGCTTCATAACAGTTTAAATTAGGGCTTTCTCCGGGAAGAAGCTATTGAAATGGGAATATTCTAGTACATGAAAACTTAAATAAATGGTTGCTTAGGCGAAGTTATTTTGAACTTAATCAAGGAAGAAAAAACGAGCATAGCCGGAGCTACGTGAGTTTTTTCTGACGAAGAGTAAGTTCAAAAGAACAAGCATAAGTGGGTATTTATTTAGGTATTCATGTACTAGGCTTTTTTTCTACCAACATTTAGGCCTCCGGCATTCGCCGGAGCAGGCTCTAACGGGCCACAAGGCCCGGAACAACCCTTGGATTTAGCCCTGGATTCGCATATTATTATATTATTACGCTAATTGTGTCCACTTACTTACCTCACTCAATGACCACCTTTTTCACTACCCGGCCCTCCTGCATCTGTGCCACCAGGAAATAAATTCCCGGTTCCAGTTGGGAAGTATCCAACACCGCCTGTCCGCCTTCGAAGGGTTGCCGGAGCACAGGAGCGCCAAGGCTGCTGAACAATTCGAGCTGCCCGCGAGCGTCATTTCGCATGTGTACCGTCAAACGGCTGCCGGCCGGATTGGGAAATACCCGCAGGGAAGATGCATCCGGGCCGTCGTCCGGCGTATTGGAAAATATCTGGTTGATGAAGGTCACTACAGCCGGTTCTTTGAGGTCATACGCCAGCGTATCCCCTTCTGCCGACCGCAGGATCAGGCCGTCCAGTTCTACTTCGAACCTGGTTTCCGGATCCGACCGCCCTTCGATAATATCTCCGACGATGATGAAAGAAAGGGAAGCCAGCCGCCCGTACCCATCCACATTTTGTCTGTTCCTGCGGCTGAAAGCGAGATCGTACCGGCCCAGATTGTAGCTGACGAGGTCTCTCCTGACACTTAGCACGTTGTTGGAATTGCCAAAAAAAGAGTTGTCATCATAGTCTGCCGTAATGGCATGCGGCACGGCCAGCCCGAGGGGGTAGCTGAGGTGGAAGGCCAGGCCATACAATCCGTAAACCGGATTACCGGGTTCTCCGACATAGAGGTGGGCCGTAAGTTCGAAATAGCCGGGGCTGTCCTCTGTGACCACGATCTCCGTCTCCTCAAATTCCAGGTAAACCGGCGGGGCGCCGCCGGTGGGGCTTGAGAAGATGTTGAAGTCCGGCGTATAGTTCATGTCGATGGCCTGCACATCAGCAGCTTCGACCGCCCCGTTGCCGTCGCAGTCGAGATGCTTGAAATTGACTGGCCCGGCGTGGGCATTCCAGTCGAAAGAAAAATTGGGCGCCCAGGCCATCGGGTTGCCGGGGTCGGGGAAAAAGGGGCGCCCGGGGCCCTGCTCGCCCAGGCCCTGGCCGATATTCAACAGGTCGTAATTGTTGGCCCGGGCGTTGCCGTTGGCATCTCCCGGCCAGACGCAGTCGGTCACGTTGCACATTTCATCGGGAGCCCCGGCGTACACTTCCAGGCAGAGGGTATCGGTGCAGCCCCCGTCCGACCCGATGTACAGGCAGACGACATTATACGGATCAGTGAACGTGTAAACAGCCGTCGTGACCCCGGGCAGAGGGACAACCAGCTCGCCGGCAAAATCCCAGGCGTAGTAATCATAGTTGGTGGAGGCGTTATAGAAAAAGAAAGTATTGCCTTCCAGGTGAGTAAACATAAAATCAGCCGCACAACTATCCACGCAGGGTCCCGCCTCCCAGGCCGAGAGGCCATGCCAGTTCGCAGCCTGGCAGGCATTCATGTAGGTGACGCCATCACATCCGCAAACGGGATCGTATACAGCCGTGCAGGGCATGTTTTCATCGATCCGGGTAGAGTCGATGCAGGTGTTCTGCGCTGCCAGCAGATGGGGCAAAACCAATAGAAAGAAGAGGAGGAGAAAGCGATGGACTTGATGAGGCATACCGTTGGAAGTTAATAGGTTTTTACGTTACAAATTTGCATCATTCGAACAGAAATGAAAAGAACAAATTGCATATATTGTTCTGGCTTTTTTTTTGTCGAATGGATTTATGTTTATGAAAATCAATCTATTAGCATAGAGCATGCCGCTAAATTGTTCAAGATGAACGGTTCTAAACTGATTTCTCTGCTGGAAACCTTTTCCCCGGTGGCCCTCAACCGGTTCCGGCGCTTTGTCCATTCCCCTTATTTCAATGAGAATGAATCGCTGGTTGCCCTGTTCGAACTGATCCATCAGCACCTGGCTGGCGATAAGAGCGCTCCGGCAGCAAAACAGCTGGACAAGCGAATGGTTTGGAAAAGGCTTTATAAAAACAAACCCTATGACGACGCCCATCTCCGGGGCCTTGCCTCAGCCCTGCTACAGTTGGCCTACCAGTTTCTGCATGCCGAATCCTGCCGGGATAACCCTCTGCAAGAGAAACTGGCCGTAATGGAACAGCTTAAGAACCCGGCCATGGACAAACACTTCCGTGGCCTGGCGCGCCAGTTTGCCCGTTATCAGCAGGAGAAGCCGGGAGAGGGCAGCGACCCCTATTTTCAATCCTACCTCTTTCATCGCCTGCATCATCAGCAGGCAGAAGAGAGGGGAGAAAGGCAGCAGGATTTCGGCCTGCTGGAGACGGCCGACCATTACCTGGACGCCTACTACTTCCTGGAGAAACTCCGGAATTACTGCGACGCCCTGGGATACCAGAGTTTTCTTTCCCGCAAACCCGATATCAACCTGCCTGCCGGCTTCTGGGAATTCCTCAGTGATTCCCTGCTGCCGGGATTCCCCCTGATCCGGGCTTACTATCTGGTCGCCCGGATGCTTTCGTACCCTGAGGAGGAGCAATACTTCACGATGCTGAAAACGCTGCTGTTCGAACACTTCCGGCAGTTTGCCGAAGAGGATAGCCTGACCCTGTGGATTCATCTGATCAATTACTGCATCCACAAGAAGATCAATGCCGGCCGGGCGGACTTCTATCCGCCCCTCTTCGAAGTTTACCGGAAGGCAATTGAAACCGGGCTGCTGATGCAGAGTGGGGTGTTGCAACCGCAGCATTACAAAAACATCATTACAGTCGGCCTGCAGGTTGAAGCATTTGAATGGGTAGAACACTTCATCCGGGAATACACCCAACTGCTGCCCGAGGGCAACCAGGAAAATGCCCTGGCTTACAACCTGGCCAAGGTTTATTTTTCCCGGCAGCAATACGAGAAGGTAATCGAAAAACTGCGCGAGGTGGAATACGACGACCAGGTCTATGCCCTGGGCAGCAAATTGATGCTGCTGCGCACTTATTTCGAACTTAGAGAATTCCTGGCGCTGGATTCCCTGGTAGAAAGTTTCCGCATTTTCCTGCGCCGGAAAAAAGACATCTCCCGGGAAGTCCGGCAACAATACATGAACGTACTCCGGTTCGTCCGCAAGCTCTCACGGGTCGATCCCCGCGACAAGGCGGCTATCCATAAACTGCGGGAAGAGGTAAAGGCCTGCAATGCTCTGGCGGCAAAGCGCTGGATAATGGAAAAAGTTGAGGAACTGGAGGGGTGAAGCACATGCCGGTGGAAAGCAACTGACCCCGGAAATCCTGGGCTGCCGTACCATACTGCTGGACATTTTTTGGACACAAAGTACGCCGGGAAGACACAGAGCCACACAGAGGCTTGATCATCAACGGAAAAAACTTTGCGTACCTCTGTGTTGGACTTAGTGCGAGCTGTGTTCAAAACCCTTTTGCCCAGTAGTGTGTTGCCGCACTATTGCCGGGCTCGTAATTCCCGGTGCCGGGTGAGGCACCCCAACCGGCAACCCACGTCGGCCAACAACAACTGGCCCACCGTCAAACGGGCCGCCGGACTTAGCCCCCCGCTTTTTGCAATTCCTCCACTCTTTTATTCATCACTTTAAACCAGGCAGGCGGCACCAGAGAGAGCAGTATTGCCGCCGGGTACCCCATTGGCAGCTGGGGGCTGTCGTCAAAATGGCGAAGGACCTGATACTTGCGCGTGGCTTTGTAATGGTGGTCGGAATGGCGGGTCAGTTCGTAAAGGAAAATGCGCCCGAGCTCATGGTCCGAATTCCAGGAATGGCATGGGCTTACACGCTCGTAACGGCCGTTGGGCATTTTGTGCCGTCGCAGGCCATAGTGCTCGATGTAGTTCACCGATTCCAGCATCAGGAAACCGACTACAGCGATGGCCAGGGCATATCCAATCATATACCATCCCCAAAGCAGGCCGATAGCCAGCAGGTAGAGCGCCTGGTAGGCCGTGAACCGCACCATTTCATTTTCCCAGCTCCATACCGCATTTCCCAGCTTCTCCAGGCGTTCCCGTTCCAGGGCCCAGGCATTGCGGTAGCCGCCGCTTACCGACCGCATCCAGAATGCGTAAAGGCTTTCTCCCAGGCGGGCGGAAGCGGGGTCTTCATCCGTAGCCACATTCCGGTGGTGGCCGCGGTTGTGTTCGATGAAGAAATGGGTATACAGAGCCGAAAGCAACAACATTTTGGCCAGCAGTTGTTCCTGCCAGGCGGACCGGTGGCCCAGCTCATGGCCTACATTAATTCCTATGGTGCCCACGATCAGGCCCACGCTGAGCGTCATGCCCACCACTTCATAAGTTTCCAGCCCTCCGGCGGCAAGCGTATTGAAATAATAAAAAAGAAGCCCATAGAGAATGGGGATATTGGCGTACAGCAGCAGGTCAAAAAAAGGTGAAGCCGCCCGCGCCGGTTCTTCTTCCGGGCTTATGTTTTCCGCCGAGCGGGGCGTAAAAAATTCAAGAAAAGGGATCAGGACGAAACCTACGTACATACTGCCGAATGACCAGGGGCCCTGCCAGTAGATGCCCAGGAAAGCAGCGGCAGGCGCTAGGTAGGCGATCAGGTATTTAATGTCTCTCCACATGATAAGTTTGAATTTTGCCTGTCAGCTGAACCGAAAGGGGGGGAAGGTGTTTCCTTTTCGAACTCAGAAGCTGTTTGGATTTGGTTTCTGGAATTTGTTATGAGGCATTTTTTCGCCAATCAAGGCGCCAAAACCGGAGTTTAGCGGCGCTAAATGAGGATTTTGGCAACGCAGAGTGGCGGAAAAAGGACCATAAGAAAACTAGAAGATCAAATTCAAACAGCTTCTAAGATTGGGTAAATTTGCACCCCCTTTATCTGATCAAATAAAGTTAGCAGAAACCCGGAAATTACGCAAACCATAATCTAACAATGAGCAAATCATTCCATACGCTGACCGTGCGAGAGGTGAAAAGAGAAACGCCCGAAGCGGTAACGGTCTTCTTCGATATTCCCGAAAACCTGAAAGAAGCTTTCCGATATACTCAGGGCCAGTACCTGACCCTCAAATTCAACTTCAACGGAGAGGAGGTGCGCCGCGCCTATTCGATGTGCAGCAGCCCGCTGGACGATCATATCGCTGTGACAGTGAAGAAGGTAGAAGGCGGGAAAGCGTCAACTTTCATCAATGCGGAATTAAAGGCGGGCCAGGCCGTAGAAGTCATGCAACCGGAAGGGCGCTTCTTCACCCAGCTCGACCCGGACCAGCGGAAGGACTATTACCTCTTCGGCGCCGGCAGCGGCATCACGCCGCTGATGTCGATCATCCTGACCGTTCTGGAAGAGGAACCTCAGAGCACGCTCTTCCTGCTCTACGGCAACCGCAACGAAGAATCCATCATTTTCCGGAGCCGCCTGGAAGAACTGGCGCGGGACTACAGCGATCAACTTATCGTGGAGCACATCATCAGCCAGCCGGCCCGCGAAAAGGCCGGCGGCATGCTGGGCTTTTTGAAAAAAGGGCAGATCAGCTGGGAAGGCAAGGTAGGCCGCATCGACGACAGGCAGGTGAATGCATTCCTGGATAAACATCCGCAACGGGCCAAAGCGGCGGAGTACTTCGTCTGTGGCCCCGGCGACATGATCGACACCGTCAAAGCCAGCCTCATCAGCCGGGGCATTGACTTCAAGCACATCCACGCCGAGCGCTTCATCAGCAGCCACGAGAAAGGGGGCGAAAAAGTGAAAGGTGCCGCCGGCGCCACCGTGAAGGTCCACCTGGATGGTTCCGAGTTTGCCGTCGCCGTACCGGAAGGAAAGACCATTCTCGACACCCTGATCGACAATAAATACGATCCGCCTTATTCCTGTACGGCCGGCGCCTGCTCCACCTGCATGGCGAAGCTCCTCAAAGGCAATGTCAAAATGGAAGCCTGTTATGCGCTGGACGACGACGAGGTAGCCGAAGGGTACATCCTTACCTGCCAGTCTCACCCTACCACGGAAGAGGTGGAGATTACGTATGATGTGTGACCGTTCCTGTCGGGCCGGTTAAAATTTTTACCCGCCCGACAGGAATGTCCCCCCATCAAAAACCCCGAATTCCGGACCCAGCGCCCTTACCGCCTTCTCCACTGCTTCCTGCATCGCGGGATGGCCGGGGCCAAGCCCTTCATAAACGTATCCATCCCGGAAGCTGCCGAGCGTCCGGGCCAGTATCTCGGCGCCGAAATGAACGCCTGCGTCTGCTCTTTCCTCTTCGTCGAAAAGCAGCGCGTGTGAGCGCATCTCTCTGCGGTAGCTTTTTGTGAAGGCCGTTGCAAATTGCCGGAGCTGGTTTTTTCTGTCTTCCGTACCTGCCCGGTGCTGCAGCATCCAGAGGTGGGCCAGCAGGTGGGCCACATCCTGAGCTGGCCGGCCGTAGTGAGCGAATTCCCAGTCTATGACCCGGGCCTGCTGCGATCGGGGGGCGATCAAAATGGAGCGGGGCCAGAGGTCGCCCATGATCAGGCACCTGCCTTTGGCGAGGTATTTTTCTCCCAGCTTCCGGGCTTTCCCGCCGAGTTCGGCTGAATTAGGAATACCATAATTACCAAGCATTTCCCCAACCCGGGCGTACTGGACATCCAGTCGGGACTGCTGGATGCCCCTGTTGTTGATGGAGGCGGCAATGGCCTCGTCGCCGGCAGTCAGGCCATGAAGCCGGGCGAGAAACGCGCCGAGCCTGGTGCCCGTATCCTCTCCGATGTTTTCCGCCTCGTCCAGGGAGTCCAGGTTGCCCAGGTCCTCCAGAATGATGGCATGCCTGTTCTCATCGGCATGCAACAACCGGGGCGGCCGGAGGCGTTCGGAAACGATCGAGTTTAAGGGTGGTTTGTCGAACAGGCGGAGCGCGGCGGCCTCCAGGATGATCCGCCGGGGATCGAGCGGGATGTCCGGGGCTTTGGCAACATACGGCGGGGCATGCTTGACGACCAGGGAATATTCGCTCCCTGATACCCGCCACACGCGATTCAGGTTGCCACCAGAGAGTTCCTCTATCTTCCCGGCGGGCAGGAAACCGGGAATGGCACCGGAAACGAAAGCAAGGATGTCTTCTGTGCCTGAAAAAGCCATGGCTTGTCTTCAATGAAACCTGTAGAGGAGGTTTCCGAATTCCACCGGTTGCCCCCGTTCAATAAATCGAAGGAGGATTTGCCGGGTAGCCTCCCGGCTGCGGTCCAGGGATTCGGAGACGCCCGCCTCATCGGGGTTGGAATATCCCGGGACGGAATATTTATGCCCGATCACTAGGCCGGCGCAGGGAATACCCATCTCGTTGGCGAGCACGATTTCCGGGGCTACGGTCATGGAATTCACGTTGGCGCCGATCCTGATCCACATGCGGTTCTCTGCGGCGGTTTTGCCTCGGGGGCCGCCGGCGTACGCGAATATCACTTCCCTGCCCGGCGCCGCTATCAGGCCGCCGGCAATGTCGAGGAGGTGCTGCCGCAGCGGCCGGGAGAAGAGGCCTTCCGTCAGTACCAGATGCGCATGATCCGGAGCCGGTTTTTCGAACATCGTGCAGGTGCTGCCATCCGGCAGGCGGTTGTCCAGCATGATGAGGTCATCGATAAGCATGGGCCGGTAAAGGGGCAGGGCTTTATCCATGACGCCCACCGAGCTGGTCACCAGCAGGGCGCCGCAGTTGACCTGCTTCAGGGCGGCGGCCTGGGCACGGTAGTTGACCTGGTTGGGCAGCAGGGCATGCGGCAAGCCGTGGCGGAAAAGCAGGTACGCCGGCCGGTCCACGCCCTTTATTCTGTAAAGGGCCTGATCGCCGAAAGAGGTGGCGATCGTCTCTTCAGACAATTCGTATTCTTTCAGCGATTCCGCCGAAAAGGCGCTGCCCAGGATAATGGCAATGGATTTCATAAAATCCGGGTTATTCAGTCACTCCGGCCTGGTGTGCCTGCAATACTTCTTTGTTGTCTCCGTCGAGGTTGACGAATGCGACGACCTCACAGTTTTCAGCAACCCAGCCGGTGGGCAGTGTCATCGTGTAGTTTTTTTCGATGACGGCACCCGCCGTCAGGGCTTCGTCGATGGGGTCGCCATTGTAGGTGGTCAGCATGTCGCGCAGGACGTGTTTGTGTTTGTAGTTGGGGTCTGGCGTACCGCTGGAAGGGGTCAGCTGCAGTTCCGGGATGTCATTCTCGGTGATGGCCACGCTGATATGCACTTCCTCTTCGCCGATATTTTCTTCCACGTACAAGGTTACCTTCACCTCCAGCCTGCGGTCTTCGTCGCTGTAGGCATTTTGGATATCGATTTTCACTTTGGGGGGTGCCCCCAATTCGTCGACGATGAAGCCGGGCCATTGCGTGCGGCCGAGTTGCAGGTCGAACTCTCCCTCGAACTTTTTGCGGTTAACGACCGCCGTTGGATAGCCCAGAGGGGCGCCCAGGTAGCTCAGCAGGTTTGTCCCCTCATCCGTCCGAAAGTCCTCGCTGCCCGGGTAGGGAGGCGCAAAAGAGCCGGCATGGATGGATATGGCCACCAGGCGCTGGCCGTGATCGGCGAGCAGCCCCTCGATCGCTGCGCTGCCTGCCGGGCAATTGACGCAGCGCACACCGGTAAATTCCTCGATCAATACCTGCCGCTGCTGGCTGTCCACAGGGGTAACCTCGACGGGGTTTTCACCGCCCATCCTGGGATTTATTTCAGGGGGAATCTCTTCGCAGCCCAGCCAGAGGAGGCTTGAAAGGAGAAGGCACAGGGAAATCAGATTTTTCATTTCTTAATGTTTTAGATTGCTTGTATTGCTGCAGGAACGAAGTTGCCCGCCGGTTGTCAATACCTCCTGACAGCGCCGGAACCCCTTCCCTGCGCGTTAAAAGCTCGAATTTGCCGTAAATTTCACGCCGCTGAACGCCGGTTCCAGCCGGCAGATTCCCCCGGTGCAAACGACGCCTTCCACCTGCTTGATGTAGCTTAGGGAAAAGCGGTTGGCCCGGTGGGTGTAGAAAACGTCGAATCGCGGGTAATGAAGCCGGAGCTTTTCCCCCGTATCAGCATCAACCGGAGAATTCTTCCCCGGATCGGCGTTGTACATATCCGACACGGTGAATGTCCAGTGCGGGGCAATGCTGAATTCAACAAGGCCAAAGAGCCAGTTGCCGTAGTCGTGTTTGACCCCTTTTTCATCCTTTCCGGTGGCCATGTATTGCCCTTCGAAACGAATAGATTTCTTTCGGTCAAATTTATACAAAAAGTCGAAGTAGGGGATTGTCGTTTCCACGATTGGCGCGTCGGGTTTAAACTCGAAAACCTCCTGGTTATAACGCTGGACCTGCACGCCGCCCAGGAGCGTCCAGGTGCGTTTGTGCTTGTAAGATACTTCGGTATATACTTCGCGGTACAGGAGGCTGTTTTCTTTGTCGAGGGTGTTGATGTTGGAAAAATTGACGTTAAGTCCCAGCTTTCGTTTGTAATTGTAGCGGATATCCGCCTGGAAGGCCTGTTCGCCCAGGGTCTGGGTGGCGGCGTTGTAGCGGGCGTTCAGCCGGTAAGTATTGACCCGCGCCATAGGCGGCAGGAAGTTGATCAGCCCCCGGTTGAGCTGCTCCTGGGGGCGGGTGCGGAAATCGAAGTTTTCGGTACGCTTGCCTTCCAGGGTAATGCCGAGGCCCTTGTTGGCATAGCTCAGGCTGGAATAAACAACCGAGCCGGAGGCGAGGAAGAGCCGGTCGCCGATCACCGTGCTGTCGTTGATGGTCAATTCCCCGAATGGGTCATTGAGGTTGTCTTTGGATTTGTAGGCGCCTTCCACATACCAGGTAAAGTCGCCGGCGGTCAGCGTATTGAAAACGGAGAAGGCATAGGTGTTGTATTTCGGCACAAAGGCTTCTTCTTTAATATAGGTATTGATGGTAGCCACCACCGAGTTCATCGAGGCATCGTCCAGGGTGCGGTTAACGGCGCCGAAGCCGGGGGCAATAGCCCAGTTGGCACCTTCCCCTCCGCTTAGGTAGCCGTCGATGCTGATGCCTTTGATCACGGTGCCGTATACGTCAAACTGTTGCTTTTGCCGGCCGGTAAAGGCCTTGATCTTCCAATCCGGCAGGATTTCATAGCCCAGGCGGGCGCCGAAGAGGGCGTTGTCGATGAGCAGGGGGCGTTCTTCAAAGGCGCGGAAGATGATGCCGCTGCCGACCTGGTCGTAGAGGTAGCCAACCGAGATGTCCAGTTTTTGAATGCTCTTGTGGATGTACCAGCGGCCGATGCCTTCATCCGTATAGGAGTCGGTAGGGTTGAGGAGGTTGGAGTTGTTGAACAGGTCGAAGCGCAGGCCGAAGTCGAAGCCCCAGTTGCTGTAGCTGAGGTTGAGCCAGGCGTCGGCGCCGTATAGCTGGCGGTCGTATTGAGGCGTATTGGCAGCCCCGATGAGGCTGTCGCGAATGAAGAAATTGGCGTTCGTTTCCAGGTTGCCGGATATCCGGCCGCCGTCGCTGTCCTGTGCCACCGCCGGCAGAGCGCATGCCAGGAGCATGAAGCAGTAGATTAGTGCCTTCAGGTTTCTCATTTGTTCGGTATTTCCGGTTTCGGCTTTTCTGGCTAATGCAAAATCTCGCGTAAAGGCCTTTCTGTACTGAACGATGTTACAATTTTCAGCTTTTTACGTCAAAAAAAAGGCCCGGTTGCCCAAAATTCCTACAATTATCCTTTGAATTCAGGGGATAAAAAAATTTTTGGCTAAGATAGTCATTCAAAAAACAAAGATGTGTGCTGCAGGCAGGAAGGATTCCTTACCTTTGCAGGCGCAAAATAAAACTACAATATTCGTATGAAAGCACTAACCACAATCGCCTTCGTTTTCCTGTCCATTATGGTTTTTGGCCAAAAGAGCATCCCTTCGGCTGAGGTCAAAACGCTGGACGGGCAATCTGTCGATATTCAGGAATATGCCCAAAACGGCAAGATCACCGTCATCAGCTTCTGGGCAACCTGGTGCTCTCCCTGCAAAAAAGAACTGGACGCCATTGCCGACCTCTACGACGAATGGCAGGAAGCCTATGACATGGAACTGGTGGCCATCACGATGGACACCCAGCGCGCCCTCGCCAAGGTGAAGCCCATGGTCGAATCCAAAGGCTGGCCCTTCGTCATCCTCTCCGACGCCAATCAGGTGCTCCGCAATGCCCTGAACTTCCAGACGATCCCCCAGACTTTCCTGCTGGACCGGGAAGGGAATATCGTTTATACCCACTCCGGTTACGTCCCGGGCGACGAGTATGAACTGGAGGAGAAGATCAAGGCGCTTGGAAAATAGGAGTTCGCTGTTTCACTGTTTCATGGGTTCATGGGGGCATGAATCTTTCGCCAGAAATCCGTATTTTTGGAAGGAACCTTCCACTGTGGCACCATGGTCGAGAAAACCTACTTCCTTTCCCCTTTTGGCTGCATCGAAATACAGGGCAGCAGCCTGGGCATAAGCACTGTTCATCTGGTTGACAAGAAGCCCTGCCCTGCCGGCCCAATTCCGGAGGTACTGCGCGACTGCGTCGTCCAACTCAACGAATATTTCCGGGGAGAACGACAGGAGTTTGATTTAAAGCTGGACTTTGGCGCCGCTCCGGCCTTTCACCAGTCCGTGTGGCGGGAGCTGTTGAAAGTGCCCTACGGCCACACCACCACCTATAAGGCCATTGCCGAGAAGCTGGGGGACTCCAAAGCGGTGCGCGCCGTCGGGCAGGCCAACCGCCACAACCCCATCGCCATCATCGTGCCCTGCCACCGCTGCATTGCCAGGAACGGCGACCTTCAGGGCTATTTCTACGGCCTGGATATGAAGCGCCAGTTGCTGGGCCTGGAGAACCCGCAGAGCTATGCGCAGCAGGGGAGTTTGTTCTGAAAGAGTTGTACTGGCCGGCTCTGTTAACGATGCCATGTCAATGGTATGTCCAGCAGTTCTTTTGCCAAAAGCAGGTTGCATAAGCTCTTCTTTCTGAGCCCGGCATAATCCCTGGCGGAGGAATAGAGCCAGGCCTCAGCCTTGCTCACCAACTTTGCTTCCTTCGGATTCTCATGGATATAATGAAAGCATTGCCGGGCATAATCGTTGCCCGGGCGAAAGAATAAGTCCTTATGTTTTCCTTCCAGGGTGATGAATCCGTCAATCCAGCCGTCCTTGGCTTTGGTCTTGGGGCGGAACAGCGCGCCGGAGCGGTTTTCCTGAATATTGATGGCGCGGGTGTATGTCCTTAGCAGTGTGCCAATAGCATGGCTAAGTTCCTGCTGTTTGTCATCTTCCCTTGGGAGGCTGGCCCAGGCTCCTGCCGGCAGGTATTTTTTCCTCGGTTTTACTGCTTTACTTAGGAAGCAGGCTTCAGGGCGCGTATAAACCAACCAGTGAAAATGATTTGGCATCAAGCAGTAAGCCAGAATATCTACCAGGGGAAGGAGAAACCTGCGCATTTTTCCCAGGAAAAATAGATAATTCCTTTCCTGGAGGAAGATCTTCTCCCTATTATTGCCTTGGTTATAAATGTGATAGATTTGATGAGGATGATATTTCATAGCGCTAAGTTTTGAATGATAAGCAGGATGGAAAATTTAATTTTGCTAGTGAGCAGGAGACTTAAGTTCTCCTGCTCACTAGCAAAATTATCTCTTTCGCCAAACAATTTCCAGGACAGTTGAACGCCTGCGCTCAGCACCTGATTTTATAAAAAGAGAGAATCGATTTCTAATATATCATTGGTTTTCAGGCTTTAAGATGCCTCTGGCTACCCTCAATTCATAATCAAAATGCCCTACCAACCCACCCTGGCCTACGCCCAGGAACAAGACCGGCAAGACCCTCTGCGCCCCTTCCGGGAGCAGTTTTACTTCCCGCAGCACGACGGCCGGGACGTACTCTACTTCACCGGCAACTCCCTGGGGCTACAGCCCAAGAGCGCCCGGGCGGCACTGCTTCACGAACTGGAACACTGGAAAACCCACGCGGTAGAGGGCCATTTCCGTGGAGAAATGCCCTGGATGGAATACCACAAGTTCCTTCTGCCGCAGACGGCACATGTGGTGGGGGCAAAGGAAGAGGAAGTGATCGTAATGAATACGCTGACCACCAACCTGCACCTGATGATGGTCAGCTTTTACCGGCCAACGGCCGGGCGCTACAAGATCATAATGGAAGCAAGTGCCTTCCCCTCCGACCAATACGCTGTTGAAAGCCAGGTGCGCTGGCATGGATACGCGCCCGGGCAGGCCATTATCGAAGTCAGCCCTCCAGCCGGTGAGGAATATCTGCGCTCGGAAGATATTCTGGCTGCCATCGAAAAACATGGCGAAGAAACGGCCCTGGTCCTGTTTGGCGGCGTGAATTACTTCACCGGCCAGTTTTTTGACCTGAAAGCCATCACGGAGGCTGCTCACAGAGCCGGCGCTTATGCCGGATTCGACCTGGCACATGCCGCCGGGAACGTCCTGCTCCAGTTGCATGACTGGGGCGCTGACTTTGCCGTTTGGTGTAGCTACAAATACCTCAACTCCGGGCCGGGCGGGCCCAGCGGCGCTTTTGTTCACGAGCGCCACGGCAACAATCCGGAACTTCCCCGCTTTGCCGGCTGGTGGGGGCACGACGAACAGGAGCGCTTCCTTATGCGCAAGGGGTTCAAGCCGATGAAGGGCGCCGCCGGCTGGCAGCTGAGCAACGCCCAGGTCCTCAGCTTTGCAGTTCATAAAGCAAGCCTGGACATTTTCCAACAAGCTACTATGCCCGCCCTGCGCGCCAAAAGCGAAAAACTGACCGGGTACCTGGAGTTCCTGATCCGGGAGATTAACCGGGAGGAGGAGGAGCCCTACCATATTATTACTCCTGATGACCCGCAGGCCCGGGGGTGCCAGTTATCGATCTATGCCCCCCGAAACGGCAAACGGATTTACAAATACCTGGAAGCAAACGGCGTCATCAGCGACTGGCGGGAAGATAACCTGCACGGGAGAGCGTCCGCGCCCGGCCAGGCCGGCGTGATCCGCGTCGCGCCGGTTCCCTTGTATAACAGCTTTCAGGATGTTTTTGAATTTGCTGCTTTGTTGAAGCGCTACGGAAACAAATGATGTATGAAATATTGCTTCCTACCCTTATCCTTGCTGCTCTCCCTTTCTGCCTGCCAGCCGGCAGATAAAAAAAAGCTGCCGGAGCAGGATGCCGCCCAATTGCTCCTTGAACTGGGGATGACGATCCCTCCCGGCGAAAACCGCGAATACGCCTTTACCGATAAGCAGGACGCCTATTTCTACGGGCGCACCCATGCCCCGGTGAATGAAGACTGGTTCTCCGGCTGGAATGTACGAACCCGGCGCGTATTCAGGGATTACAGCCTGCTGGTAGATGGGAAACCACTGGACAGGCAGCAGGCCGCTGCCACTGTATTTCCGCACCTGATTCGCCGGGAATATATCAATGCGGTTGAGGAATTTGCCATGTTTGACTTTCAGCGGGTTTTATCTGTAGGCCTGAAAGCAAAGGAAGGGCAGGCCATGGCGATATCCCTGATCGGCGAGCACATCCGGTTTGCGAAATACGAAGATGCCGTCGCCTTTTTCCGCCATAGCGAGCATCCGGATATGGTGCTGGGGATAACGCCCCGATATTCCGCCGGTACAGAAATGATTGACCTGGACAGCCTGGCCTACCTGCAAGCTGATACCGGCGCCCGGGGCTTTTTCATCGCTCTGGACAGCACCGAGGCGGCGGTATCCGGCTTGCTGGCCAAGGCCCGAAAAAATCATGAGGCCTGGCTGGGGCAGCGGCAAAGGCGCATGGAGGGCCTGATCACCGAAAACAACTACTTTGAATCCGGCGACAGCCAGCTCACCCGGGCTATTCGCTGGAATATACTTACCATGGATCAACTCATCACCCGGCAGACGGGATACGGCATCTATGCCGGCCTGCCCTGGTTTAACGATTACTGGGGAAGAGACCTTTTCATTTCTCTGCCCGGCGCCTGCCTGGTTACCGGGCAATTCGAAGTTGCCCGTCATATTCTCCGGGATTTTGCCAGGTATCAGAACACGGATGAGCGCTCTCCAAACTATGGGCGCGTTCCCAACCGGCTGCGTCCAGGAGAAATTATCTACAATACGGCCGACGGTTCGCCGCGCTTTGTAGCCGCCCTTAAGGATTATGTAGATTATTCCGGCGATACAGCCATCATCCGCGAGTTGTATCCCGCGGTGAGAAGGGCTACAGAGGGCGTACTGAAATACTGGGTAGACGAAAAGGGCTACCTCGCCCACGATGCAGCAGATACCTGGATGGATGCCCGCATTGACCGCCCTGATGTGCCGACGGAGGAGAAGCTGCCCTGGTCGCCTCGCGGCAACCGCGCCAACGACATACAGGCGCTGTGGCACGAGCAATTGCTGGCCAGCGTATTTTTCGCCAACCATCTGGGCAGAAAAGAAGATGCCGGGCGCTGGATCGCTATCGCCAAAAAATTGCGCATCAACTTCATCCGCGACTTTCTCGCGGAGGGAAAGCCATTTCTCGCCGACCGGTTGCGGGAGGATGGATCCCCGGACTTTTCCCTTCGCCCGAACCAATTGTTCGCTTTGGATTTCATCAAAAACGACAGCCTGCGCTTTGTGATTACCAGAAAGGTGTGGGAAGGGCTTGTCTATCCCTGGGGCGTTGCTTCTCTTAGCCAGGAGGATCCCGAGTTTCACCCCTACCACGAAAATCCGGAATACTACCATAAGGATGCCGCCTATCATAATGGCACAGTCTGGCTTTGGAACAACGGCGTGGCTATGCAACGCCTTCTGGAGGCCGGCCAGGCAAATACGGCCTATGGACTTTTCGGCAATATGAGCCGAATGGCGCTGGAGATGGGAGCAGTGGGCAGCCTGAGCGAAAATACGGACGCCCTGCCCCGCCCAGGCGCCGATTGGCCCAGGTTGTCCGGAACTTTTCTGCAGGCCTGGTCCAATGCGGAATACCTGCGGGTGTGGTATGAATATTTCCTGGGCATCCGCCCGGAAGCAACTGGCCAGGCGATCAACCTCCAGCCCCGCATGCCGGATGCAGTATCCGATTTTCGGTTTAAAGAGCGTATTTTCAATGGTTTTGTGGAAGGCGCCTATAAAAAAACAGGAGGCAAACGCACCTTCCGGTACGTTTTCACCGGACTGGAGTCCTTTGTTCTCTTTCAGGTAGATGCTTTTGCCAGCCGGGTTCTGCGAATTAAGGCCGGAGACGTCCTGATTGCCTTTCCGGATGAGGCAGAACCCTATGTTGAACTGAACGGGAAAGAGCGGCTTCCACTGGAAAAGGATGCAAAAAGGGAGGCCACGGCAGAGATGGCGAACAATATCTTTGAAGGCCTTCATTTTGCTCTTCCGGAACTTCGCCCTGACCTCGGCGCCCTGTCGGAGAAGGACTGGTTGAAGAAAAAAAGAGAAAGGGAGGCCGCTATTCGTTAATGGCCAGGGGCAGCGCAAAGCAGGGCGCTTGCCGGCATCCCTCCCATGCCAACGGCTATCACGGCAGGAAGGGTCAAACGGCGTTCCGGTTTTTTCATGTATACTGACGCACGGTAGGTTTTGTCGACTACAAAACCCGCCGGGTCAGTATATACTGGCATCTCTGGTTTTGCTCCTGACAAAACCACGCGTTCGCCAGTATAGTTGGGTTCATTTGAACCCGGGGATAAGCAAATTTTGCCACAATGCCCGGCCCCGGCCGTGAAAATGACACTGGAGTTGCCCCCCGAGGAGGAACAACTCCAGTTAGTTTTATGGAAGATCTAAAATCCAGGCTGGCGCTTAACCCTGCAGCGCCAGTTTATCTTTGGAACCGTTCCCATTGCCATTGCGGACCAGTTGCGTGAAATCCCGGACAGATTCCTTTGATTTCTTCTCGTCATAAAGGCCTCTGATTTCCAGCTCGATATTCTTATATTTTGCATTCTCGCGGAAATCCTCAATGATCTCAACCACGTCCAGGTCGATATCGACCGTGTTGGTGGCGTCGATGATCACTTTCGAGTTTTCAGGCAGGTGGTTGAGGGTTTGCAGAATGCTGGCTTTGTTGAGGAAGGTTACGTCCTCGGCCAGTTCGAAACGGATGGGCGCCCCTTCTTCGTGCTTCTCGGGGTAGAAGAAGTAAGGCTTCTTGTAGTTGTTGTACAACAAGTAGAAGATAGCCACGACCAGACCCATCCCAATGCCGGCCAGCAAATCGGTAAAGACGATGCCCAGGATAGTAACCATGAATGGGACAAACTGGGTTCTCCCCTGTTGGTACATTTTTTTGAACAAGGCCGGCTTGGCCAGCTTGTAACCCACCACGAAGAGGACGGCTGCCAGGCTGGAGAGGGGGATCAGGTTCAGCACGTGCGGAATGCTCATGGCGGCAATCAGAAGGATGAAGCCGTGGATGATGGCCGAGGCCTTGGTCCGCCCGCCCGATTGTATATTGGCCGAGCTGCGGACAATCACCTGGGTGACCGGCAATCCGCCGACCAGGCCGGAGAGCATATTGCCGAGGCCCTGGGCTTTGAGTTCCCGGTTGGTGGGCGTGACGCGCTTATGAGGATCAAGTTTGTCTGTTGCTTCTACGCAAAGCAGGGTTTCCAGGCTGGCCACTACCGCTATGGTCATAGCTGTGATGTATATCTGCGGGTTGGCGATCTGGCTAAAGTCCGGGAAGGTAAATAAGCCGAAAAAACCGGCCAGGCTATCCGCCACGGGGATACTGACGATCTGATCCACCCGGAGGGCGAACTGCGGCATAGACTGAAATGCCAGATTCAGCAATATGCCCAGTATGACCACCACCAGCGGCCCCTGAACGATCTGGGTAAAAGACCGCTTCTTCATGAACGGCTGTTCCCATAAGATCAGGATCGCCAGCGAAAGGAGGGCGATGACGATAGCGCCCGGGCTGACGAAATCGAGCATGTAATATAATTCCGACAGCGTATTGTGTCCATCAGGTTGCGCGAAGGAGAGGTTCCCTTCATAATCTTTGTCATAGCCCAACGCGTGTGGGATTTGCTTCAGGATGATAATGATCCCGATACCGGACAGCATTCCCTTGATCACCGAAGAGGGGAAATAATAACCGATGATGCCCGCTTTGGCAAAGCCCAGCAACATCTGGAATATGCCGGCGATCACTACCGCCAGAAGAAAAATCTCAAACGTGCCCAGGTCCTGAATAGCCGTTAATACGATCACAGCCAGGCCGGCAGCCGGGCCGCTTACCCCGATCTGCGAGCCGCTCGCAAATCCGACAGCTATGCCTCCGACGATTCCGGCGATGATCCCTGAAAACAGGGGTGCCCCCGAAGCCAATGCAATACCAAGGCAGAGTGGAAGAGCCACCAGAAAAACCACGATACTTGCCGGTAAGTCGTACTTCAGGTTTTTGAAATAGTTGGGTCTTGCAGTAGTTTCAGAATTGGTTACCATGGTCAATCCAGTTTTTAAATTCAAGATGGCAGGCCGAACGATAAGAGGGCCTGAGATGTTGTGCTTTCAATATCCCGATAAGAGGTAACGCCTGGAAAAAATAAATGTTTTGCCTTTTTTATAAAAAGTAAAGCTTTATTATAAAAGAGTAAAACTTCAAATGCTTCTATGGCGCTTCTTTGATACGGTGTGTTTCCGGGAGGGGAAACATAACAGAATTCCGGCTTTTCGGTTGAGGCAAAATCATATTCCGGGAGTTGAAAGCAAGGACCGGAACCGGCAGGTGTTCCAGGATTGACCTGTCTTCTCTGTTCGCCTGCGCAACCGCTATCAACCCTATCTCATTCTCCCGGATGTATCGGCTTAGGCGATTGGCTTCCAGCCCGGGAAAAAAGGAATAGCCAGTCTCGTCGAAACGGCGCATGTAATAATTGGATGCGCAGCCGGTTTCAGCTATGGCCGGCCGCCTGAAATATTGCTGCCCCCAAAAACCGGCAAATTTACTTAGGATAGGCTGCCCTGAAACAATCGCTGGGTTGTTAAACAGCAACACATTTTTCAATGGCCTGAATACTGCTTTCTCCGGAATCAACAACACGGGAGCCCAGGATTTCCGGACAAGCCCGCGATTCTGCCTTTTCCATGACCACTTCCTCTTGCTCTCCCTGCCGGCTATGACCAGGTCGTAGGAAAAAAGCCGGCTTGACTCCACTGCTTCCCGGAAAATATCCGTCCCGGAATTCTCCGGTTGAGCAAACCTCCCGGAAATCCAACCTGCTATGCCGGGCCTTGTTTTTCCCGGCTGGCCTGTTTTTCCCTCTTTGCGGTTGTTTTTGCGAAGTACAGTAGCATCCGCATTCACATCTTCAGCAAAATCCAGGAAATACCGGCCCATTGCCCCGGAAGCGGAGCATGAAGTTTGTGCTAACAGTAGTTTAAGCATTTCTGTATGCCTTTACAGTAAAACTAAGGAGGCTTTGTCACTAAGGCTTTCTCTGCCCGACTACTCCCGGAGTAAAAACGCAATATACATAAAACTATGATCAATACAAATAAACCTCTTTTAAAAAATAGTTTTGCTATTATTTACAATAATCTAACTTTGTTCTCGTGCCGGAAACAGGTTGGATGGAGGAGGGAAATATCGGTTCAGGGGCTGCCGGCCTGCGTCGGCCGAAAAAATTGGCAGTTCAATTGTTCAATTCCTAAATTCGGCCTGCTTTTCCGAATAACTGATCAAAATCCAAATTAACTATGACAAAGACTTTTTTTATCCTCGCCTCGCTGTCTCTTCTGTTTAGCTTTCAGGTGCTCAATGCCCAGACAGCGGAAGAGATTATCGACAATTACCTGGAAGCCATAGGCGGCAAGGAGCAACTGAAATCCGTCGGCAGTATTAAACTGACCGGCAAAGCTAAAGCGCAGGGCATGGAACTGCCTGTCACTATGTACCAGAAGGCCCCGGGCCTGATGCGTATGGATATGGTATTCCAGGGCAAGGAGATCACTCAGATGGCCTTTAACGGCGAAGAGGGCTGGTCGACCAACTTCATGACCATGGAAGCCGAAAAATGGGACGCAGAGCAGTCCGCGATCATGAAGAATGAGATGGACTTCATGAGTTCTTTTCTCGGATACACGGAAAAAGGATATGCCATTTCGCTGGAAGGGGAAGAAGAAATAGAAGGCACCGCTTGCTTAAAGGTTAAGCTGGTCAAAAAACCAATTGTAGTGGACGGCAAAGAAGAGGAAAATTTCAGCTATTACTACTTTGACAAAGAGTCCTTTGTACCCATCATGCAGGAAGAATATGCCAAGGCCGGGCCGATGAAGGGGCAACCCTCTCAAACCTACTTCAGTGACTACCAGGAGGTGGACGGGATTTACTTCCCATTCAGCATTTCCCAGAAAATTCAGGGGCAACCGATATATGACATGGCAGTAGAGTCCATGGAGCTGAATGCAGATATTGAAAAGGCCATGTTTGACTATCCTGAACCGGCTCCTGCTGAAAGCAAGGAATAAAAGCTTATGGCCTTTTTATCCGGGGATGAGTAAAGACGGGCAATGCTTAAGGTATTCCGGGTTTATGGTTTTCCTGCCTGCCTGCGGCTGAGCAGGCGGGCTCACCGCAGGCAGGCAGGCAGGCAGGTCGGTATTGCGGCCAGGTGCTTCTGAAGGCCGGGCCGGGCTTAACCGCAGGCCTGCATCAGGTAACCGCAATACCGGAATACCATCAATCCTGAAACCAGGTACAATTTCCCTCCCTCCCTCCCCGTCTTCGCCACGGGTTCTTCCGGGTAAAGCCGTATGTACTGTCAGGCAAGATTCGTCCATTCATTCACTCACTCATTTTGTCTATCCATATCATGCAACGTTCCGTTTTATCCCTGCTGTTTCTTTTTTTCCTGTATTCGGTTTATGGCCAGGAGGATGGCCTCCCCCAGGGCGACGCCCTGTTCGGGTCCATGCGTGCCCGC
>JAGFJD010000535.1 GCA_024102975.1 Phaeodactylibacter sp. | reverse complement strand
GCGAACAGGGTCCACGTGCCGATCAGCAGGTGGTTGCTGCGCAGGTGCACGATCAGGAGCTGCACCGGAAAAGAATAATACAGATTATGGAACCATCGCTTCATAACAGTTTAAATTAGGGCTTTCTTCGGGAAAAAGCTGCTGAAATGGGGATATTCTAGTGTGGTGGGTGCCTGTATCTTATTTATAGAACGCTGACGGGGGTGGCTTTCGTTGCCTGAAGCTGGAGGGGAAATTGACGGGGGGGTGACGGGGGATGGTCTGTTATACTACTCCACTACTTTTAAATTCATGGGCTGGCCCGCGCTCCCCAAAAAGGCCGCCTTCCCGTCAAAACACGGGCAGGAAGGGGTATAATCTAAGGATGGAAAATGCGTTAATAGACAGGATGTGAAGCGTTTTTTTTAGACAGGATTAACAGGATTAACAGGATTGACAGGTCTTGTTTGGCTTTGCGGGATGACAAGAGGTGTTCATTTTTCGGGTATTTCAAAATATATTTCCTGATTTTTCAGGGATTTGGGAACGGCGGGCAGTGTCGAATAGTATAATCAATCTTGTAAATCCTGTAAATCCTGTCTGAAAACCACCGTAGCCTGAACCGAATCCTTTACGAACAAAGATCAATTTATTATGTCCCGGAATATCGTCCTTATCTGTTGTTTGCTGGCGTCCCTTTTTTCCTGCCAGAGCAATGTCGAGCGGGTAGAAGCGGAAGACAGTTACGGGTATGTTGAAAAGTACGAACGAAAGAAATCGGACTTTGCCCGGCACGGGAAATACGAGAAATTTACCTCCGGCGGATCGAAAGTCGAAGAAGCAAATTATACCAACGACACGCTGGACGGGCTGCGCATCCTGTATTATGAAAACGGGGATACGGAGATCGTCGAGACCTATCGGATGGGTATTTTTGAAGGCCCGTACCGGTCTTATCACGACAATGGGCAGCTGAATACGGAAGGGCAATACGAAGCCAATGCCATGTACGGCGAGTGGAAAAGCTACTATCCGGGCGGCGAATTGAAGGAAGTGGTTACCTTTGCGGAGAATGCCGAGAACGGCCCCTTCGTGGAATATTATCAGAACGGCAATAAAAGGGCCGAGGGCACTTACCGGAACGGCGAAGAGAACGGCCTGCTGAAAAAATTCAGCCTGGCCGGCGAGCACATCCGCTCCATGAACTGCGAGGACGGTATCTGCCGGACCATCTGGAAGGTGGACAATGCGGACGAGCTGGAAGCGGAACAGGATTAACAGGATTGACAGAAGAGACAAGATTAACAGAATCAGCAGAGGTAGACAGGGTTGGGGGCAGGCTCTGTTTGAGCCACTTCCCCCCCTCATTGACCGCCGTAGCCAGAGGCGAAGGTGGTTCGGGGAGATTGAGGGGGGCTGTAGACAGGATTAACAGGATTAACAGGATAAATAAACCTAAAATATGAATAGAAGGCTACGCTCTTGGTTGGATGGCGTTGCAGTTTTCCGGTGTTCGGTTTCCGGTGTTCGGCGGTTCTGCGAAAAATCAAAAATCAAAAATCGAATATCAGAAATCAAAAACCAGTTGGCCTTTGCCGTTCTGCTTCTGGTCTTCGCCGCCCCCCACTCCGCCGCCGCTCAGATCGGCGGCATCAACACCTATGAATTCCTCAACCTTTCCCCCTCGGCGCGGGTATCGGCCCTGGGCGGCAACCTGATCACCGTGCGCGACGACGACGCCAACCTGGCCCTGGCCAACCCTTCTCTGCTCAACGAAAGCATGCACCAGCAGCTGGCCTTCAGCCATAGCTTCCACGTGGCGGGCATCAGCCACGGCTACGCCAGCTACGCCCACCACGTCGGCAAGGCAGGGCTGACCGGCCACGGCGGCGTGCAGTACATCAGCTACGGCACCTTCGACCAGACCAATGAACTGGGGGAGCAACTGGGCACCTTCAAAGCTGCCGAATACGCCATCAACGTAGGGGCAAGCAAACAGGTATACGATCGCCTGGCCCTGGGCGCCAACCTGAAAGCCATTACTTCCCAACTGGAAGGCTACTCCTCCTTCGGCCTGGCCGCCGACCTGGCGGGCGTCTACTTCGATACATCGGGCAACTTCACCGCCACCGTCGTCTTCCGCAACATCGGCACCCAGCTGACTACCTACCAGGAGGACAATCCGGAGCCCCTCCCCTTCGAGATCCAACTTGGCGTTTCCAAGCGCCTGCGCTACCTGCCCTTCCGCTTCTCCGTCATCTACCGCCACTTTAACCGCTGGAACATCCTCTACGACGACCCCAACGCCGAGCCCTCTACCCTCTTTTTCGGCGAGGTGGACACCGAGCGGAGCCGCAGCAGCATCTGGTTTGATAACTTTGCCCGCCACTTCGTCTTCAATGGTGAATTCCTGTTTGGAAAAAAGGAAAACTTCCGCCTGCGTTTCGGTTACAACCACTTCATGCGCAAGGAGCTGTCCGTCGACAACTTTGGCAGCCTGGCGGGCTTCTCCTTCGGCGCCGGCATCAAGGTCAACCGGTTTCGGATCGACTATGGGTATTCGGCTTTCCACCTGGGAGGCGGGCTGAACCACTTTGGGGTGTCGACGAATTTGCAGGAGTTTAAGCGCTGATCTTCACTCCTGATAAAACCGCCGCCCCTCCGCCACTACCCCCCACAAAGCCAGTAGCTCACACGGCAACCTGGAATACGCCGGATCATCGACAGGCGCCCACGCCAGCACCAGGCAATCATCGCTCAGCCTGACGACATCCGAAGTAGCCTCCTGTAGTTGCTCAAATGCCGCCCGCTGGCAGGCATTGGCTTCAAAGTTGGGTTCGTCGGCCAGGGTGAAGAGCAGGAACACGGCAATGGCCAGCCCGGAGTACCAGGGCCAGGTGCCTTTTTTGATTTGGGATGGATGATTTTTGATTTTCGATTTCCACCTTCTTTTAGCCGCCGAAGCCTCGGCGAAGGAGGCCCACTTCCGCTTTCCATACAGCATCAGCAGCGTAGCCGACAGGCCCCAGAAATAAAACAAAGCCAGCAGGATGGGCAGGATCGTATCCCGCCGGATGATCAGCGCCCGGTAGTCCCGGTAGCCGCCCAGGGGCAGCAACAGGATGTAGATGAAGCTGAACAGGCCGATCCATCCGAGGATGCGCAGCGCCTGCCGGGCGTGTTCATTTTTTACTTTGTAATGCAACAACAGTGCATTGGCCAGTATCATCAGCAACAAAACAGCCGGGCCCGGTTTTCGGGTGAACTGGTGGAAAAGCCCCTCCGGCAGTTTGGCGTACCGATCGAACAGGCTCACAGTATCGTTCTGCTCAATGTTGAAAGTGCCAATGTAGAGCGAATAAAGGCATAGCAGGTTCAACGCTGCCATGGACGCCCAATAACCGGCGGGAAGCTGATGGAAAAGGCCCGCTTCGGCTTCTTTCCCTCCCCCGATGAAAAACCGGTGGCCCCAGCTCAACCCCATCAATAAAGACAGCACTAAAACGATGCCGGGCACCAGCGGCCCGGTAAACGGCAGCACCACGGCCAGGATGAAAACCCCGGCCAGGCCGCCCCAACCCAGCGAGACGGGTTGCCCCCGGACAAACGCCCGGTAGGCCGGGTAATAATACAGCAACAGCAAAATAGCCGGAAAAGCATAGAAGCAGGCATAGGTGGGAGCGCCTTCCACCACAGCCATCAAATTGGCGTAATAGCCCGCCGACTGGAACAAGGGCGCCACCAGGATGGCGGGGAGCAGCCAGCAGCTAAAGGGAAGCGACAGAAACCTTCCGATGTAAAGCGCCAGCAGCCCGAGCAGCACGGCATGGAAGGCCGTCTTCAGTAATGCTGCCGAGAGGTAAGCACTGTCAATTGGGCTGGCTATCCGTTGAAGCGCCAGTGGAACATTCCGGAAATAATGGTACATCCCCCAGTGGACGAAAAAGCGGTTGGCCCCCGCGTAGGCGGTATCCTGCCGGATGGCCTTCCAGCCGAAGGGGCTGCTCATCACGGCTTCGTACTTCTCCGAGGGCACAACGATTGGCGCAAGGTCGCCGTCGAGCGGCAGGGCGTACTGCTGCATAAACGTGTACCCCAGGTCGATGCCCAGCAGTATAAGCAGGGATGCATAAAGTACATTATTGCTCAGCATATATAGTTCGGCTTCTCGGTGGGCTGTCAATATAAGAGTGTGATGTAACAGGGCCGTTGATAAAAGTTCATTGAAAAGTAGCGGAGGAGGTATAAATCCCCTATTGTAGGGGTATACCAAAAAAATAAACCCCTTCCCGCCACCCCAGGGCGCTAGCCGATAGGAGGCAAGGCGACCTTGAAGCAGTAAAGGTACGCAAAAGGGGGCAACGATTGGGCCTGGAAGGAAATCCAGGCGAACCTGCCTGCCTTTAAAGGCTGGC